>JAZNOA010000078.1:0-7882 GCA_045580545.1 Acutalibacteraceae bacterium | reverse complement strand
TTTGTTTCCATAAATAAAGCAATTTATAATTACTGCTAATATCCTATTCTTCAATAGTGATTATTTCAGTATTCAATAACTTATCAGCATCTAATAAATTATCTATTTCCCCGGTGTAGCGGTATCTGCTACGCTCTACCTAAATCTTGCGGGAATAGTAGAATTGCCCCCGGTGTAAATAAGTTTCCGTGAATACTTCTGCTTTTACTGTTGCCATACTATAACCAACCTTTCATTCTTCAATTTCTATTGTGCGGTAGTTTGTGATACTTGTTTCTAATTCTTCAATAGGCACAAATGCCAAAATAGATGGTTTCTATACATCATCAAATTCATTGACATACACACGCCTTTGCTTCAATCTATCTAAATTAGCATTCACATACTATCGCAATTCCGGCAATGATAACTAATACATTTTATTTTCTTGCGGGCTATAATAAATTATTACTTCGGCTTCACTTGTATTTAGCCATCCATCCCGCCATCTATCCGGGCTATCATTGCTTACTAATTCCACGCAAATTTCTTTGTATTGCGGTATCTTCTGCCCGGTTTTCACTTCTACGGGCTAACCATTTATCAGCAAATCAATATCTTTTGCTTGATATTCTTTGCTATTACTTACATCTATCACGGGCACGCCACGGCTTCCGTAATATTCCGTGATTGCCGTTTCTCCCGTCTTTCCAATTTTATTCGTTTCTACAAATAACGGTTTTTTGTGGGACAAAATCTTTACACCTACCTATACATTGCGGTTTGTCCCGGCTCTTTGTTGCGGTTAGCCGGGGCTTCCGCTTATTCAATGTTTATAATAATATCTTGCGGAATATCTAAATCTACCTTGCTTTTGGTAACGGCATCAAATCCCGCCCGTGATAGCACATCCTAACACGCTTTCAATCTTACATTTTCATTCTTGCCGTTTCGCATCAAATCCAATAAAATTTCTTTTGCTTCCCCGGCAACTACCGCCAAATCTTCTCTAATACATCTTTCGTATTCCCGCATAAAATCAGCATCAGCACGCCAATTTATAATCGTTTGCTTGCTTACGCCTAATTCATCGGCTATCTATTGGCACGATTGCCCTACTATCATCATTCCAATAGCATCTAAATGTTTCTTTGTCAGTTTCATTCTATCAATGCTCCAATAGCACACGATAAGCAACGGGACATTGTGCGTTATAATCTAAAATATTATTCTGCGGATTTTCATTTAGCCAATCATACGCACGCTTGCTAATTTCGTATAACTGGCTACATTCCGCAATAGTGTATTTTTTATAGGGCTTTTCATTATCGTGTATATTGAATGCGGTATCATACTTTTCTAATTGCTTCTAAACATCGGCTAATTGTTTCTACAACTGCTCTTGCTTGAATAATAATTCTTTCTTTGTCATACTTACTACACCTCTAAATAACCATACTTTTCTATGGCTCTTTCTAAAATATATTCACTAAAATTGCGATTGCGGTTTAGCCATAGTGATAAATAGGCGGGGCTAATACCGATTTGCTTTGCTATGTGTTTATACGCTATCCCGTATTCCGTATGTAATCTAATAATATTTATTCTTACAGTTTCTTCCATTGGCTTCTAACCACCTTTCCGCATTTAGCGTTGAAAATTATTTTTTACAAATACTGCTAAATTCAAGGCGGTGTGCTTCTAACCGCAATAACAAGCACACCGCCATAAAACAAAGTAAAATGTATAAGTAGCAAGTATTTGTATTTATAGGGGCTTCCCCTACACTATATTTGAAAATAAGGCATTATCTGTTAGCCATTCCCGCCCAAAGAATTTTCAAGAATAGGAAAACCGAACGGAAAACCGGGAGCAATTACGCATTTACCGGGGCTTCTATCTGCTACAATGACATTTTTGTAGCAAGCCTATATATAACTGCTACAAATTTGTCATACTTTTATTGTTTTGATAATTCCTTATCTTTTCTACCTATATTATACCAAAAACCAAAAGCAAAAGCAAATTTTCACGCAATTCAAAATTCTAAACGGCAAAATATTTTTTGTCCTACAAGCCACTACAAGCCCGCTTTTCAACACAATTCCAAAAGCAAGGTATTTGCGGGCGTGCCTATCAAAATACTATTAGGCGGGCTACACCGGGCTTATAAACGGGCTTCCGCATCTGCCTTTTACTTTTGGCATACGGCAACGGACACGGCAAAACGCAAATCACATTTAGAAATTACTGTGCCCACCTATAACCGCTATTCCCGGTAAAAAGATTTTTTTTCCCGTAATATAGCCCCCCTATACCGGGGCTAACCGAACGGAAAAACGCCACTATATAACCACGCTATTTTCTATCGGTTTCTACTGGCATTTTAGCACGAACGCAACAAAATAAATATTTGGTTGCGTTCGTGGCTATCAATTACTGCCCCTATACTACCGTTTTCTATGAAAAAGTTAGGAAAACTACCTATTTTAGCGGTAAATCCGAACACTTATTTTTTTCTGCTTATTCTGTCCGCATACTACGCACACAAAACCGCATTTTGTCCGCATACCAAATACGGCAAAAATCAAACCTTGTCTATAAATTTCTATCAATTCTGCGGGCTTTTTATCCTATGCTTGACAATCTGCGGAAATGGGCTTATACTATCATCATCCAAATAAAACAAAGGAAGTGTTATCAATGGCAAAGAATTATTTTGAAAACTGGCAATTCAAGAAAATCACAATGGAAATGATGATGGGCTATATTGCCGAACACGCTCCCGCTGATAAGGCGTGGTTCAAAGGTATTGCGTTAGGCACTACCACCAAAAAGAAATCTATTCCCCTATTCAACGATGATGGCACACCGCTTATGAAATGGAGCAACAAAAAGCAAGCGTATTATCACGCACATAAAATGGTTGCCGTTGATGGTGGTGAAACTATCGCAACTGTCAATGTCCTTGATGCTAAATACGCATTCTGCGAGCGGTATTGTCCCGCCTTGCTTCCCAAAGCAAAGGAAAAGAAAACGCCCGCCCTTGATGCCCTTGCTAATTGGTAAAACAAAAATAAAGCCCCGCCTACATTCATCCAATAGGCGGGGCTTATTCTATATAACTATCTTCTGTATCTGCCCGTTTCCGTCTATGTAATACGGATTTTCTTTTAGCATTTCTTCCGCTTCCCTAATAGCATCCAATAGGCTATCAACGCAATCAACGCAATCTATACACGGGCATTCTTTACCACTTATTTCTGCGGGCTTCCTTACGCATTCATTATACCTACACAAAAAATCTTTGTATATTTCCCGCATCTACTAATCCTCTTTCTTACTAAATAAACGCTTCCAAATACTGCGGGCGGGCTTATCCTCTACTGCGGGCGTGCTATTGCTTGCTTGTAGATACTGTGCTTGCCCGGTTGTAATCAATGCTTTTTCTGTCAATTCCTGTTGTCTCTCCAAAAGTGCGGTTATACGCTCACTATATTCTGCTAATTGCTTATCTTTACTTCTACATTCTTCCCGCAAATCCTCTATTTGCTTCATCAAAAAATCAATTACTGCGGTTTCCCGGTTTTCCGTTTCTCTAACCGGGGCTTCCGCATTTTCTACGGGCTTTTCATCTTTTGGCTTCTGCGGGCTTTGCGTGGCTTCTAACGGCTTCAATAATTCAACGGCTATTTGTATCTTGCCGTTTATTCTTTTCGTGTGTGGCTCATTCTGCGGGCTTCTGGCTATACTATACGCTTCTTGTTTGCTTATTCCCGCTCTTTTGGCAAATTCCGCAACACTAATAAATTCTTCTACCATTTTGCTATCTCACTTTCTTCTGCGGTGCGATTGATACGGGCACTATTTTTTAGCATTGTGATAACACGCCTATCAGCATCCTTTTTATTGATAGTAAAAATAAGGTGCGTAAATGCTCTATTTGTCCGCAATGGCGTAAATTCTACTTGTAAATCACTATATTCATTTATTTCAGCCATTGCCACATCTAACACACGCCTACGGAAATCCTTGAATACTGCGAAATTATCACTACAATCTAATAAATGCTTCAATGTTTCTATGTCCGTCTTATACATTCCTATGGCTTCATACGATTTTAGTATTTCATAAATGCGTATGCTATACTTGCTTTTCATTAGCAATGTATTTGCTAATTCATAACTTGTAAATTGTCCCGCTAATTCCAATAAATACGGCTTCAAATGCTTATTGAATACTAACTTTACTTTTGTATTGCTATGGTTTATAATAACTTCATTATACCATCTAACCAATATTTCCGTATCTTCACCTTGTCGCATCCAAAAGGAAGCATCTGATAATTTCTTGATACTGTCCCGGAAATTCTCATAACTTGCCCCGTTAGCATCAATACCAAATAGCACGCACAAATCTTTTATTTCAAATTCATATTCCTTGAAATCATCATCACCGGGCTGTATCTTGCTAATAGTGTATAGCAACACTTTTTGTTGTTGCGTTGTCAAACTATATCTTGTCTTTTGTATTAGGCTATTGTGCTTTACTACTAAATGATTGCGTTCGTTTTCCCAATATTCCGCATCTGTCAAAATGTATTCATAATCAATCATTTTTTCACGCTCCCGCATTTTATGATAAATCATTATCATAGTAGCATCCAAAAGGGGCAATGTCAATATTCAATGTCCCCGTTTCGGTAGTTTTCTGTCCCCTTTTCAGCGTGCGGGCGTCTCTTTTCATACTGCCAAAAGGCGGGCTAACTACTGACATTTGCGGGCGTGCGTGTCCGTAATTCAATCATTTTATGTCCGTAGTTAGGTATAGCCGAAATTTTGTCCCCTTTTCGCATCAAACCGAAATTTTGTCCCCTTTTCGGTAATAACTTGTCCCTACTTGCCGAAATTTTGTCCCCTTTTCAGCCCCGCACACAATCAAATAGAAAAAATAATATAAAAATATAAAAATATATATTTATCACGCACACACACGAATTTTTTATTTTTTTGTTTGCTTCTGCGGTTGCCCGTTTCAGCGTGCGGAAATCCCGGCTTTGCTTCCGCTATCAAGCCCGCCACCTGGTTTTTGCTATCAAGCCCGCCCGCCTCTACAAGCCCGGTAGAAATGTCCGTAGTTAGCAAGCCCGCCGGCACTAAAAAACAAGAATGCCCGCACAAGGCTTTGTGTGGCTCTGTGCGGGCTTTTTATTTTCATAATGATTTTATATTACCTAATTGCTTTTCGTGGCTCTGCGGGCTTCCTACGGCTTCACGAAAAACCATCAAGCAATTTTGACATAACTTTTTCCAAAATGGGCTATAATTCTTTTTCAATTTGATTTTCCAGTAGTGGCAATAAGTTTTTTTCCCGCTCCCGCAAAATCTATGCGTAATTTTCCTATGCTGATTTCCCGTTGATTTGATAATAAATCCAATCAGGCATCTAACCACGGCTTCTATACCATTCTATCATATTCTAATCCATTATTCAATCACCAAATCCCGCCAATTTATAGCGGGGCTAACCTTTCTATAATCTTCCAGTAGCACGCAATTATCAGCATCTATAAAAGCATCGTAGGGCTTCACGGCTGATAATTCCATTGTATCAATGTTTAGCCACGCTTCAAAGCATTCATTTACTGCGGGCTTCCCATCGTGCCATCCAATAGCAAGCAAGAATTTATTTTTTATTTCTACGGCTAACCTATCAATATCTGCGTTTCTATGCTTACATTCCAAAAGCACACAAAGCAAATCTATAAATTCCTATTTGCTACAATCAACTGCGGGCATACCTAACAATATATTGCGTGCGGTTTCCCGTTCATCCGCTCCACGCATCTGCCCGCATTGCTTCAAATAATCTTGTATATTCACTACTTACACCTAACTTTCTATCGGTTTCTATGACAAATTTGTAGCAAGCCTATATATAACTGCTACAAAATTGTCATTTTCAATTATTATTGTTTTGTTATGATGGTGTAGCGTGCTTTTGATGTCCGCTTATCTTCCACCTTATAGCCCGCTTCCGCAATTAGCGTTTTTATGGTATTCCATCCCGCTATCTATCTACGGCTATTCACTACCGCTAATTCCGCACACAATCTATCTTTGTCTGCCTTTGATAGTGGCTTATCTAACCATTCATTTTCAACGGCTCTAAATGCTTCTACCGCATTTTCTTTGCTTTTGGTTATTGCGGTTTCCCATACTGTGCTAATATCTACGCTTCCGCTTTCCGCATACTTTGCTAACTAACCGAAATAATCAGTATTCAATAACAAATTGCGGTTGCCTATTTGTGATACATAATAATCGCTATTCTGTGATTTGTAATTGCTTATCTAAATATACGCTTCGTTTATGTATTCTAAATATGCTTTTGCGTATGTATTCAATCTAAATGTGCCATCATAACTATATACTAATTTCTATAAATTGCGGTTTTCGCTTTGCTTGCCGTATCTTTCAGCCATTACAATTTGCTTTGCGGTTGCCGTTTCCGCATCTTCTAACGCCCGCATAAATTCTACGGCTTTTTCTATGTTGCTTTTGTTTCTTTCGGCATTCTAAAAATTACTTACTACCATAAATCTATCCAAATCCTTTCTAATTCTTCCTAAAATCTATTCTATTGTTATCAAATCAACGGCTTCACAAATAATTGTTTTTACCGCTTTGTCTTTTATGTTTATTCCCTCACGGCACGCACTATTGATAAAAATAATATCAATATCTGCGGGCAATGCTTCATTTTCCAATATATAATCTTTTACGCCCGCTTCCCGCATAATATCAGCCAATAGCAAGCCATCTGCGGTGGTGCTTTCATTGTAATCACTAATCAAAAACGCTCCACGGCTTCCGTATTCTGTGGCTAATCTATGGCATTCTGTGGCTGATTGCGTGTAGTATATTACTTTGTGCTTTTGGCTTATCTGCGGTTTTATCTGTTTTAGTAGCGTTTCCGCACTACCTCTAATCTACACGCTAATTTCTTTTACTTTGTATTTGCTTCCCAAATCTTTATCAATAATAGCAAATGAAAATCTATCATCTTCTATGTATTCCAATAGAAATTGCGGTGTAGCGGTTAGCCCTACTTTTACTATCTGCGGGCTATGCTCTGCTATGTATTCTAATACAATCCGCAAATCTTCACAAAATATCGTTTCCGCAAAGATACTATGTATTTCGTCAATAATAATCACTTGCGGGGCTATTTCTATTTCATTGTTTCTTATCCAGTAGCCAAATTGATGTGCGGTTGTCAATCTTATTTTATTATTGCGGTTTCCAGTAAAATCTAATACTTTCTTTGTTTTATAATCGTCTGCGGTTGCCTATACTACGGCTTTATTGCGTAATTGTTGCTATTTGATGCTTTTTCTACTGGTTAGAAATAAAACCTATTCCGGGCTTATGTCTGCCACGGCTTCAAATAATGATTGCTTCTAACGCTCCCTATTTATCTATGCTAACAAGCCATCGTTTCCAATAGACAAGGCAAATGTAGTTTTGCCACGCCCGCACGATGCTGTAATTAGCATAAAATCCCTATAAATATCTGCGGGCTTCCCTACATCTACCACGCCCGCATTGCTTACGAATACGCTTTTTAGTGCGGTTGCGTATTCATACTAATCTAACTTTATCATACTAATACCTACACTTTACTTTGTATTTGCGGGCTTACTTATCCCGCATAGCATAATCTAACATTTGCTTCATTTCTTCCCGTGTCAAATTGCGGTTTTGTTTCCATAAATAAAGCAATTTATAATTACTGCTAATATCCTATTCTTCAATAGTGATTATTTCAGTATTCAATAACTTATCAGCATCTAATAAATTATCTATTTCCCCGGTGTAGCGGTATCTGCTACGCTCTACCT
>JAZNOA010000077.1:0-38093 GCA_045580545.1 Acutalibacteraceae bacterium | reverse complement strand
CACCTCCCCTGCAAGCATGGGAGGTAAAAAATTTGCACTGACCAATACCTCCCATATTTATAGGGGTGCGGGTTGCCGATGGCAACCTCTAAACGAAGTTTAGAAGCACCGACCGAGGCGGGAGCCGAGACGGTGCCGAGGTACGAGGCGGAGGGGTTTAATGTCATTCTGAGGAACGAAGTGACGAAGAATCTAAATGCGTAATTGTAATGCATAATTAGGGATTC
Organism: Acutalibacteraceae bacterium; assembly: GCA_045580545.1. Taxonomy (GTDB): domain Bacteria; phylum Bacillota; class Clostridia; order Oscillospirales; family Acutalibacteraceae; genus UBA737. The sequence continues at coordinate 37,866 of JAZNOA010000077.1, read as the reverse complement.
TTACGCTTGCTCAGAATGACATTGTAGGGGTCGGCGGTTTCCGACGACCCGATATCTGTCGTCTGCTATCTGCAATCTGCCGTCTGAATTGTCACCCTGAGCAATGCGAAGGGTCTGGTTGCAATTTAGATTTTGAGATTCTTACGCTTGCTCAGAATAACATACACTGCGTTTTTACAATACCTAAATTTTACAACCCCTACTTGTAAGGTGACCGCTTGCGGTGGAGGGGTTAAGAAAAGTAAATCAGATAAAAACGCCAAGTCTCAAATTAAGACTTGGCGTTTTAATGATTATCTTATCCAACCAAACCTGTTCTCTCAATACTTTCGGTAAAGTATTTTTGAGTAAACATATATAGAACAAGGGGAGGTGCCACGCAGAGGAACGCACCTGCCTGGATATAAATACGAAGTGCCTTTTCACTGGTTGTGAGAGAGGAATCGCCGCGGGCAAGGTTTGCCTTAAGGTTGTTGAGCATTACCGTCAAAGGTCTAACCTCTTGTGTGAAGTAGGTTGCTGCACTTTGGAAATCTGTCCAATGCCATACCAATGAGAAAAGTAATACTGTTATGAAAGAAGGAACTGCCAAAGGCAACATTACTCTGACATAGGTGGTGAAAATTCCGCAACCGTCAATTTTTGCGGCCTCTTCCATCTCAATGGGAAGACCCTTGAAGAAGGAGTAGAAAATGAATATGAATATTCCGTTTCTTAGACCCGATGCAAAAATCGAAGGCAAGGTGAATACCCAGTGGGTGTCGAGCAGGTTGAAACTTACTCCGAAAATTGAAAGCAATCCGCCGAAATCAAAAAAGCGGTATAAAAGATATGTAGAACTGTAAATAACCTGAGGTGGGATTACGATGGTTAAAATAACAGCGATCATAGCAACGCTTTTTCCGGGGAAGTTAAATCTTGCTAAACCGTAACCTGCCAAGGAGCAGGAAACCAAGGCACACAAAGTTGAGAAAACCGTTATTACCAAGGTCAGCGGTGCAGACTTACCGAAGTTCAGCATTTCCATTGAGGTTTTGATACCCTCTAAGGAAAGACCCTTGGGTATCCACACAATTGTAGGGTCGTCTGCGGTGGCAAGACTTCTAAAGGAGGCTATAATCATATTTAAAACGGGGAACAAAAACAAATAACAAATTCCCACAATAAATACAAACTTAAACAAACCTATGCCTAATTTCACTAACTTTTTCTGTCTGGCAGGGGTGAGAAGTGTGCTGCTTGTCATATTTTAACCTCCTATCTTACTTTTTTAGGCTTGGAAGCCCTTGATGAAATTAAGAATACTGCGCCGATTATCAAGCCGATTATCAAGAAGTATACCCAAGCCATTGCCGAAGCAGTGCCGAAACGGTTGTTGGAAATTGCGGTGATTACTATTCCGATAACACCGTTTGACGTGGAAGAGTAACTGTCAACAATGGTATAAATAATATTAAGCAAAATCATCGGAGAAAGCATAGGCACGGTAATCTTACAGAAGGTTTCCCAACCCGAAGCACCTTCAACCGAAGCCGCTTCATAAAGTGAGGGAGAAATACTCTGCAAACCGGAAAGGAATATCAGCATCTGAACGCCGGAATTCCAAACCAAGGAGAAGAAACTGTCGGTCACCATGGTGGTGAAATCAATAATCTCCTCGGCAAAGCCTGCCTGAAGCAAAAGTTCGCTAAGACCTTGAGTTTGGCTGGCTGCCGCACCGGAATCCAACACAGAGGTTGCACTAACTGCACTTTGAACAACCGTGTCGTTCTGAATAATATCCAGCAAAACACCGTTGGAGAAGATAACCGGCAGGAAGAACACCGCACGAACAAATAATCTACCCTTAAACTTCTTGTTAATAAGCAAGGCTAAGCAAAGGGAAAGAATTATAATAACCGGGGTCTTCCAAATCAAATTCAAGAGGTCGCCCATTAAAGCGGTTTTATAGGAGGCGTCCTTATTGAAGGCGTATATAAAGTTATCAAAAGCGATAAACTTAGACGTGTAACCGTCAAGGTCAACCGTAACCTTTGAAAAGGCGAATGTGAGTGATGAAACGATCGGCTCAATATAGAAAAAGAGGAAGCCGAGGATGAAGGGTATCATAAAATACAAACCCTTTATATTATGCCTTTGTGTAACCGAAAGTTTACTTGGCTTTTTCATTGTGCGGTTCCTCCTTTTGTGAATTCAAAACTTCTCGCTTTTATGGTTCCTGTATCCAGACTTACATCCTCGTGGTTGTAGTTAACGGTAACTGTAACGCCGTTCTCGAATACGGTTCGCATAACGTTTGAAGCAACTTCGCTGTTACTTACAATGGTTTTACCCTTAACGCTGTTGTAAAGTGGTGCATACTCTTTATACTGAGCAACTGCCGTATCTTTCCAGAGTTGGTAATCGGCACTGTAAAGATACTGTTCACGGAGTCTTCTAATCTCTGTTGCGTTCTCGTAAATTCCATTGAAGAGCAAAGCACTGCCGACTTCAACCGCCTTCAAATATTCGTCCCCTGCTCTGTCCTCAGTTTGGCGGGGAGCGGATGTTAAGGATATAACGCCCTTCAATGCCATTTGATAGAACATAACATCGCTGTCGAACAATGAGTTACTGCTGCTGGAAGTAGGAGCATTGTAAATCCTGGAGAGATACGGGAATGTATATGCGTTTGCATTATCACCGGAAATCTCATAGCCCGCATCCTTATAACTCTTAAGGATTTTAACGGTGAGTTCGGGGAAATCACTGCGGTGATAAGGATTATCATCCTTAAAGTTGGAATAAAGAGTATTAGTTATTGTGGAAAGAGAAATATTCTTAACACTTTTGTTAATGCTGCCTAAGTAGGACTCTGCATTTTTAACAACTTTATCTTGAAGAAGTAAATAGTAGGGATCGATTGTTATACTCTTGGTATAGGTGGAACGCTGACGAATGTACTGTACAGCCTTTTTGTTAAACGCGGTGGAAACCGAATTGTTTAAAGTGCTCTTTCTGTATGTAAGCAGGTCTGCGTCATAAGAGGCTTCGATGCTATTCTCCTCCACGTAAGACTGGAGATTTTTCCAACCCTTATTGCCGCCCAAAGTGCCAATAAGTTTATTCTTTTTCAATTGCTTTTTATTGGTGATACCGTCATTCTGCCAGCCGATGTATCTAAATGAAAGGCTGTCAATTCCGCCGTCCTTTAAAGAACCTAAAATTTCGGTTAAATCTTCATAGGAAGTCATTGGAATAAGTTTGGTATACTTAAAGCCCATAAAGTTTGCGGCAACTTCCAAAGCACCGTAAGCATCAACATTTATAAGTGCTATATTATCATTCTGTTTAACGCCCATTTCACCTATAAGATACTCTCTGTAGGCAGTGGCTAAAGCGGAATAATCCGATTTATCCGCACCTAAAAGTGTATACTGAACGGTGAATTTATCCAAATTGTACTTAGCGTTACCAATTCGGTAGAAAGCAACCAATTGGCCGTTTGCGTTATTGAATTTCTCCTCAGCGACAGTACGCATTGAAAGTTTAGCGGAGCAAACATTTTGACCGAAGGTGTCGTTACCTGCCATTGCACTGATATACGCAGAACCGTCACCCTCGATTATGTTTCCTAAAAATGCCTTTTTGCCGGGCTGACACATACCGAAAACAGGCATACGGATTTCTCCAATGTCATCTGTATGGTGGTCTTCTGCAGGCATTGCCAACTCACCGCCATAGACAAGTTTATTGTATTCGTTAAACTCTTTGCCGGTATTGAAGTTAATCAACGCACCGCAACCGTCAGGAACGAATATATATCCCGTGTCCTGAGCGGAAGCAGCGGAAAATCCGGGCAACAGGTTAATGGTAAGAATTTCTGAATCTTTGCTTTCTTTAATATCCTTGGTTATGATGGAAGCATTAAGTTTACCGTCAACCAAAACATATTCCACCGGAATAACGGTTTCGATTATCGAGAAATCGTATTCCACACGGATACCGTTTTCAATTTCTTCAACCGTTTTCATACAGCCGATACCGCTGTTTGTGGTGTTAATAAGTCCGCCGAGTCCGAAACCGTCGACAACGGCATAGTCGACAATCAACTGAGAAGCGTATGCCATCCTGTTTTTACCCACGGTTATTTCGTCATTTTCCATACTGTCGGAAACGCTGTTATAAACATTTCCGTCAGCTGTGACGAGTTTGAACAAACCGGTGCTCATATCTGCGAACATTTCAGTACCCTCGGATTCGGCCACCAATTCGTAACCCTCAAGTGCGGTTTCGCCGGAAGTATTGTTATCTGCAGCGTCAACTGTGGGTTCAGCAGACACAGTAAACAGTGAGAAAGTCATAAGCAGTGCCAAGCACAAACAAACGATTTTTCTCAAAGAAAAAAGTTTTTTCATATTTATCCTCCTTACCGAAACCGATTACCGTAACTGGTACTCGTCCCAAATTGATCTTATGAAGTACAATACCTGCTGAATAAGTGAGAAGAACAGGAACATCATAAGTGCCAAAACAATCATTGCAAAGAATGTGAGCAATATTGTTCCGAAGTTTTTGCCGGCATAATACTGGTTAACTGCACCCAAACCAACAAATATCAGCATTGCCGACCAAATAACGCCGATGGCGGTTATAATTGTTAATGTGATACCCTCCGAGCCTGCGAGGAAGTTGGAGAGAACTACGCAAATCAACTGGCTTACAATATAGGGTATTAAAGAATATGCCGTAACCGAAGCGATTTCCTTTAATTTACCGTTACCGTCAAGAAGTGAACATACTGCCCAGTTGCCCACAACAAAGAGTACATAAAGAACAACGGTTGCAAGCAAGGTTGAGAATATCGAATAATCAGCAGCAGTATTATCATTGAAACAATATCCTGTTCCAAAGTACTGAATAACATTCGTAAAGAACAATACAACCACTATAATCGCTGAAATTCCCCAAGAGGGAAGGTAGGTTCTGTATTTAAACTGACCAAAACCGTCCGAAGGATGAGTTAAAGTGTATAGCGGGAAGGTATATTTATTTTCCAAAACAGAGTATGCAGCATTTGAAGAAGCATTGATTTTCTTCTTTATAAACTTGGTTGCAACCGTTATTACAACTGCAAGAACAACCACACCGGCAAGCAAATACCAAAGGTTATCTGCGATAAACTGCTTCCTGTATTCACGGAAAGCATCGGAATACTCCGCCTTTGAATTTGAAAGTTTGAAGTTTTCCATGGCGGTTTTATAATCGCCTAACTTTTCGTATGCCATTCCCAAACCGTAATAAGGATAAAGGCTGTTGGTGTTAAGTTCCAAAACCTTATTCCAAGCATTGATAGCCTTTTGAGGGTCGCTGGTATCAAGGTCAAGGAATGCTTCTCTCAGGTATGTGGCATATTCTGTGGGCTTATACTCAACAATATTACCGTTACCCTCCAAAACATAAACCTGAGTACCGGCAGTCTCTATAGCAACAGGAGACTGAAGCAAACCGTACTTCTTACCTGAACCTGCAAAGGTACCTATCAACTGACCGTCGGCAGAATACTGGAATACACGGTTTCTTCCCACATCAAGAAGGAAGATGAATCCCAAATCGTCAACATCCACATCGGTGAAGTTTGTAAAACGGTTATAGGTCCACCAGAGTCGGTCATACTCCAAGTCGCCGAAATCTTTAACAACGCCGTTAACTTCAAAAATATTTCCGCTTTTAAAGTTAAGTTTGCGAACGACAGAGGACTTTTGAAGTTTGTCGGTTGCAGCGATGGTGTAAAGGAAACCTTTGTCGTCCATATCAAAGTTTGCAATACTGATAGGTGTTGAAGCCATTTGTTTTTGCAACTGCTCTCGGGTCAAAAATTTCTTTTTGAAGAAATTCAAAATTACGTCAACAGTTTTTGTGACGGTGTTTTTACCGAAGAAATGGAGAAATTCGCCGTCTTGAGCAAATGTGAACGCACCGTCGTTAACACTGGCAATGGTTACATATAAAAGATCTTGATTGTTGATTATAATCTTGTCAACATCAAATTCAAAATCAAAGCCAACCAAAGAGGTTTCAGGCTTTGTAATTGTTTTAACAAGGGTGTTATTGCCGTCAAAACCTAATATTCTTTGGTTTTCTTTGTCGGCAATGTAGATAATACCCTCTTTTGACATAGTGAAACCGGAGGCACCCTTAAAACTTACGGGCTGACCCTCACTGTCAACAAAAGTGTCTCTGACACCTTTAAGGGTTAAATCTAAGTTCAGTTCAATAATTCGTCCGTTACCGGAATCGAGAACATAGATAACATTTTCCCTACGCATAATATCGGTAGGAGTGGAAATTGCTGTTTCCAACCCTAAATCCTTATAGGAAACCGTTTTCTCATGAACATAGGTAATCGGAGCCGCAACCGACCTACTTTCGTTGTCATACTCGTAACCCAAATAAGGTGCATCATCGGTCTTTTTTGCCGATACAGGCAATACCAAAACCGAAGCAATTACTATTAACGATAATATGAGCGCTGAAATTTTCTTAATAGACATAATCTTTATGCACCTCCTTATTTAAGTCCCGAATGGGTCATGGTTTCCATAACCGAACTTTGTGACCAGAGGAAAACAGCAATCGGAGGAATCATCATTATAACAGCAACCGCTGCTGCCGCACCTGCACGTGCAATACCGCCCTGAGCGATTGTTGCCATTACCTGAGGTAATTCCTTCAAGTCTTCGCTGAAGATATATTGCCTTGTTCCGCCGCCGTTCCAGAAAGCCTGGAAGTTGAATATCATAACCGTCATAACAGCGGGTTTGATACCGGGAAGAACAATTTTTGAGAATATTGTGGTTTCGTTTGCACCGTCAATTCTCGCGGCCTCAAGGGTCGAATCGGGAATTGCGGAAATAACGAACTGACGGATTAGGAATACGCCCATTGTGGAACCCAATGAGGTTAAAATCATTGCCCAATAGGTATCAATAAGTCCCAATTTTGAAACTATGTAGTAAACCTGAACTGCCGTAACCTCGGGGCGGAAAAGCATTGCCAACACAACCAAGGTATAGAGCATTTTATTTGCTTTGAATTTGCCCTTTGCCAAGGAATAGCCGGCGAGGGCTGCAATTATCAGAGATGCCACAGTTGCAACAACCGTTACGAACACACTGTTAAACAAATAACGTGTGAAAGGTACTGCCAAGTTGCCCGAAAGGGTATAAACCATGGAAAAGTTTTCAAGGGTTGGTCTGCGTACATAAAATCTGGGGGGATAAATAAATATTTCGTCAATAGGCTTTAAGGATTGAACTACCGAATAGTAAAGGGGGAATACCATAAAGACGCAAACGATGAAAAGGAATATGAATATACCTAAGGTACCGCCTTTTGAACGGGAAAGAACAACCTGTTTATCACGTTTTTTAAATAATTTCTTCATTCTCCATTCACCTTCCTTACTAATCCATAAAGCGTCTTAAAACTTTGTTAATGAGCAGCCACGCCAGTACCATTACGAAGAACAGCACAACTGCCATGGCACAGGCATAACCCATCTCATATCTTACGTTTGCATAGTCGTTAATATGCAACAGCCAGGTGTGGGTAGCGTATCCGCTACTGGGGTTACCTGTCAAGGTTGCGTTAACGGCACCTACTGCGAATGCAGAAGATATCGACTGAACCGCACCGAACATCAACTGGGGTCCCATTTGAGGGAATGTAACAAAGTAAAGTTCCTGCCAACGGTTGCGAAGTCCGTCCAAAGCGGCAGCCTCGTAATAAACGGGGTCTAAAGCCTGAAAACCTGCACGGAAAGAAAGGAAGCCGGAACTGAAACTCATCCAAACCGTTACGATAATTACGCAGGTCAAACTGTATTTAGCCTCAGTAAGCCAGGAAATAGGTTTTGAAATAAATCCCAATTCCATTGCGATATTGTTAACCAGACCGTAACTGTCGGCAGAAAAGATATACTGCCAAATTACATATATACTTCCTGCCAGCGAAGGGGCATATATACAGAAAGTTGTGAGAGCACGGAGTTTTCTCGGAACCTCGTTAATAAGCCAAGCCAACACGAAACTCAGTATAAATCCCACAGGGCCTGTTATAACTGCCAAAACAAAGGTATTGCCTAACGCCTTTAGGAAAATCTTATCGGAGAGGAACATTCTTATATAATGATCAACGCCGACAAAGTTATTGATGGTTACCATATTAAAGTCGGTGAAAGAGAAGATAACCGAAATAATAATAGGTATGATAGTGAACAATACAAAGAAAATCAGGAAAGGAACCTGCATCAATATAAGCGGTAATTGACCGGCTTGAGAAACACTTTTAACTTTTTTAGGTCTACTCATTATACTAATCCTCCAATCCAAATTCTCTACGCTTACGTGTGATTTCTTCGTTTATATCGGTGTTGTAAAGCAACAACGCGCGACGGGGACGGCTAACATCAGCCACAACATCTCTCAATGCACTGGTAAGGTCACGGTTTACCGAATAGTTACCGATAACCGTGGGCTGATTTATAATAAACTTACGATGTGACTCGATGAGTTCATAGTCATCCTTAGCCCAGTCAACATTGGCGAATGCCTCAAGGTTAGCAGGTGAATAACGGCCTGCAATACCGAGAGCCACTTCAACGTCGGCACTGTAACTGGTTTGGGTTTCGGCACTAATCCACCACTTCATAAACTTATAAGCATCGTCTGCAACGCCCTTGTCCTTAGCGGCTTTAAGCATTACGCAGGAGGTAACACCGCCGTCCTGTGCACGGGATATTGAACCGTCCTCCTGAACTGTTCCGGGGAATTTAGCCATACCCCAAAGTCCTCTGATTTCGGGAGCAGCCTGCTGAAGTTGTGTGTAGAATGTAAATCCGTTGAAACCGTAGGGAGCCTCGCCTGTTCTGAAACGGCTGTAGAAATCGAGAGAACGGTCAAGACCGTAGTCGGTGTAAAATTCACTCCACTTGGTGAAAGCATCGTATGCGATTTCAGTGTCAAACAAGGTCTTTGAAAGGTCCTCGGTGTAGTAACTTGTCTGTCCGTTCTGATACATCAAAGAGTTGAAAACATACAAACTGGCGGAAACACCCATCATAGCGGTGTTGATTTCAGCCATACCCATAGTCAAGTTCTTGCTTTGAAGAACAGACAAAACATCATAAACATCGTCCCAAGTATCGGGAACTTCAATTCCTAATTCTTCAAATATATCTTTTCTGTAGAACGCTACAATGAAGTTTTGAGATTCGGGCATTGCATAAATTCTGTCCTGATACTTAAGGGGTACCCAAGCAGACTTATGAACGCCATTGTAAACTTCCTCATCAATATAGTCGGTAAGGTCAACCAAAGCACCGCGGGCAGCCAACTCAACAGGTTCCTGCTGTCCAACCATCAAGGCAACGTCGGGTCCCTTGCCTGCCAATGCGGCCTTAATAAGGGTTCCGCCAACATCGGTAACCATATTGAGTTCAACCGGAATTCCTGTTTTAACCGAGAAGTCGGAGGTTATAAGGTTACTAATAACCTGAGCCTGGTCACGTCCGGTTGCAACCCATACGTTAACGGGAGTCTTATCACTGTCGCCCACGTTACTCATACTGCTGTAATCATTTATAAATGAATAAATGAACTGTTTAAATCCGTAAGAGAAGGACTTGAAGAAGCCAACCTTACCGGAGGGTTCCTCTGCCTTTTCGGGAACGAAAGCAATATAGTCAATTTCAAGGGGCTGACCGCTTAAAGAAAGAATCAAAGAACCTAAGGTTTCAGCCGCATTTTTAAATGTGCTTAACTTTTCGGAAATTTCATAAGGTCTCTTAGCAAAATATGCAACCTTTTCTCTGGCAAATCCGATTGAGGAAGCCATAGAACCGTCACTGCCGAGAATTTCTGCCAATCGCTTTTCGGTTTTGACGAGAAGGTCGGAAATTTCGCTAAGTTTACCCTCTAAATGGGGAAGCCTCTTTTCAAGATTATAATCCTGATAAGTATCGGGGTTAACCGACGTGATGGCAATTACTTCTCTATATAAACTGTTAAGGTCAGTTACAGCAGACTGCACATTACGGAGAATTTCAGATGTGTCACCTGTTGAGCAGGTAAGTGTAATAACGTCACCGGGTTCAAGATAAACTAACTGCTGACTATCTTCGCCCCAAGTATACATTTTCCAGTTTTGGCTATACTCAAAAGGAATATCCTTTGCCTCTGCAAAGGGAATTTCACCGTTGATATAAAGATTACGGTAAGAAATCATACCGGAATTTACATTTTGGCGTGCTCTGAATGTGAGTTTATACATTCCGGCCTTGGGAACGTTTGCTTTCCAAGAAACATAACTTCCTGCGGCAGACCAGTTTGAAGCACCGATAGTATTTAAAACGGTGTTTTGAGGATTGTTGGGAACGGTTGCAGGGTCCAACTTATCGTAAGTAGGATAAATAGAAGAACTGCTTGTTCTGTAACTGAGTTCTGCCTGCAGGTATGTAACCTCTTCGCCGTCGGCAATCTTTGAGGAATATTTTTCATAATAATCCTTATAGGAAATAATGCTTTCATTGTAAAGTTTAATCTTTCCGATAACCGCAGATGCATCATCTATGGAAAATCTCAAAGTATGGGTTCCTGCCTCAAGATAGAACATATAAGGTTCTTTATAAAGACCTTGAGGGTCACTGAGGAACATTTCGGTCCAAACGGTCTTTTGTTCCTGTTCGGGGCGAATTTCATTGCCCTGAACATCCTTTTTAAAGGGGCGACCGTCTTCGCCTTCATACTCTACCCTTTCCCAAACTCTGTTAAGGCTCATATTTTTAGCCTCGGTGAAAGGATAATTACCGTCAATAGCAAGACCGACAATTATTTCACCGTCACGGTCGGTTAGGTGAGCATACTCAACTTCGGCGGTAACGGTACCGGAGGCAGGAACATCGAATGTCCATTCTACCCAACCGTTTTTTGCATCAAGCAGAACACCCTCTTTGCCGTCAACCGTCATAACAGCATTTTCGGAATTCTGCACACCACTCCTATCGGCAGCATTAAGTTCAATAACGCCCTCTGCTTTGGGCATGGCGGCGAGACTTTGATACTGGTCGAAGTAAGTGGTGCCGGTTTGTACCGTTTGATTTGCACTGTCAGTTGCGGTGTCTGCACCGTTTGCCTCGGCGGGTTCAGCAGAAACCGAGATGGCAGCCATGGCCGAAAATGCAGTTAAGGTTGCCAACACAGCGGCAACTATTCTTCGGCAATTAAAACGATTCTCGGAAAAAGTTTTTCTCATTGCAATTCTCCTTTAAAACTAAGATTTTGAAAATTTCAAATGTTTTCTGCTGTAAAAAACAAAATTGAAACATAATTTCACTTGCGACATTGTCGAAATATACAAAAAAATGCAGAAGAATCTCATTCACAATCCACTCAACAAAATGGTCTATAGATGTAAAAAGCCACAACATATAGCGTTTTTAAATAAAATGCCCAAATATGCTAATGGTCATATTTCCCTATTTTTTTGTTAGAAATCAACAAATATCACAAATGTTTCATATTCATATTAGCACTTTTTAAGCATAAAGTCAACTAAAATTCACAGAAAATACATAGTTTTTTTATAAAAAATACTCAAAAAGATTTTTTATCCCTTAAAAAAATTAAAATAACGGACAAATTAAACAATTTCTTATAATATTCTCGAAATTTGTCACATATATTTTTGTTTCCTTTACCGATGTTTTGTCTAACTTGTCGGTAGACAGGTAAAAAAGTGGGCAAAAAGATGACATACTCACCCATTTGCCCAAAATCATTCATATTTTTTCGAAAATTTCTATTGCACCGTCAAGACTGTCAATTTCAGCAACAAGCAGTTTCCTTATATCTTCGGGAAATTCGGCGATATCGGGAAAACCGATGCATTTCATTCCCGCCGCTACGGCGGCTTTAACCCCGTTTACCGAGTCCTCAAAAACATAACAGTCTTGAAGCAAAACACCCATTTTCTCAGCGGTTAGCAGAAAAATATCGGGAGAGGGTTTTCCTTTTGTCACCTCATTGCCGGCAACGGTGGCGTCAAAATAATCCGAAATACCCACCTCTTTTAGGTGGTGGTCAACAGATTTCCTCGAGGAGCCTGATGCCAAGCCTGCCTTAATTCCTCTTTGCTTTAGGTAGGTAAGCAGTTCCCTGCCGCCCGTTCTGAAACGGACAGCTAATTTTTCCTCGACATACGCACGGATTTCTTTATTAAATCTGTCCACATCAAGGGTTGGATAATGTTCCCTGAGGTATGCACTCCATCCGTTTATGTTCATTCCGCAAACATAGGGTATAGACTTACCGAGACCCTTAATCCCCTGATTTTCCCCTGCCCATTCCCAAGCGGGAATACAGATCTGTTGGGTATCCAAAAGGGTGCCGTCCATATCGAAAATAACGCTGAACATTCTGTATCACACCCTGCTGTAAAGCGCTTGACCTTTCCCCGAAAGGTTGATTTTCATATTGGCGGGAATAAAAATGCTGTCACCTTTTTTAGCCTTTATAATTTCACCTTTATAATCAAGCACAACATTGCCGGACAAAACCAGTAAGGAAACAAAACTGTCTTTCTCGAAAACTTCGGTGTCCCCCGAAAGATTTATAAGTTTTACCTTAAAGAAATCACATTCCGCCAAATTTCTGATACTGCCGAAATCGGTATTTTCAACCGCTCCCACATTTCCGTAGGCTACGGTTGCAGGTTTTCTTTCGGTAACGTCAATGGCTTTTTCAATGTGAAGAGGTCTGGGTTTTCCGTCGGCACCTAATCTGCCGTAATCCGAAACACGGTAGGTGGTGTTGGAATTTTGCTGAACCTCGGCAATTAAAATGCCCTCGCCTATGGCGTGGAGGGTGCCGGCACCGATAAAGAACACATCCCCCTTTTTAACGGGAACATAGTTGCAAACCTCACCGAGAGTGTTATCCTTAATTTTGCTTGCAAATTCTTCCTTGGATATTTCCCTGTTGAAACCGTAAATCAGGCTTGCACCCTCATCACAGTCCACCACATACCACATCTCGGTTTTGCCGTATTCACCTTCGTTTTCAAGGGCGTAACTGTCGTCGGGGTGAACCTGAACGGAAAGTTTATCCTTAGCGTCAATCAGTTTTATAAGCAGGGGAAAATATGTAAACCTTTCGGCATTTTTGCCCAAAGCCTCTTTGCCCCAAATTTCCAAAACCTCTGTGAGGGTTTTACCTGCAAATTCGCCGTTTAAAACGGTATTTGTTCCGTCCTTATGGCAGGAAAGCATCCAGCCTTCGGCGGCAATCTCCTTTTCGGTTTCAAATCCAAACTCGGTTTTAAGTCTGGTTCCGCCCCAAATATAATCCTTTATGGGAGCCTTCAATAATAACGGATACATAAATCCACTTCCCTTTCTAAATGCTTAATATATTATACTTTCTGACGGCAAAAATTTCAATACTTATTATGTAAAAACATCCGTTTTACACAGGTTTGCAGTATAATCCGCGTCTTTTTCTTTACCTTTCGGAAAAAATGTGATAAAATGAAAATAAATAAACACAAGAGAAGTGATTTTATGATGCCTATGCCCCCTATGGGTATGAGGAGACCTGTGCGGCCGAGAGGTTTTTTAACCGAAGAAGAAAAAAAGAATATGCCAAAAATCACAAAGAAACTGCTTTTAAGGATTTTGTCCTATCTGGCACCTTATAAGTGGCACTTCCTCCTTGTTTTTGCGGCTTTAATTCTTTCTGCGGTTTTGGGACTTTTGCCCTCGGTTATAACGGGTAAAATTGTGGATACTATTGTGGCAATTTCTGTGGGCGGAGAAATCTCCCGTCTTATTTTGCTGGTTGCCGTTGCCTTCGGCGTGGTGGCGGCGGCTCAGATTTTAAGTATTGCCGAGCAGTATATCAACACCTGGATTTCCCAAAAAATTATTTTTGATATGCGAAACGAGATGTACGACCATCTCCAGCATATGCCCCATTCCTTTTTCACAAATGAAAAGCAGGGGGATATAATAACCCGAATGAACAGTGACATAAACGGGGTAAGTTCGGTTGTGTCGGGAACGCTGACCTCTATTGTCAGCAATGCGTTGACCGTTATTGTTTCCGCCGTATATCTTTTCTATACCGACTGGCGAATGGCCTTGGTGGGCGTTGCAGTTATGCCACTTCTCCTTTTCCCCACAAGATATGTCAGCAAAAAGCGTTGGAAGTTGGTGTCGGTTGCACAGGAAAAACAGGACAGAATGAATCAGCAGATCGACGAAACTCTGTCGGTCAGCGGTTCTTTACTTGTAAAACTGTTCACTAAGGAAGACAAGGAATATGAGGACTTTAAGAGTATCAACGGGGAATATACAGATATTACCGTTAAAGAGCAAAGAGCGGGCAGTTGGTTTAGGGTTCTTATGGGAATGATAATGCAGTCGGCTCCTTTGGTGCTTTATTTTGTCGGCGGTGTGTTCATAATAAAGGGTGTGAACGGCAGTCTCACCGTGGGAGATATAACGGTTATCGTAACACTTATCAACCGAATGAGTATGCCTATCAGAACCCTTTTGGACGTTCACGTGAGTTTTGTCAGGTCCATGGCTTTGTTTGACAGAATTTTTGAATATCTCGACCGAACGGCAGATATTAAAAATCCCGAAAATCCCCTAAAGCCGGATTTAAGCGACTGTTCGGTGGAATTTAAGGACGTTAAATTTGCATACTCGGAAGAGAAACCTATTTTAAAGGGCATTTCCTTTAAGGTGCCAAAAGGGGAAATGCACGCCATTGTGGGCACTTCGGGAGCGGGAAAATCCACCGTTATCGGAATGATACCAAGGCTTTATGACCCAAAAGAGGGCTCGGTTTTACTTGCAGGGGTTGACGTTAAGGATTTTGACATTTCCTATCTTCGCCAAAATGTGGGTATGGTAACTCAGGATACATACCTTTTTAACGGCACCATACTTGAAAATCTCCTTTATGCCAAGGAGGACGCAACCTTAGAAGAAATCGAAAACGCCTGTAAAGTGGCTAATATTTACGATTTTATAGTATCACTTCCCGATAAATTTAATACGGTGGTGGGCAACAGAGGACTGAAACTTTCCGGCGGTGAAAAGCAGAGGGTTTCCATAGCCAGAGTTGTGCTGAAAAACCCGAAGGTGCTGATTTTGGATGAAGCAACCTCCTCCCTTGACTCTATTTCCGAAAACCTTATTCAAGAAGCACTTGACAGGGTTATGGAAAATCGCACAAGCATTGTTATTGCCCACCGTCTTTCAACCGTTATGGCGGCGGATAAAATAATGGTTATGGAGGAAGGCGTTATCACCGCTTCGGGCAGTCACGACCGCCTTTTGGAGGAAAGCGAAGGCTATAGAAACCTTTATGAAACCCAGTTCCGCAAGGTTATTGATTATGAAAAGGGACGAAATGCAAAAAAAGATTGACTAAAACCGCATTTAAAGGTAAAATATAATTAAAGAACAAAGAGAGGTTTTTGAAAATGAGCGAAAACAACGAATTAGAATATAATCCCGATTTAGTCACATTAGCAGACGATGACGGAAAGGAATACACTTTTGAGGTTTTAGATGCCATTGAAACCGATATGGGAAGATATTTGGCATTGCTTCCCACCTTTGAAGACCCCAAGGAAATGCTGGACGACAGCGGCGAATTGGTAATAGTTAAGGTTATAGAAGAGGACGGCGAGGAATATTTCTGCGAGATTGAGGACGATGATGAGTATGAAACCGTTGCCGACGCTTTCGTTGACCGCCTTGAAGACTTTTTTGAGATAGACAATAAATAATTAAAGAGCAAACGTCCTGTGCTGTTCGCGGACCGTGTCTTATATAGCCCTACGACCTTTAACTTGGGGCCTCAACTCACACAGCGGGTTTGCAGACCTCCCGCGGCTGTGCCGAGTTCGGAAGAAGGGAGCGCGAAACTGTGTGGTCGGCACCCACCTGGCTTTTTGCTAGGTTATTTTAAGCACATTACGGCAGCGCGGGACCAAAATGTTGTTGATTTTAAAAAGGCTTCGCCGAGAAAATTCTCGGTAAAGTCTTTTTGGTTTATCATGAAAGTTCGTTTTCAGTTTTAAATTTGTTAATAAATATAGTGTAAAATTCTACAGGAGAAAGAGTGATAAAATGAATAATCTAACCGCAAAAGAGATGGCACTGGCCGAAAAATGTCTGCAAAACGGAAGAATCGACCCCCAACTTTATATAGATAACAAGGTTAACCGAGGACTTCGCGACCTTAACGGTAAGGGCGTTTTAACGGGACTTACGGAAATTTCCGATATTATTTCCAAAAAGGTAATTGACGGTGAAGAGGTGCCCTGCGAGGGCGAACTATATTACAGAGGCTATCCCGTTGAGGATATTGTTAACGGTGTTTTAAAAGACGGTCGTTTCGGTTTTGAAGAGGTGGTTTATCTTCTTATATTCGGGGAACTGCCTACAAGGGAAGAATTTGAGAGTTTTAAGACCCAGTTGTTTTCTTACAGAAATCTGCCTGACAATTTCGTTCGTGACGTTATAATGAAGGCACCCTCCTCTGATATGATGAATGCTTTGGCACGAAGCGTTTTAATGCTTTATTCCAATGACCTTAATGCGGACGACACAAGCATACCCAACGTTTTAAAACAGTGTTTGCAACTTATAGCCCGCTTTCCTCAGTTATCGGTATACAGTTATCATGCCTATAACTATCATTGGAAAAAGAGCAACAGTTTCTTCCTCCACGAGCCCGATCCCAATTTGTCTACGGCGGAAAATATTCTTTATATGCTCCGGTTAGACGGCAAATATACCCCCTTGGAGGCTCAGGTTTTAGATGCTGCTTTAATGCTCCACGCAGAACACGGCGGCGGAAACAACTCAACCTTTACAACCCACGTGGTTTCTTCTTCCGGCACCGATACATATTCTGCAATTGCTGCCGCATTAGGCTCCCTTAAGGGTCCGAAACACGGGGGAGCAAATATTAAGGTTACCGCTATGTTCGAGGATATCAAGCAGAATGTTAAGGACTGGGAAGACAGGGAGGAAATCGAGGATTATCTTAACAAAATTCTAAACAAAGAAACCTTTGATAAGGCAGGTCTTATATACGGTATCGGTCACGCAATTTATTCCGTTTCCGACCCCCGTGCCAAGGTGTTTAAAAATTTTGTTAAATCCCTTTCCGATGAAAAGGGGCTGACCCGTGAATACGGTCTTTATTCCCGTGTTGAGGAGATAGCCCCCGAGGTTATCGCCAAGAGACGCAAAATGTATAAGGGCGTTAGTGCCAATGTGGACTTTTACAGCGGATTTGTTTACAGTATGTTAGGTTTGCCCTCCGAACTTTACACTCCCCTTTTCGCCATTGCCCGAATTGCCGGCTGGAGTGCTCACAGAATAGAGGAACTCATTAACGCAGGAAAAATTATCCGTCCTGCATATATGGCGGTTCAACCCCACAGAGATTATAAAATGATGAGTGACAGATAAGGGCGATGAATTTGTTGCCACCCTCTCGGCGGAATGACATTCGCCGAAAATAGGTTTTGCATCAGGCTGAAACACACCCGACAAGGAAGTTTATTTTCCTTGTCGGGTGTGTTTTACTTTATTATTTTTTTCTTTAATCTAAACATTAACAACACAAACCGCTTATAACTTGTTGCCGGGGAATATTTCGACCGATTTTCCCATTTTCAGACCCCTGTTTTCGACATTTTCCATACCCAAAAAGTGCTAATATTTTAAGGGGTGGAAAAATGGTGGTTTATGTTGATGTTTTATTGGTTGTAAACTTAATTGTGGACTTTTTTCTTTTAAAAATCACCTTTAAACTGCTGAAAACAGACCCTAAACCCATAAGGGTTTTGATTTCCTCCTTTATTGGTGCCATATCTTCCCTTTACATATTTTTCCCCGAAAGCACTGCATTTATAAATATTGCCGTTCAACTTATTATCAGCAGTCTTATGATCTTTAGTGCATTAGGGTTTAAAACACTCAAATATTTTTTAAGGTCGGCGACGGTATTTTTTATCGTAACCTGTGTTTACGGCGGAATTATGACCGCCCTTTGGCAGGTGCTTAAACCAAAAGGTATGGTTATAAACAACTCGGTGGTTTATTTTAATATTTCTCCTTTGGTTTTAATCCTTTCCACCGTTTCGGGATATTTTTTATATCTGTTTTTAAACAAAATCTTGGCTCTCCCCTCAAAAACCGCCAAAAAGTGCAGTTTGAACCTCTATGCTTTGGGAAAAAGCGTGGGTCTTACAGGGATTATCGACACAGGCAACTCCATAACCGATGTTATGTCAAACTCCGAAATCATTATTGTGGATAAAGCGGTGGCGGTGTCTTTACTTGGCACGGAAGATTTTTCAAACGATCCCCTATATGCCACAAGATACCGAACAATCCCCTGTGAAACGGTTATGGGCAGAAGTCTTTTAGAGGGTTTTCGCTGTGATATGGGGGAAATTCGGTTTGAGGATAAAACAATATGCCTCAATAACCCCATAATCGCTCTTTCCAAAACCCCCATTAAGGAAAACTATTCCGCAATTTTAAACCCAAAAATTTTAGAAAAGCAAGGTAAAACAAATGAAATTCCTCAAAAACTTAATATGTAATATTCTTTCAAAATTAGGTCTCATTTCCCCCACATTTTACATAAACGGTCCCGAAACCCTGCCCCCTCCCCTTTCTGCCGAGGAGGAAACCCGACTGCTGACGGAAAACACCGAAGACGCCCGCAACACACTTATTATCCATAATTTGAGGCTTGTGGTTTATATCGCAAGAAAGTTTGACAATGTGGCGGCAGGGATTGAAGATTTAATTTCCATCGGCACCATAGGTCTTATTAAGGCGGTTAACACCTTTTGCCCCGACCGAAATATTAAACTTGCAACCTATGCTTCCCGTTGTATTGAGAACGAAATTTTGATGTATCTCAGAAAAAGTTCCAACCAAAAAAATGAAATTTCCATTGACGAGCCATTAAATGTCGACTGGGACGGCAACGAACTTCTGCTTTCGGATATCTTAGGCAGCGACGGCGACGAAGTGGGCAGAAATGTTGAAAGCGAGGACGAAAGGTGCCAGTTGGTGCGGTTTGTGGGAGGACTTCCCGCAAGGGAAAAACAGATAATGGAAATGCGTTTCGGTATGAACGGATATGATGAATACACCCAAAGCGAGGTGGCAGATGCCTTGGGAATTTCCCAGTCTTACATTTCACGCTTGGAAAAACGGATAATTGTTAAACTTAAAAAGCAGATAGAAAAAACCGAGGGTTGAATTTCCCATGGGTTTTATAAATTTGATTTTCGTGTGTATTGAAAAACAACCTTAAAAATGTTATATTAAGTTTAATGAAACACATTATCCCTCATCAGAGGGAGGCAGGTGACAGATATGCCATACTTAATATACTTTATATCTATAAATTTAATATCGGTTGCGGTTTGTATTATGGACAAGCGAAAAGCAATTAAAGGTTCTCGCCGTGTGCCTGAAAAAACCCTATTTGCACTTTGTTTTTTAGGCGGAAGTGTGGGAATGTACCTTACAATGAAAGCCGTTCGCCACAAAACGCTCCACAAACGGTTTATGATAGGCATTCCCCTTATAATTCTCCTCCAAATAGTGATAGTGATAATAAGTTTTATTCCGAATGTTGGTGGTTAGTCGGTTTTGCAATCTCTTTCTCAAATAGACACGATAGTTTAAAACTTATTGTCATTCTGAGGAACTGCGTGACGAAGAATCTCAATGTGCAATTCGTAATTAGAAATTCTTCACTGCGTTCAGAATGACATTAACCTTGGTTTATGTGAAATAAAATACGGTCTTATCGTCTGTGAATAACATCACAAACGATAAGACCATTTTTCTTTTGCCTTATTTATTTGTTTTTCATATCTGTCTTCCTCGGAAAAGACACAACCGCAGTATTTCTGCATATAAAATCCCGACTCCCGGGCTTTTTTGTTGCCCTCACGGAAATTAGGTCTAAAGTCCGAATAGTAAAACTTAACTCCGTATTTCTCCGCCAACTCCTCCGCCTTTTTCACCATTAAATCGTGGTCCTGATAAAGGCTGGAAAAAAGGGTGGATGTAAAGCCGTCAAACCCCTTTTCCTTTGCATATTTTGCGGTTTCCTCAAGGCGGACACTGTAACAGTAAACACATCTGCCCTCTATATCGTAAGCCACATTCTTGACAAATTCCCTAAGTCCGTAATCCTCTTTGACAATTAGCGGAACGCCCTCTTTTTCCATATATTCCACAAGGCAGTCCCGCCGAGCCTCATATTCTTTAAAGGGATGGATATTGGGGTTATACCAAAAGGCGGTTACATCCGCTCCCGCCTCTTTTAAGGAGGGCAGGCAGGACACCGAACAGGGGGCACAGCAACAATGAAGTAATATTTTCTCCATTTTATCAGTCTAAATCCTTTCCGCAACAGCGTTTATACTTTTTACCGCTGCCGCAGGGACAGGGTGCGTTTTTACCCACAACACCTTTTCCTCTGACGGTTAAAGGTTTCTCGCCGGTGGAGGTTTCTTCAGCCACCTTTTCCCTCTTAACCTCTTCGTTAGTCTTAATTCTAACACTTAGAACTAATTTTGCGGTCTGCTCACGGATAGTGTTGGTCATGGCCTCAAACATATCGTAACTTTCGTTTCTGTATTCCACAACGGGGTCATGCTGACCGTAGGCACGGAGCCCTATACCCTGACGGAGTTGATCCATAGCGTCAATGTGATCCATCCAGTTGGTATCAACACTTCTAAGCAACATTACACGCTCCATTTCACGCATAATTTCATTTCCGTATGCCTGTTCCCTTGCGTCATAGCGGGCATTTGCCTTTGCTTTCAAAAGGTCGGCAACGTCCGTCTTGGTCATACTGTTAAGTTTTTCGGTGGTGAATTCAAGATCGTCAATGTCGGTTACCCAACCGAGGAAATACTCCTTAAGTCCCTTTAAATCCCAGTTATCGCTGATTGGGTCGGCAAGGAAAACTCCGCAGTATACATCAATGGTTTCCTCCACCATTTTTCGCACGGTATCCTTAATATCCTCACCGTTAAGCACCTTGTTTCGCTGAGCGTAGATCAGTTCACGCTGTTTGTTCATAACATCGTCATACTGAAGCACGTTTTTACGAATGGCAAAGTTGGTGCCCTCCTTCTTCTTTTGAGCACCCTCAATGGTTTTGGAAAGCATTCCGCTCTCAAGGGGCATATCCTCGTCAACCTTTAATGTATCCATCATAGCGGAAATTCTCTCTCCCCCGAACAAACGCATCAAATCGTCCTCAAGGGATACAAAAAACTGGGTGTTACCCGGGTCACCCTGACGTCCTGCACGTCCGCGTAACTGATTGTCAATTCGGCGGGAATCGTGTCTCTCGGTACCGATAATGGCAAGACCGCCCGCATTTCTGACTGCCTCGGCTTCGGGGGCGATTTCCGTCTTAAATTTATTGTAAAACTCCTTATAGGTTTCTCTCGCCTTAATGATTTCAGGGTCCTTAGTGTCTGCAAAACCGGTGGCCTCGGTAATCAGTTCTTCACTAAAACCGTCATGCCGAAGTTGTGCTTTAGCCAAATATTCGGCGTTACCGCCAAGCATAATATCGGTGCCTCGTCCTGCCATATTGGTGGCTATTGTAACCGCACCGAGTTTTCCTGCCTGAGCGATAATTTCAGCCTCTTTTTCGTGGTGTTTGGCGTTTAAAACATTGTGCTTAATTCCACGTCTTTTAAGCATTGAAGACAAAAGTTCCGATTTTTCAATGGTAACGGTGCCCACCAAAACAGGCTGACCCTTTTTGTGTGCCTCAATAATCTTTTCAATAACTGCGTTATACTTTGCTTTTTCGGTTTTATAAACCACGTCGTTTTCGTCAACACGGGCAACGGGTTTGTTGGTGGGAATTTCAATAACGTCAAGTTTATAAATCTGTTGGAATTCCACCTCTTCGGTCATGGCAGTACCCGTCATACCCGAAAGTTTTTGGTATAAACGGAAGAAGTTTTGGAAGGTTATGGTGGCAAGGGTTTTAGACTCCTTTGCAACCTTAACCCCCTCTTTTGCCTCAATTGCCTGGTGAAGTCCCTCGTTATAGCGTCTGCCGAACATAAGACGTCCCGTAAATTCGTCAACAATTATAACCTCGCCGTCTTTAACCACATAATCCACATCACGCTTCATAATGCCATAGGCTCTGATGGCTTGGTTTACGTGGTGGGCAATGGCGATATTCTCGCTGTCATTAAGATTGTCAATACCGAAATACTCCTCAGCCTTTTTAACACCGGAGGGGGTCAAAGTGGCGGTATGAGCCTTTTCGTCCACAACATAGTCACCGTCATAATTAGTTTCCTCGTCGGTGGCTTTATCGTCCATTTCCTTAATCTTAAACATTTTAAGGCTTCTGGCAAAACTGTTTGCCTTTGCGTATAAATCGGTGGATTTATCGCTCTGTCCCGAAATAATAAGGGGGGTTCTTGCCTCGTCTATGAGGATAGAGTCAACCTCGTCCACAATGGCAAAATTATGTTCACGCTGAACCTTTTGCTCCTTGTAGATAACCATATTGTCTCTAAGATAATCAAAGCCTAATTCGTTGTTGGTGCAGTAGGTAATGTCGGCATCGTAGGCGGCTTTTTTCTCGTCGTGGTTCATTCCGTGGATAATAAGACCAACCGTTAGTCCCATAAAACGGTAGAGTTTGCCCATCCACTCGGAGTCACGCTTTGCAAGGTAATCGTTAACCGTTACAATGTGAACGCCCTTTCCCGAAAGTGCATTAAGGTATGCCGGCAGGGTTGCCACCAAGGTTTTACCCTCACCCGTTTTCATTTCGGCAATTCTGCCTTGGTGAAGAATAATTCCGCCTATTATTTGAACGGGGAAATGCCGCATACCCAAGACCCTATCCGACGCCTCTCTAAGGGCGGCAAAGGCTTCGGGGAGAATATCGTCAAGGGTCTCGCCTGCCGATAATCTTTCCTTAAATTCGGCGGTTTTACCCTTTAATTCCTCATCGGAAAGTCCTCGGTATTCCTCTTCAAGCCCTAAGACCTTTTGCTGCAAAGGCATTATTCTTTTAATTTCTTTCTGACTGTAATTTCCAAATAAAATATTAAGTAAACCCATAATTTACCTCTAATCTTAAAATATATGAAACATTATATCACAAATTCTAAAATAAATATAGTATTTTTTAAAAAAATATGATAAAATAAAGCAAACATTTTTAAGAAGGTGATTTTATGTGTGGTTTTGTAGGTTTTACTAATCACATTAAAGATAACGGCACTGTTTTAAAAAAGATGATGGACAGTATTGTTCACAGAGGTCCCGATTCAGGCGGTGCATTTATAGACGAAAATATTGCCTTAGGGTTCCGCCGCCTTAGCATCATTGACCTCAGCACAGGAGACCAGCCTATGTTTAACGAGGATAAAAGCCTTGTGTTAACCTTCAACGGTGAGATTTATAACTATAAAGAACTGCGTTCGGAACTGTTGGAAGCAGGTCATATTTTCGCCAATAATTCCGATAGCGAGGTGCTTCTCCACGGCTATGAAGAATGGGGCGAGGAGTTAGTAAAGAAACTCAGAGGTATGTTCGCCTTTGTTATTTTTAACCGTAAAGACAACTCCCTTTTCGGTGCCAGAGATATGTTCGGAATTAAACCTTTTTACTATACTTTTATGGGGGAAAGTTTCATTTTCGGCTCGGAAATTAAAGCATTTCTTCACCACCCCGATTTTAAAAAAGAATTAAACGAAGAGGCTTTGGGTCACTACCTTTCTTTCCAGTATTCCCCAACCGAAGAAACATTTTTCAAGAATGTTTTCAAACTTCCTCCCGCCCACTGTTTCACCCTTAAAAACGGCGAAATGAAAAAGGTGAGATATTGGAAACCTGATTTTAGCCCCACAAGCGGAGTGCTGGAATATTTTGCCGACCTTACGGATAAGGCAGTCAGAGAATCGGTAGAGGCTCACAAAATTGCCGATGTGGAGGTGGGCTCGTTCCTTTCCTCCGGCATAGATTCAAGTTATATCGCCGAAGCCGCAAATGTTGACAAAACCTTTACCGTTGGCTTTAAAACCGAGGATAACCGCTATAACGAAATAGACTATGCTAAAACTTTTGCCGAGAAAATCGGTGTTGAAAACATTTCAAAGGTTATTACGCCCGAAGAATACTGGGAAAGTTTCAGCGACATTCAGTATCAAATGGATGAGCCTTTAGCCGACCCTGCGGCTATTGCCCTTTACTTTGTAAGCAAACTTGCAAGCGAACACGTTAAGGTCGTAATGTCGGGGGAAGGAGCCGACGAGTTGTTCGGCGGATACAGAATTTATATGGAACCGCTGACCCTCACCGCCTATGATAAACTCCCCTTTGCAGTTCGCCGAATTATTAGTAAAATCTGCGAAAAACTACCCCAAAAACGAGGTATTAACTACCTTGTAAGGCGGGGCAAAACCATTGAGGAAAGGTATATCGGCAACGCAAATATTTTCTCCTTTAAAGAAAGACGGGAAATACTCAAAAATGATACCGCCGCAGAACCTAAAATCCTTTGCGACAGGTTTTATGACGAGGTGGCAAACGCCGACGATATTACCAAAATGCAGTACCTTGATATCAATATGTGGCTTATGGGGGATATTCTGCTTAAGGCCGATAAAACAAGTATGGCAAATTCCTTGGAACTCAGGGTCCCTTTCCTTGACAAAAAGGTTATGGAATTGGCAGAAACCATACCCCTTAACTGCCGTGTAAACACAAAAACCACAAAACTCGCCCTTAGAAAAGCGGCAGAAAAAACACTTCCTTCCCTTACCGCCAATAAGGACAAATTAGGTTTCCCCGTTCCCATAAGGGTATGGCTAAAGGAAGACAGGTATTTTAAAACCGTTGAAACCGCCTTTACGGGTGACACCGCGGAAAAATTCTTCAACACGGAAAAACTCGTAAAAATGCTCCGCAATCATAGAAACGGCAAGGGGGACTTAAGCCGCAAAATTTGGACGGTTTACACATTTATTGTATGGTATGACAGATATTTCAAATAAATACCTGTTAAAAACACTTTCTACCTAAAACATTTTCGTTGACTATTTATGTCAAATATGGTAGAATAATTAGGAGAAAATGCGAGGGATATACCATGGCAAAAGATGCTGTTGAAACAAAGGAAATACTACTTAAGATGCTCGGTTGGTTTCACAATTTCTGCGAGGAAAACAATTTGAGATACTTTGCCGTCGGCGGCACTCTGCTGGGTGCTGTCCGGCACAAAGGTTTCATTCCTTGGGACGATGACGTTGATGTGGGTATGCCGAGAGCCGATTTTGAAAAATTAGAAAAGTTGATC
The DNA here is from genome assembly GCA_045580545.1 of Acutalibacteraceae bacterium. Classification (GTDB taxonomy): domain Bacteria; phylum Bacillota; class Clostridia; order Oscillospirales; family Acutalibacteraceae; genus UBA737. The sequence continues at coordinate 12,406 of JAZNOA010000077.1, read as the reverse complement.
GGAAACAAAGAAAACGGCAGATATTATTTTGAAACGCCCTCTTCAGTCCGCAAGGGATACTACTATGCCTACGGAAAACTTTTTGATACCACCACCACCTTGGTGGAAAATTTGAGGGACAAACTCCCAATGGGCGTTTATATTGATGTTTTCCCCTTTGACGGCGTGGGTGAAACCAAAGAAGAAGCAACGGAATATCTTGCTAAAATCAGAAAAAAGCAAAATCTTCTGGCCATAAGGGTTTCGGGTTTCAGAAAAGGCAGGAGTTTTTATAAAAATGCCGCCGTTGCCGCCGCCCGCCTTATTCCGTCTTTTTTGCTTGATGACAAAAAAATGTTGCACAGTTTGAATGAAATATGCAAATCAAAAGATTTTGATGCCAGCAAATTTGTCGCCAACATAAACGGTAACTGGGGTTTTAGGGAAATCACAACAAGGGAAATTGTGGGAACTCCGAAACTTTATGATTTTGAAAATATAAAAATCCGCGGCATCGAAGATTACGATGCATACTTAACAGGGATTTACGGTGATTGGAGACAACTTCCTCCCGAGGAAAAACGGGTCTCCGCCCACGATTATGCCTATGTTGATTTAAACACACCCTGTCAACTGAAAGGATAGTTCAATGCGTACAAAACAGGCATTTAAAAACGCCTCGACCAGTATGCTTTTGCAGTTGGTTTTGGCTCTTTCCGGCATTATTATTCCCCGCTTTTTCATAGCGCTTTACGGTTCCGCGGTTAACGGACTTGTTTCGTCAATCAGCCAGTTTATTTCTTATATGGCACTTGTGGAAGCGGGTATCGGTGCGGCGGGTACTGTTGCTTTATATAAACCTATTGCCGATAAAAATCAGGACAGGATTAACGGTATTGTATCAGCAGCAAAAAGTTTTTATCTCCGTTCGGGTGCCATTTTTTTAGGACTTTTAATTGCCCTTATTATCTTTTATCCTTTTGCGGTTAAAAATGAAATTCAAAATGTTTCATTTATACGCACGATGATATTTGTGCTGTCGGTTAACGGAATTGTGGATTATTTTTATTTAGGTAAATTCCGTGTGCTTTTAATGGCAGACCAAAAGGGATATATTATTTCCATAGCACAAATAATCGGCACCGTTTTAATGACTGTGGTGTGCGTTATTTTAATGGAACTGGGCTGTTCTGCACTTTTGGTAAAGGGCACAAATGCCGTTATTTATATTTTGAGAAGCCTTATTGTGGGGCTTTATGTTAAAAGAAATTACCCTAACGTTAATTTCAAAGCAAAACCCCTGTTTTCCGCCTTCGGTCAGCGGTGGGCGGCTCTGCTTCACCAAATTGTGGGTATGATTGTAAACAACACGGCTGTTATTTTAATGACCCTCCTTCTTTCGGGAAACGCTTTATCAGAGATAAGCGTTTTCACCCTTTATAATTTAGTGGCCGCGTCTCTTTACGGAGTTATGAATTCGATTTCCACAGGGCTGGGTTCTGGTTTCGGCGAGGTTATTTCCACCGGTGAAACCGATGTTTTAAAACGCAGTTTTAAAAGTTATGAATATGCGTTTTTCCTTATGACCTTTATTGTATTCACCTGTATGGCGGCTTTGCTCTACCCATTTATCGGGCTTTACAGTGCCTCATTTACCGACGGGGTTAACTATCTTCGTTGGCCGTTGGTTGCATTATTTACCCTTTCGGGAATTTTGCAAAGTCTCAGACTTCCGGGTCTTACCCTTATTTGTGCCGCCGGTCATTATAAAGAAACCCAAGGTCGTGCCATTGCCGAAGCAGTTATAAATATCGCCGTTTCCTTAGTTCTAATTAAACCCTTAGGCATTATCGGTGTTCTAATCGGAATATGCACCTCATACCTCTACCGCACAAGCGATGTTATAGTTTATTCCGCAAAACATTTTGTTAAAGGAACGCTAAAAACATCTGTTTTGCGTATCGTCAGAAATGTTTTGACCTCTGCAATCTTAATCACATTGGGAATATGGCTAATTCCCTCCTCAACTGACAGTTGGTTGGCTTTGATTGTATATGCTTTGATTTTCGGTACGCTTTCGCTTGTAACGCTAACATTAGTGAATTTTATATGTGAACCGAATGAATTTAAGAATCTTTTGGAAAGAATTAAAGACATAATAGGTAAGTGAATTATACACAAAAATGTTGATAGTTTAAAGACATAAGTGTCACATTGTATTTCCGATTTTCTCGGATTCTACGCTGATATCAGGGAATTTTTTTATATAAACCAAACGAAATTTAGGCTCTTTTATTAACCGAAGGAGAAAACTATGAATAGTGAAAAAATTTCTGTTTTATTGATTAAATATGATATGACCGAAAAAAGCGGCGGTGACCGAGTGGCTGCCAATTTGTCAAATGAACTGAGCCGTTATTTCAATGTTCACCTTGTGAGCATTAACGGCAAAGGTGAAGAACCGTATTTCAATGTAAATCCTTCGGTAATTTACGTTCCTTTGCTAAAGGGTCACGAAAGAATAAGAAAAACCCTTCTTTCGGGGTCAAGGGCATTAAAAAAATACGTTGCACAAAATAAGATTGACGTTATAATGTCCATCGGCGGCAATGTTAACTTCTTTATGTGGTATGCCTGCCGCAAAGCAAAAATCAAAAAGGTTTTTTGCGAGCATATAAACCTTTTATCCGCACTTCAAAGCCGAAGCGATACTCCCATGAGAATTATCGGTGCCAAAACTGCCGATAAAATTGTTACCCTCACCGAAAAAGACCGAGAAAAATATATAGAACACTTTAAATTGGCGCCTGATAAGGTTATTTCCGTCGCCAACTGGCTTGACGATGAACTACTGGCAAAAAGCGAGGGCGTAAAATATGACATTAACTCCAAAAAACTGGTGACCGTGGGAAGGCTAAGCCATGTTAAGGGCTTCGACTATCTTGTTGAGGTGGCAAATAAGGTTTTAACCCGCCACAGTGATTGGAGTTGGGATATTTGGGGTGACGGCGAGGATTATGAGAAAATCCGCCAAAGCATTAAGGACTTCGGCTTAGAAAACAGGCTGTTTTTAAAAGGAACTACCAATGATATGTATTCACTTTATAAAAACTATGCTATGTATGTTATGACCTCCCGTTTAGAGGGACTACCCATGGTGTTGCTTGAAGCAAAAGCAAACTGTATTCCCGTTGTGAGTTTTGACTGCCCTACAGGTCCGTCCGAACTTATAAACAACGGTGTAGACGGATATATAATTAAGGATTTTGATACCGAAAAAATGGCAGAAAAAATTTGCGAACTTATAGAAGACGATGAGAAAAGGGCGGATTTTTCAAGCCATACCAAGGATAACTTACACAAATATCAAAAAGACACTATTGTAAACCAATGGGTAAGCCTTGTCGAAGAACTAACAAAGGATAGATAGATTATGTTGAGTATTGTGGTACCTGTTTATAATGTTTCTCCTTTTCTTGACAAATGTGTTGAAAGCATTATAAACCAAACTTACAGAGATTTGGAAATAATTCTTGTGGACGACGGTTCTACCGACGATTCGGGTAAAAAATGCGACCTATTCGCCGAAAAAGACAGTCGCATTAAGGTTATTCATAAGGAAAACGGCGGTCTTATGTCTGCTTGGAAAGCAGGGGTTATGCAAGCAAAAGGCGAATATGTCGGTTTTGTAGACAGTGACGATTATGTGGATGAAAATATGTTTGAAACACTATTTTCCGCTGCACGGGAAAACAATGCGGATATTACTGTTTGCGGCATTTTAAGAGAGTATGACACCCACTGCGAAAAGGAAACCTTTTATTTAAAATCCGGCGTTTATAACCGCACCGAAATCGAAACACAGATTTTCCCCATAATGATTTCCAACGGAACAATGCTAAACAGAGGGCTTAGTCCAAACCGTGTTAATAAACTTTTTAAAAAAGAGTTGTTGTTGAATAATCTTGAGTTTTGTGACGAAAGGGTTTCACTTGGCGAAGACCTTGTTGCTACCTTTACCTGTATGTGTGACGCACAAAAAATAGTTATTATGGATAACTATTTCCCCTATCACTACAAGATAAGAGGAACATCAATTATGGGTTCTTATAACCCGAATTTTTTCAACCAAAGTCTTTTGCTCAGAAATGTTCTAAGCAATATCTCGCTTAATAAACGGGTTTATGATTTTTCACTTCAACTTACCAACGACTTTTTGAGTCTTGCATACTATGGAATTGAACGCAATATTGCTTCAAACAAACCGTCAAAAAAAGAAATGATTGAATATATAAACAAAACCGTTTCTTCTGTGGATTTTAAAGAGGCACTCAAAGCCGAAACCCTAAGCAAAAGCAACAAAAAATGCCTTGTTTATAAGGTGCTGATTAGGGCCTCGTTAAAAAGTATTTTGTATGAGTTTATTAAAAGGGTGGTTATTTTTGTAAGAAACAAAAAGACCTCTATGGAACCGTAAATGAAAAAAATATGTTTTATTGATTATAATATGTCGATTATCGGCGGAGTCGAATCGGTTACCGCCTCTTTAGTCAACGCACTTGCCGATATATACGAGGTTCATTTAATCAGCCTTTTCAGTGATAAAAAACCTGCTTATAAACTTGATAGTCGTATTAAATATACAGTTCTTTCCGATACGGAATATCCCCGTTTCAGAGAAAGGCGTAAAGGTTATAAGAAACACCTTACAGATTACATTAACGGCAATAATATTGATGTAGTATTTTCACAAGGCACAGGTGTGGGATATATTGTAAGTGCTTTAAGATTTTCTGTCAAAGCCAAACTGATATTCAATGACCACGGTGCACTTGTTAATGAGTGGAATGACAAGGATATCGTTTTAATGCGTCTTTTTTGCTCCTTCCTGCACCACAAAACAATAACCCTCACAAAACAAAATATGCACGACTACCGAAGAAGATTTTTAATTCCTGAAAAACGCCTTTCGGTTATTCCAAACTGGGTTTCGGATGATGTTGCATTCTCCGATAAATATGATATTGATTCCAAAAAAATTATATCCGCCGGCAGATTCGGTAAGGAAAAGGGCTTTGATATGTTGGTAAAGGCTTTCGCCCCCGTTGCCGAAAAACATCCTGACTGGCACCTTGATATCTACGGTGACGGCGAAATGAGGGACACCGTTAAAGGACTTATTGAAGAGTATAATATAGGTGAAAATATCCATTTAATGGGTATGTGCAGTAACCTTGCGGAAAAATATAAAGAGTATTCTATGTATGTTCTTCCGTCATACCGTGAAGGTCTGCCTTTAGTTCTATTGGAAGCAAAGGCAAACCGCCTGCCCATTGTTAGTTTCGATATTATGACAGGCCCCCGTGAAATAGTTCGAGACGGCATTGACGGAATTTTGGTTGCACCCTATGATTTAGAAGAAATGGGAAATGCTATTTGCAGCCTCATCGAGAACGAGGAACTGCGAAACAATATGTCCCACCGTTCACAAGAGAATGTTGAAAAGTTTTCAAAAGCCACAATCTTACAACAGTGGTGTGATTTAATAGATTCATTTTAAAGGAGAGTTTCTATGATTTTCGGTGCAATTTTAGCCGGAGGAACCGGCTCAAGAATGAGAATTGTGGATATGCCGAAACAGTTTTTGCCTTTGGGTGAAGAGCAAAAACCGATTATTGTGCATACCCTTGAAAAGTTTTTAACCTGTAATCAATTAGACGCTACTTTTGTCGGCGTTCATCCCGACTGGGTAGGTTATATGAATGATTTAATCAAAAAATATCTTCCCCACGCAAAGGAACAGATTTTTACGGTTGCCGGCGGAAGTGACCGAAACGGTACTATTATGAATATAATAGATGCTATCGAAGGTACCTACGGTGCGTCCGACGATCACATTATCATCACCCACGATTCTGTCCGACCCTTTGTTTCACTTAGAATAATAGAAGAGAATATTTCTGCCGCTAAGGAATACGGTGCGGTGGATACAGTTTCTCCCGCAGTTGATACTATTGTTGTTTCTGACGACGGTAAGTTTATAACCGATATTCCCGAAAGAAACAAGATGTATCAAGGGCAAACTCCTCAGAGTTTTAAAATAACCCTTTTAAAGAAACTTTACGGTTCTCTTAGCGAAGATGAAAAAAATATTTTAACCGATGCCTGCAAAATTTGTGTTGTAAGAAATCATCCGGTTTATTTGGTTGACGGCTCGGTTACCAATATGAAGATTACAACCCCCGGCGATTATAAAATTGCTCAGGCTTTGGCAGGAGGAAATTTAAGTGATTAACCACATTTACCAGTTAATTGCTGCAGGAACGGTTTCTATAAAATATGAGGATATTTCCTTCGGGGATAAAGTGATTGTCCGTCCGGAATATATGGCATTATGCCACGCCGACCAACGGTATTTTTCCGGTCAACGGGATGCCGAAACAATGAAGAAAAAACTTCCCATGGCTTTAATTCACGAATGTTGCGGCAGGGTTATCTATGACCCAACGGGCAATTTCGGTGTGGGTCAAAAGGTAGTTTTGATACCTAATACTCCCCCCGAAAACTATGAGGGCGAGATTTACGAAAATTATGTGGAGGGTGCAACCTTCCGCTCCAGCGGTTATGACGGTTTTATGCAGGAATTGGTATCAATCCGTGCCGACCGTGTTGTTCCGTTTAACGGTATTGACCCAACAATTGCGGCGATTACCGAATTTATCAGTGTTTGCGTTCACGCTTGTCGCAGATTTGATGCCATTGCTCACTCTAATCGGGATGTAATAGGAATTTGGGGTGACGGAAGCCTCGCCTTTACAATGTCTAACGTTATAAAGGCTATGTTCCCCCAAATCAAAATCGCGGTTATTGGTATGCAACGGCAAAAGTTGGCACAGTTTTCCTTTGTTGATTACACTTTTTTGTCAAACGAATTGCCAAAGGATTTCAAAATTAACCATGCCTTTGAATGTTGCGGCGGCGGCGGAAGTTATTACGCTATAGAAGATGTTATAGCCCATATCCGACCCCAAGGAACGCTTATGCTTATGGGTGTTAGCGAACATCAGGTGCCAATAAACACAAGAATGGTGCTTGAAAAGGGCATGACCTTAGTCGGTTCCTCACGCTCAGGCAGAAAAGATTTCGAAAAAGCGGTGGAAATACTCAGCGGCGAATCGCTGCAACACAGATTAAAAGCAATCATTTTCGAGGATAAGCCGGTTAAGGATATAGCCGACATTTACCGTGTGTTCCAAAGCGATTTGGGAACGCCGTTCAAGACTGTCTTTAAGTGGGACTTATAATTATTTTACGGAGGTGCGACTTTTAAAGTCTATAATTATGAAATTGAAATCTATTATTAAAACATTATCGGTTTTCATGGTAGGCATTTTGGCACTGGGCGTATTTTTTACAGGTTGTTCTAAAAAAAGTTCGTCAAGTTCCTTGAAAATCGAGATGCCAAAACCGAAATATACGAAAATTGGATACGATGTTAAGACCTATGTTGACGGTGATGATGTAAAGGTAACCTATGCGCTCTTAGGCTTTAAAGATGATGAGATTATTCATATTTATATTGACCAAATCGAGAAGACTTTAGGCAAAGAAAAATCACTTAGAACAAACAGAGAACTCGGCAATGCCTACGGTTTGGCATATACCAGTGACTTCGGTGAATGGTATGTTCAAGTCGATGCACTTAAAAATTACATTGCCGGAAATCATCTGACCGCCGAAGAATTGGACTCGATCGAAACCTACAAGAAGGACGATAAGAACCCTTCGCTTCCCGCAATGAATAGCGACATTGCCGCCGCCTGCGAATTAAACATAGGTGACTTTCTTGATGTTATTAAAAATGCCGCAAATAATACCTATGAAGTCGAGGCAATGCATATAGGTGCCGGAGAAGAAATTAGAATATATAATGACTCTGAGCAAATGAATGTTGACTTTGCATTTATTGCCACGGATTATAATGGAAATATATGTTTTTCAAAACTTGAAAGTCTTAAAATTGAAAAGAAAAATTCTAAAATTTCATCTTTAAAAGAGGCATCTGCCTCAGACCCTGAAACCTACAGTTTGAAAAACAAAATTGCCGCCTTTGAAGACTATATGATAGGACGAACCATTGGGGAAGTTTGTGCGGCAGAAGTTTACGACCCGGGTGACGGTATCAATTCAGCATTACCCAAAAAAGGGACAGATTTGGCAAAAATTTGTAACACGGATTTATATCATTATCTCAAAGTTGTTTCAGAATCTGGCGGGAGATTGGGATGAATAAACCATTAAAAATCACGAGACTGAATTTTACTTTTTTGCAAAAAAATGTTGATGCCATCAGTTATATAATAACTGCAATAGGAACCTTAATCGGTGTATTGTTATTGTTTTTCGGTATCACTTCTTACAATTACAATATGATGCTTTCCGGTGCCTTAGTTATATGGTGCACCCAAATAATTTTTTGTTTTTTCAATATTAAGCAACGATTTGTTTTACTGATATTTAATTTAACTATTTTTCTGTTTCTTCTATCCAGAGTGACAGTCGCTGCATTTAGAGGGGAAAATTGGTGGTACAATTATTCTGTTGATGCAAATATTTGTGCGTTGATTTTAATAAGCATATCAATTATTTCTATGAGCATCGGTACTTTATTATTTGAGAGGTTGATTAAATGCAAGAAAAAAGCCAACGCCTCTCCCAAAACCAAAAAGTTCACTCTTGACCGCGAAAGCCTTACTTTTATTGTAAGATTAGGACTTGCGGTTTGTATGATTTGCTTTTTCATACGAGAAATTGATAAACTGCTTTTTATGTCCGGCAAAGAGTATGCCTCATACTATACCGAATATAAATGCAACCTCCCGTTTTTAATTCAGTTTCCTGCCGGATGTATGAAATACTTCTTATGTATGTTTTTGGCATTAAAACCCTCCAAAGTTGAGTCTTTTATTTGGTTGGGTATAAACGTTGTTTCCACATTGCCGATGCTTAAAATCGGTGCCAGAGGAAACTTTATTCTCAGCATCATTTTTGCGTTCGTTTACTATTGCCTGAGAAGTATAAGCGGAAAAAACTGGTTCGGCAAACTCGAAAAAATTGCAATTATTGTGTGTATTCCATTAATGATTATTTCAATGGGTGCATACAATTATATTCGCGACGACAAGGAAGTAAAAATTTCCGCAGGCGAACTCATGGTCGACTTTTTATACAAACAAGGCACTACCTATGACACAGTTTTGCAGGGATATACTTATCAGGACAAACTTCCCGGCAAGGATAACAAGAATTACACCTTTAGTGCTGTTACGGATACTGTGCTTTATAACTCTTTAGGAAAACTTATTTTTGACGCACCTGAAATTACGGACGGCAATTCACTCAGAACCGCATACAATTCACACAGTTTTTCCCACGCTATTTCATACGTTGTTTTAGGTGATGAATACATAGGCGGAAAAGGACGCGGTTCTTCCTATATAATAGAAAATTATATAGATTTCGGATATACAGGGTGTATCGTATTCAGTCTTTTACTGGGAGTTGTCTGCTCGGCAAGTGTGATTTTATTTGGCAAAAAATGGTTTGGCTCGGCTATTATTCTTAACATTCTATTAGATTTGTTTTTCACGCCGCGAGCAGAATCACTTTCCTCTGTAACGTTCCTGTTTTCATATAAATTCTGGTTTATTACATTGGCAGTTGTTATTGCGTCGATGATTGCAAAAATAATTATAGAAAAACTAAACCTAAAAAAAATCACCGTTTTTAAATGGATGCTGAAAATTTAATCGGAATTTTCAAATAATTTTATGCATTTAAACAAAATAAATATTTTTTTGAAAAAAGGGGTTGCAAAACCCCTTTTTATAGTGTATAATACTAATACAGCAAAATTAAATATCGCGGGGTAGAGCAGTTGGTAGCTCGTCGGGCTCATAACCCGGAGGTCGCAGGTTCAAGTCCTGTCCCCGCAACCAACATTGCGAACCGAAAAAGATATCGGTTCGGAAAACCCAGAAACCACAACGGTTTCTGGGTTTTTTTATGTCATTTTTCAAGGTGGAATTCAAAAGATATCATTTCACCAAAACGACCTTTGGGGAGGACTTGAACTAAATACACGGGCTTTTAGGGGCAACTTTTGCGATTATTTTCGCAGTGTCTGCTCCCTTTTTCAATTTCTTTTTGACGCATTTGCACGAAGTATTGACAAAAGACAATACTTCGTGTTATGATGTATAACGCATAAGGAGGTATGTTATGGATATTCAGTTGAAACGAGGTCTCTTAGATGTATGCGTTTTGGCCGCGATTAAAAGCGAGGATTCATACGGATATAAGATCATCAAAGATATGAAGCCATACATTGAACTTTCTGAATCCACATTATATACCATTCTGAAACGCTTGGAAACGGCAAATATGTTGACAGTACGCACCGCCGAGCACGGCGGTAGACTTCGGAAATATTACCGGATAACCAACGAGGGACTAAAACGCATTGAGGATTTCAAGGATGAGTGGAAAGAAATACTGTCTATATATCGATTCGTAACCAAGGAGGATAATGGTAATGGGTAAACAAGAGTTTCTTGTGCAATTACGCAAAGGCCTGTCAGGTTTACCTCAAGAGGACATTGAGGAACGCTTGACGTTTTACGGCGAAATGATAGATGATCGAATGGAAGAAGGGATTACGGAGGAAGAAGCGGTTAGCAGGATTGGATCTGTCAATATGATTATATCTCAGATCAAGGCAGATATCCCACTAGCCAAACTCGCAAGAGATAAAATAACGCCAAAAAAACATCTAAAAATATTGGAAATCGTACTTTTGGTACTTGGCTCTCCAATATGGCTTTCTCTTCTGATTGCCGCATTTGCTGTAATTCTTTCACTTTATGCCTCATTATGGTCTGTGGTAATTTCCTTGTGGGCTGTCTTCGGTTTGCTTATTGGCTGTGCGTTTGGCGGCGTTGTAGCAGGGACTGTCGTTGCTTGTAGCGGCAATGCTCTTTCGGGAATTGCTATGCTAGCCGCAGGAATTGTTTGCGCCGGACTTTCCATTTTTATGTTCTACGGATGCAAGGCAGCAACAAAATGCAATTTGATACTTTCAAGGAATTTTGCAGTATGGATTAAGAACTGCTTTATTAAAAAGGAGGTGGCGTAATGAGAACGAGAACAAAAGTATGGCTTATTATAGCAACTTCTTTTGTGTTGGTTGGGGGTATCATTTTTGGAGGTGTGATGACGATGCTTAAATGGGATTTTACAAAATTATCAACGGGCGAATATGAAACCCATGATTATGAGATTGATGAAAATTTTAATAACATATCGATTGTAACCGATACCGCCGATATTGTAATTGTACCTTCCGAAAACAAAAAAACTTCCGTTGTCTGCCATGAGCAGAAAAATGCGAAGCATTCGGTTACGGTGCAGAGCGGCAAGCTTGTAATTGAGATTGTTGATACGCGGAAATGGTATGAGTATATCGGTATAAACTTTGGTACGCCGAAAATAACAGTATATATTCCGCAGGGCGAATATGGTGCGCTTTTTGTGAAATCCAGTACCGGTAATGTAGAAATACCCAAGGAATTCAAATTCGAAAATGTTGATATTTCGGAAAGCACAGGCAATGTAACGAACTATGCTTCCGCTTCGGGAGATATAATAATTAAGACAAGTACGGGCAATATTCGTGTTGAAAATGTATCCGCAAACACACTTGATCTTTCCGTTTCAACGGGCGGTGTTGCGGTTTCTAATGTAACCTGCGAAGGTGATGTTAAAATTAATGTTTCCACCGGAAAAACGAATCTGACCAATATCAAGTGTAAAAATGTTGTGTCGACTGGAAACACGGGAGAAATATCCTTAAATAATGTTATTGCCGCAGAAAAGTTTTCTATTGAAAGAAGTACCGGTGATGTAAAATTTGATAGGTGCGATGCTGCCGAGATTTTTGTCGAAACTGATACCGGTGATGTCAGAGGTAGCTTGCTTGCCGATAAGATATTTGTTATTCAAACTGATACAGGCAATGTGGATGTGCCCAAAACAGCGACCGGTGGGAAATGTGAGATCACAACCTCAACCGGTGATATTAACATAAGCATAAAGCAGTAAACAAGCCAATATCTTTTTCGGTGCGACGTGACAAAGCCACACATTACTTCTTCACTATTCACTATTACCTCTTACTTTCCAAAAATCCCGTTCACAAATTTTTAGTGAAGAGTGAAAAGGTAATAAGTGGAAAGTTGTATAGTAAAAAAGGACTGTTCAAAGAGTGAAAATGTTGGTAAAATATTTTCAGGAGAGTGAACAAAATGAAAAAGAAAGTGAATTACACAAAGGAGTTTAAAGTCAAGGCCTGTGAGTTGGTTTTAAAAGA
>JAZNOA010000076.1:0-3732 GCA_045580545.1 Acutalibacteraceae bacterium | reverse complement strand
AAAGAAATTATAATATCGGAAAGTTTTATCAGAAAGGGTTATCAATTAGACAAATCAGCCGTTTGACAGGTTTGTCAAGGAAGGTAGTAGAGAATAACATTTGAATCAAAAAGGAGCCAAGAGAACCGTCCCCCTGGCTCCGCCGGTCCCCCTGGCTCCCCCCCTGGCTCCTACAGATAATAAAAACAGGCGGTCTCAGCAATAAAATTTTGCGAGACAGCCTGTTTTGTTCTTTCTAAAGAGTTTATGTTTTTATTTTTTTAATTCATAATTTTTAATTATTCTGCCGTTTGAGTAAACAAAATCGCAAAACAAATGCTTCGGGCAGGCAAGAACTTTTGACGGGTCGGAAAGGGATTTATAAATTGCCAGTTTATTGCCGGTCAAACTGTCGTAAACCTCCCCTAAAACCTCGCATTCCTCGCCTTTGAGGTTTAGGTATATGCCACACTTGAGTTCGCCCGAAGGATTTTTGGGGTCATAATTTTTATAAAATATTTCCCCCTCGGGAACATACTGCATTTCGTGGAATGCACCCTGCACCGCTTCAAGTGTTTTTTCGGTATTAAAGGTGTTGTAGAGGGCCATGGTGGTAGAGGGCGGGCAGCAGTAGTCTCCCAAACCTATTTTCATTCTAACCGGGCATTTAACCCTTGTTGCGTGGGCTACTGTATCAAAATATCGCAGACCCTCCGCAAATTTAGGACGCCAGCCGTTCATAAATCCGAATTCTTCGGCCCGCAGGTTGCAAAACCATGGAATGCCAATATCTAAAAATGATACATCGGGGTCAACCGAAGCCATAACGGTTGACTGATAAGCCCCCTGACTTCCTCCGCTGACGGTAAGATTTTCACCGTCCCATTGAGGCAGGGATTTTGCGTATTTAATACCGATTAAATCCCTTAACATCACACCCCGCCAATACGTGGTCATATTCGAGGCATTCTCCTCTTCGCTAAATCCGTAATTCTCAAGTTCTTTACCGTATTTAAATAGGAGTTCGGTTTCGCAAAGGTCATTTTCAATTCCGTGTGCGTTAATAACCATTCTGATTGCATCTTTTTGCGTAGAATTATTGGAACCTGCTATTCCGTATCCCAGAAAATAAACAATTATAGGATATTTCCCCTCTGCTTCTGGTACACTAAGAGAGGCGGATGCAGGTCTGCCCTCAGGAGTGGAAAGCCTTATATCATAACACTTAAGACCATCGGGAATACCCTTTGTAATCTCTCTTTTGTATATCACTTCCGACTTAAAACTATCCACCGTATCCTTTAAATCTGCCCAGTATTCATTAAAATCATCTGGCAAAGTGTCCAGATAAGTCAGGCGGTCAAGATCCGCACCGGCAGACACAACAATACGGGGGAAACTTTCGTCAATACCTCTGTTTTCGTCATAGGCAGTACAGATAAGTCGGGCAAAACCGGGCTTATCCATAACGGTTTCCACAACGATTGGATTATTACCGTCGCAGGAACAAAGTCCCTCGTCGCTCTTGCCGTCATCGGTCAACAGTTCCCACTTCACAAAACGGCAGTAACTGTTGTTTCTGTTTTCTTTCGGAGTCACGGTGAACACAATCTTTTCGCCGCAGGTATACTCAAGCGGATTTTTGTTAGTGGTACATTTTAAATATTTTGCCATATTTTCTCTTTCCTTTCGGGGTTTTGTTTTAAGAATTTTTTATAAAAGAAAAATCTTTAGTCTACTTTTGGAAGTTTCTCACGGTAAGATGCCAATTCCTCGTCGGTGGGAATATAATCGCTCATCTTGCCTTCGTGGAATTTTTCATATGCCATCATATCGAAATATCCTGTACCGGTGAGACCGAAGACTATGGTTTTTTCCTCGCCGGTTTTTTTACATTTAAGTGCTTCGTCGATAGCCACACGGATAGCGTGGGAACTTTCGGGTGCAGGGAGAATACCTTCTACCCTTGCAAAATATTCTGCCGCCTCAAACACATCGGTTTGTTTCACGCTTACGGCTTCCATCAATCCTTGGTCGTAAAGTTCCGAAAGGGTGGAACTCATACCGTGATAACGAAGACCGCCTGAGTGGTTTGCCGAGGGGATAAAGCCGCTGCCGAGAGTATACATCTTTGACAGCGGACAAACCATTCCGGTATCGCAGAAATCATAAGCATAAACACCCCTTGTGAAACTGGGACAGGATGCAGGCTCAACCGCAATAAAACGGTAATCGGCTTCGCCGCGGAGTTTTTCACCCATAAAGGGGGAAATCAGACCGCCTAAGTTAGAGCCGCCTCCGGCACAACCGATAATAATATCAGGCTTAATGCCGTATTTATCAAGGGCGGTTTTGGTCTCCAAACCTATAACCGACTGATGCAACAGTACCTGATTGAGAACGCTGCCTAATACATAACGGTAGCCATCGCTGGTGACTGCTTTTTCTACCGCTTCGGAAATGGCACAGCCAAGGCTTCCTGTGGTGCCGGGATGCTCGGCAAGGATTTTTTTGCCCACTTCGGTTTCCATGGAGGGCGAGGGGGTTACCGACGCACCGTAGGTACGCATAACTTCACGGCGGAAGGGCTTCTGCTCGTAGGAGCATTTTACCATATATACCTTGCAGTCAAGGTCAAAATAAGAGCAAGCCATAGAAAGTGCGGTGCCCCATTGACCGGCTCCCGTTTCGGTGGTCACACCCTTAAGTCCCTGCTTTTTGGCATAATATGCCTGTGCTATTGCAGAATTTAGTTTGTGAGAACCGCTGGTATTGTTACCCTCAAATTTATAATAAATTTTTGCGGGAGTGCCCAGTTTTTCTTCAAGGCAGTATGCACGAACTAAAGGAGAGGGACGGTACATCTTGTAGAAATTACGGATTTCTTCGGGAATTTCAAAGTAAGGTGTATCATTATCAAGTTCTTGGGCTATCAGTTCTTCGCAGAACACCCCTGCAAGTTCTTCTGCCTTCATAGGCTCGTGGGTGGCAGGATTAAGAAGCGGTGCCGGTTTCTTTTCCATATCGGCGCGCAGGTTATACCAAGCAGAAGGCATCTCGTTTTCGTTAAGATAGATTTTGTATGGGATTTTTTCGTTTTTCATTATATTTACCTCCATTAGGTTTTTTGTAAAATTTTTCGGTATATATTTTATTGCAGGGAGTCACTGAGGACGCCAGAGTTTATTCAGCAACATTTTATTTACCTCCCGAAAGAATTCCTTCATTTATTATTCGGTCAAAGAAGTTTTAAAAAAGCAAAAACGTCCTTGACAGAAATACCCTTTTCTGCCAAGGACGAATAAATACTATCCGCGGTGCCACCTTGATTCACGGGAAACCCCATGCACTTAAGCGGGATACCAACATACCCCCGACATTTATACGCTTGCCTACAGCGTCGCAGAATACTTTGGGAAAACCCATTTGACTGCGCCCTCAGCGGTCCATTTGACAACCTGTTTCTTACCTGACTCCCACCACCGCAGGCTCTCTGCAAAGGCATAATTGCCGTTATCTCCGCTTCAACGGTTTAAAATATTGAATTTAATATATTATACTCCCCGTCTTTAAATTTGTCAATAGCAAATTGAAAAAAACTAAAAATCTCACTTGTAGGTTTACAATAGATGTGTTACAGTAACGAATAAAAAAAGAGTGACGAATGGAAAATCCTGTGTTACAGTTAAGTTGCCGAATCAAAACAGACAGGAGGATTAACCATTCGTCATGAAAACTGTAACACAAACAATG
>JAZNOA010000075.1:0-8185 GCA_045580545.1 Acutalibacteraceae bacterium | reverse complement strand
GGTGGAGGGGTCTTCAACTTCATAGTTTACAACCCCTCCGTCTTTTTGCTACGCAAAAATCCACCCGCTGACGGCGGCGGTCCCCTCTGTCACTTCGTGACATCTCCCCACACTGTGGGGAGTCACCCCTGCAAGCAGGGGAGGCTGGGGGAAATGCCAATTTGTGACCATGGTTAGAGGGAGGCAAAATGTAGTTTTTCGACAGACTAAACCCTCCGCATTAAGCGGAGGGCCTTAAGTCTTTAGGTTTTTTTCCTTTCCAAAACGTACCTGACGTCACACATTTTTGCCACTTCGGGGGAATGGCTGACCAAAATAACGCATTTACCCTCGTTTGCCAAACGGCGGAAAATTTCCATAATTTCATTCTGTGTTTCGGTGTCCAAATTTCCCGTTGGCTCGTCGGCAAGGATAATGTCGGGGTCATAGGAAATGGCTCTGGCTATGGCAACCCGCTGTTGCTGACCGCCCGAGAGGAGCAAAACTCGGCGGTTGGCTTCGTCCTCGCTTAGTCCCACGCTTTTAAGCAGTTCCATTGCCCTTTGCTTTTTGTCGATACCTCTAACGCCTGCAATATCCATGGAAAGCACAACATTTTCCATAGCGGTAAACTTAGTGAGCAGATTAAAACTTTGGAAAACCACGCCGATATATCTGCTGCGGAACTTATACTTATCAATCACCGCAATGTTATTATCCTCATAAAAAATTTCGCCTTCGGTGGGTTTTGCCAAACCCGAAAGCACCGACAAAAGCGTGGTTTTGCCCGCCCCCGATTTACCCGTTATGCAATACATTTTCCCTTTTTCAAAGGAAAGGCTTAAATTTTTGAAAACAAAGGATTTATCGTATGCGAAACTTATGTTATTCAAGCTTAAAACTGACATTTTTCGCCCTCCTAATCGCGGTTTGAAAGTATTTTCAGAGGTTCGTATCTCATAATGAACAGCACCGAAAACGCACCTGCCGCAAGGGTAAGCCCAACGGCTATACCTAAAAGTTGCAGCAAAACGGTAAAATCGGTGGCAGAGGATATTTCGTCAACATAATAGGCGGTGCCCTGTGCGAGATTCTCCATTCGTCCGGCGAAACTGCCATTTTGATTGGTTGGCTGTTCACCGCCGGGAGGTGTCATTTCGCCTCTGCCGAAACCTGCCTCTATGTTATTTTCCATAGCGGTTGACGCTTCTATTTGGTTTTCCAACAATTTATTTGCCACGGGAACGCTTGCCGCCGCTCCCACAGCCGCACCGATAATTACAGCCGACAGTGTGACAACGAAAATCTCGGTTAAGAACTGCAGAGCGACCTTTTGCTTTTTCATACCCATGGCAGTCAGCACGCCGATTTCATATTTTCTTTCTCGGACACTGAAGATATTAAGTACAATCAAAATCACGGCACCTATGCCTAAAATCACCCAAAGGAAATATCCGGCGGTGGTGCTGAGGGTTTCTAAGGGCGCCATACTGTTTTCAAAACTGCTTAAATCCGCAGAGGAAACGGTGTATGAATCGCTCAGTCCCAGTTTGTAAACCTCTTTCTCAAAGGTTTCGTAATCTTCCACCGTGGCGAAAGAGTAGGTTGCGTTTAAACTTTCCGTAAGGGCGGTTTCATATTCTCTGCCGGTGGTTTCATCGGTAACGGTTTCGGTAACGTCGTCAGAAGCGGAAATTATGCCCTTTAAGGCTTCATAACTCACATATATTTTATTTGCAGGGTCGTTAGAGGTCATACCCATCATAGAAAAACTGTTTTCATTTGCCGAGGAATCCTCAAAAAGACCCACAACCTTTAATGCATATGATTCGGTTTCGGCATTGGGATTTAAAAGGGTTATTTCGTCACCCACCGAAATACCGTTATACACCGCCAATTCTTCGGAAATTATACAATCCCTGTTTTCGGTGTTTTCGGCAAATATTTCACCCTCGGTTATGGCAGAAGTTCCGTTTAAAAAATCGGTCATGGCATTTTCACCGCTAACGCCTATAAGTGAAAAATCGCTTTGAGCACCCTTTATAAAACCCTTTCCGCCCTTAGTACCGTTAGGGATTTGTGTCTGGGTGTCGGAACTTTCGGTTTCGTTGCTGACGGGATTTAAACTGTCGTTTCCGTTAAGGGAAACAGTTGAGGTATAATAAAAGTCCTTAACGGTAGTTGCCTTTGCATATTTTTCATATTCTTCCAAAGAAAGGGCAGAGTTTTCACCCATAAACGAAGAAAATTTATTTCGGTCAAAACCGTCGGCAGACTGTCCCTCCTTGCCCGATTGGGACGGAGCCATATTTTCCATTGCCGCACGTCGGTCAAAAGATATGGTGGCGGTCACACTCATACTGTTAAGGGTTTCGGTTTTTGCCTTTTCCGCCGAACGGCGAATTGAAAGTCCGATGCAGGCCGAAAGAGCGATAATGAATACAATAATTCCTATCAGCACATTTCTGCCTTTACTTCTTCCGATGCATCGGAATGCATTTTTTAAGATATACATTTTTCCACTCCTTTTAATTTTATGTATTTATTTTAAAAGGAATTTTTTTGCAATTTTTTGCGAAAATTTAAATTTTGTGTAAACTAAACCGACAAAACAAAAAAGCAGTCCACCGAGATTTTACTCTCAAGCAACTGCTTTTTTCATTACTCTAAAATGTAGATTTCCATAGTTCTGACACCGAAGTTGGTGCAGGCACTTTTGGTCGACATAAACAGGTCGACACCCGTGGGGTAATTTCTGATAAATCCGCCTGTATCGGCTGCAACGGCATAACCGTATACTACGCTTCCGTCGGCAGACTTAATATACATCTTGGTGCCATAGGGTATAACCTTGGGGTTAACCGCAATATATCCGGGCTGAGGGGCTACGCCTGTGGCACAGTTGTTGCCGGTGTAGGTATAGGCAGTTGCCCTTGCAGTCCTTTTGGATTTATAGTTAACGGGGTTGCCGTTTTCGTCAAGTTCGATATCGAAGGGAACGCTGAGGGTTGAAATGCACTTAACATCGGCACTTGTTTTAACAGCCTTGGTTGGAGCCTCTTTGGTACCCACAACCTTAATCTCATTTTTGGGAGCGGTTAAAACCTTGGTTTCGGTAACGGTTTTGTCATAAGACACTCCGTTTACAAACTTTTCGGTGTAATACACCTGAGCCTCACCGTTAACGCCCTTCTGTGAAAGTTCGGTGTAACTTTTTTCCTTATCGGCATCGTAAACGGTTTCGGTTTCAAAAGCCACGGTTTCGTTATAAAAGCCTTCAACATATTCAACGTCGGTGTAATCAATATAAATTGTATCATTTATTACAGTATCTAAAGAAGGTTCAACGAAATCGTCTTCATCGGGGGTAAAGCCTGCCTTTGAAAGTGCATCGGCAACGGTACCCTCTGTGAAATCAACGGTAACTGTTTCCTCACCGCAGGTTACATATACGGGATAGGTTTTATCCTCTTCCCTTTCCATTGCGGAAACGGTAATTCCGTTTTTGGGAAACATTTTATTCAATGTGTAAAATTTTTCTCCTGCGAAAATTTCTTCGGTGTGAATGGGACATCCAAGTAAAGTAGCGGCTATAATGGTGAAAGATAGGCACAGCGCCATGCCACCGGTTCGCACCCGTCGGCTGTTTAAAATCTCAGCCAGACGATACTTTAATTTTTTTATCATCCAATAACTCCTTATTATGCGAAGTCGGATACTGTTTTTATCCGCTTCGTTAGATTTTTCTGGGGGCATTTTTTTCACGTTTGGCATTATACCTAATAAAAAGTTGTATGTCAAGGCAAAAAGAAGCCGCAATTTTGTATATATTGCACAAATAACATTGGGTTACAAAACGGTTACAAACCTGTAACTTTTAAAAAATACCGCATTTATTCCCATTTTTTGACAGTAAACTTGTGCAGGTATACAAAATCACCCATTTGTGGTGGAGGGGTATCTGTTTTAAGCCTATAAAACCGCAAAAAGTGGTGGTTATTCTTAATTTTCCCCGAAAAACCACTAAATGTTGTGGGCAAAACAGTTCCGAAAATTCATATTTTTTCCTTTATATTATATATAATATGTGTGCGCCCTTAAAATATTACTTTTTTCTAAACAAATTATTGACGTACCAAGGGAAAATGTGGTATTATTACCTCGTATTTAATATAAAGGAGTTTTAAAAATGCGGAAGATTTCTCTTAAAAGACTTTTAAGCCTTACGGGAATTATCCTGGTTTTAACCCTCGGCGGTATTTTTGCATTTAATGCAACTGCTAAAGAAACCGATAATTCCAAAAGTGATACCGTTACCGTTTCGGTTGACGGTGAGGAAAGAGTATTCGATCTATCGGTTATCGAAGACGGGGACGAGTTTGAGGGTGCTCAGAGTTATGTTGACTCCTATGCTGATGTGCTTAATGCCGACCCTGATTTTGAAGAGAATATTGAAGATGCTCTTGCAACCGTTCGAGGGGATGTTAAATCCTATGCCACCTTCTGGTCGTTGGTGCCTCCCATTATCGCCATTGTTTTGGCACTTATAACCAAAGAGGTTTATTCCTCTCTGTTTATCGGTATTTTGGCAGGCGGTTTAATTTATTCGGGATTAAACCTTGAAACCACCATGACCCACGTTTTCTCTGACGGTTTTGTTGCCAGCGTGGCAGACAGTTATAATGTGGGTATTCTCCTCTTCCTTGTTATATTAGGTGCCATTGTTGCAATGATGAACAAGGCAGGCGGCTCTGCGGCTTTCGGCCGTTGGACCGCAAAGCACATTAAGAGCAGAGTCGGTGCCCAACTTGCCACGGTTGCTTTAGGTGTTTTAATCTTTATTGACGATTATTTCAACTGCTTAACCGTTGGCTCTGTTATGCGTCCTGTTACCGACAAAAATAACATCTCCCGTGCAAAACTTGCATACCTTATAGATGCTACTGCCGCACCCGTTTGCATTATCGCTCCCATTTCTTCTTGGGCTGCCGCTGTTGCGGGATTTGCAAAGGGTTCGGGTGCCGCAAACGGTATGTCCCTTTTTGTGAGTGCAATTCCCTTTAACTTCTATGCAATTCTCACTATTATTATGATGATTTTCCTGGCGGTTTTCAGGTTTGATTACGGTCCTATGAAGAAACACGAGGACAATGCCGAAAAGGGCGATATCTTTACTACCAAGATGCAGGAAACCGTTGAGCAGATGTCCTACAATGAAAAGGGTAGAGTTTGCGACCTTGTGGTTCCGGTTGTTTTCCTGATTATTGCCTGCGTATTCGGTATGATTTATTCCGGCGGTTTCTTTGACTCCGGCAGTGACCAATACAAAAACTTCATCACCGCTTTTTCAAACAGTGACGCTTCCGTCGGTTTGGTTTACGGTTCATTTATAGCCCTTATCTTTACCGTTATTTTCTTCCTCATCCGCAGAGTTATATCCTTTAAGGGTCTTATGGACTGCATACCCGAAGGTTTCAAGGCAATGGTACCGGCTATTATGATTTTGACATTGGCTTGGACCCTTAAGTCTATGACCGACAGTTTAGGTGCTAAGATATTCATTTCTCAACTTGTTGAAGGCTCTGCAGGTTCATTTATGAACTTCCTGCCTGCCGTTATATTCCTTATTGCGGTTGGGCTTTCCTTTGCAACAGGTACTTCTTGGGGAACATTCGGCATTCTTATTCCCATTGTGCTCAGCGTATTCGGAGCAGACAGCGGAACTATTACCATTGTTGCCATTTCCGCTTGTATGGCAGGTGCGGTTTGCGGTGACCACTGCTCACCTATTTCAGATACCACCATTATGGCATCAGCAGGTGCTCAGTGCGACCACATAAACCACGTTTCCACCCAACTTCCATACGCTTTAACGGTAGCGGGAGTATCCTTCATAAGTTACATTATTGCAGGCTTTGTTCCGACTTGGTATATTATTCTACCCATAAGCGTTGCTTTAATGGTTGCGATACTCTTTGTGCTTAAAACCGTTTTAGGCAAAAAATCTGCCTAATAACTGTTGAAAAATCAATCCGTTGCAGGTATAATATCTGTAACGGATTTTTTATTTAAGGAGATTATTTTGGCTGAAAGAGAATTGGAAAGGTATATTGCCGTTGAAAGAAGTATAATTAAAAAATACAGGAAAACAATATGGAATAACTTTGTGGCGTCGGTTCAGGAGTATGAACTGATAAGCGAGGGGGATAAAATTGCCGTATGCATTTCGGGCGGCAAGGACTCTATGCTGATGGCGGTTTGTATGAGAAATCTGCAAAGATACAGTAAGGTGAAGTTTGACCTTGTGTATCTGGTTATGGACCCGGGATACAGCGAGACAAATGCCAAAAAAATCCTTGAGAATGCAGAAATTCTTAAACTGCCAGTAGTGGTTTTCAAAAGCGATATTTTCGATGTTACAGATCGTTGCGGAGGCTCCCCTTGCTATCTTTGTGCCAGAATGAGGCGTGGATGTTTATACAGCAAGGCACGAGAACTTGGTTGCAACAAAATCGCTTTAGGGCACCATTTTAACGATGTTATCGAAACCCTGCTTATGAGTATGATGTATTCCTCTGAGATTAAAACCATGCTGCCGAAACTGCACAGCACAAATTTTGAGGGTATGGAACTTATCCGTCCTTTATATAAGGTAAAGGAGCAGGACATCATTTCTTGGAGCCGTTACAACGGACTGGAGTTTTTGCAGTGTGCCTGCAAGATGACCGAAAAAAATTCCGATTTGGAAAATACCTCCAAACGGAAAGAAACCAAACAACTGATAGCCGACATTTTGAAGTTTAACCCCGAGGCGGACGATAATATTTTCCGCAGTCTGCACAATGTTAATTTGGCAACAATGCCGGGGTATAGAGACAGTGATTCGGGTAAATCATATACATTCAAGGAAATATACAACAGAGAAAAGCAATAAGAATATTTTGAACATTAAAGCAATAGGTTTAAAACGCAACTCTCCTTGACACTAAAGAAGGAATATTGTAAAATTCTATTGCGATGCGAGGTGTTAAATCTTGGGTTTATTAGAACTTTTTATTTTGGCGGTGGGTCTTTCTATGGACGCATTTGCCGTTTCAATATGCAAGGGTCTTGCCACCGAGAAGATACATATTAAGCACTCCCTGATAACGGGTGCGTGGTTCGGCGGATTTCAGGCGCTGATGCCCCTTGTGGGTTTCGTGCTTGGCACTTCTTTTGAAAAATACGTTACCAAAATAGACCATTGGATTGCATTTATCCTATTGGGTGCAATCGGCGCCAATATGATTAAAGAGGCTCTCGGAAAAGACGAATCGGAAGCCGATGCTTCCTTCGGATTTAAAACAATGTTTGTTATGGCGGTTGCCACCAGCATTGACGCTTTGGCGGTGGGAATTTCCTTAGCACTGCTCCCTGACATTAACATTATTGCCGCAGTTGTATTTATCGGTATCACCACATTTTTGCTTTCCGCATTCGGTGTTAAAATCGGTAATGTTTTCGGTGAAAAGTATAAATCAAAGGCAGAACTTTTAGGCGGAGCAATTTTAATTTTATTGGGTCTTAAAATTTTGTTGGAGCATTTAGGCGTTTTATAATCTGTATAGGATTTGTATAAATATTAAAAAGAGTAGTTTCAAAACTGAAACTACTCTTAAACTATATACAAACTATATCTTGCCTCCATCCGACGAGGGTCACAAATTAGCACTTCCAATTACCTCCCCTGCTTGCAGGGGTGACTCCCCACAGTGTGGGGAGATGTCACGAAGTGACAGAGGGGACCGCCGCCGTCAGCGGGTGGCTGAGTGCAGCGAAGTCGGAGGGGTTGTAAACTATGAAGTTGAAGACCCCTCCACCGCTAAAGCGGTCCCCCTCCCCTACAAGTAGTGGAGGTAAATTTGCACACCAATTAAATAGTATATTATTTTCACCTTGTCGCTCATGCCGCGACAGGCACGCCCTTTCTTGTGTAGGCGAAAAGAAAGGGCGGAAAGATTCGCCTTTAAAGGGGGATTTCGATTCCCCCTTTGAATTGTCGGAATTAAAATTTCTTTTCAAAGTCTTTCAAGCGTGGCTTCGCCAATTGAAAGACAAGGTATATCTTTTCTATAGTTTGCACACCGACAATTCCGTCTCGGCTCCCGCCTCGGTCGGTGCTTCTAAGCATTCGCTTAGAGGTTGCCGCCGGCAACCCGCACCCCCC
>JAZNOA010000074.1:0-31867 GCA_045580545.1 Acutalibacteraceae bacterium | reverse complement strand
ACACCCCCGAGGCACTACCCA
Source organism: Acutalibacteraceae bacterium (assembly GCA_045580545.1). Taxonomy (GTDB): domain Bacteria; phylum Bacillota; class Clostridia; order Oscillospirales; family Acutalibacteraceae; genus UBA737. The sequence continues at coordinate 31,846 of JAZNOA010000074.1, read as the reverse complement.
CCATTTTAAAATGCCTTAAAGATGAGGGGTATGAATTTGTTTTTATAAGCGACCTGATTTATAAAGATAATTATGAAATAAAACACGACGGAACGCAGTGCAAAATAAAAGACGCTGCCGAATAGCAAAGTCTTTAAAGAAATTAGCAAAAGTTTATATAACAAAAGGAGCCAAGAGAACCGTCCCCTTGGCTCCTTTCCCCTTGGCTCCTGATTTATGCTTCTAACATTTTACCGCAAAACACCGCAATACGATACACAATATTGTAATTAGTAAATTTCGCCTCCCTTTATTCAAGGAAGGCAAGTTTTTAATTTGACTTGGTAATTTTCCTAAACCAATTAAAAGTTAAAGGCCAAACACACACTGCAAAGACTACAAGAATCAGGTATCTTACCCCATCGGCAATGAAATTTACGCCAAAAAGCAGATCGAAAGGATATTTAAGCCCTTCTTTAATAGCCAATAGCGGGACAAGACCCACAACAAATTTAAGCACTTGGCAGAGGAAATTACCCTTTGTTTCAAAGTTTATATATTTCCTATCCACCTCAAAACCAATCCACACACCTAAAGTGCAACCAAGTAATTTAAAGGCATTGGCTACACCGTGAGAAAGGTTTTCAACATCTGTGTCTTTTGGGAAGTTATATAAGTTAACGAAAGCACAATATAAGACGGACAGAATAATCATACCCATAAAAAGTATCCGCATTTTATTTGTATCCTCAAAACAGTTTTGAATAAAGGGAAAAAGACCAAAAATCAGCACTAAGGATATACCCAAGGAAACGCCCACATCTAAGGGGGTGTGCACCCCTAAATACAAGCGGGACAGTGGCACCAAAATGCATATTGCGATGCAAACCGCTCTAAGCCATTTTGCCTTTTCATAGCGGGCGATTGACCCAAACACCCCTACAGAGGACTGGGTATGACCGCTGGGAAAAGAATATCCCGTTGCTTCACTTCTGGCAGACTCCACAATGGTGAAGTTTTTGTCCCTTACCCAAGGGCGGGGTATTCTGAACAGCAGTTTTAAAAACTGATTTATAATTGTTCCGATAAACCCAACGGACAGAATATAGTATCCCTCTTTTTTGTCTATGCACCAAAAGAAAATAATTCCCAAAACAATAAAAAAGGTTTCCTCCCCCAAGTGGGTCACAACCGAGAAGAAACTGTCCAAAAAAGGAGTTCTAATCCCCTCTAAAAGCCTTAGTATTTCCATGATTCTCTCCTATATTTTGTGTTTTTACCCTTTAATTTTACCACAATTATTGGGGATTTTCAATGCCTTTATTCGAAAAATCGTATTGAAGTGCTATTTGATACCATGTGACGGGACCCACGTCTCCCGTAACGGGAATTCCGAAACGCTCTTGAAAAATCCGTACCGCCTCATCGGTTTGTTCGCCGAAATAGCCTGTTACGGGAACTGCGGGAATTTCGGGAATGTTTCTGCCTATCAGATTAAGATAGGTCTGCAAATCGGTGACATTTTGCCCCCGCATACCTTTAGTCAGAAAATATCCGGGATAGAGTTTCGCATTGTCACCTTGGTATCCCTCGGGAAGTGTCGCCACCGTTTCGGTATAAATTCTGTCTATCACATTCCAGGTATCGTTATCCACAATTCCCGTAACGGGAATCCCGTAATACTCCTGAAACCGCTCCACCGCATCCACGGTTTGAGAATCAAACACGCCGTTTAAGGGAACCGGCTGCAAATCGGAATTAAAATAAGCGATAATGCTTAGATAATACTGAAGTGTTCTAACGTCAATACCGCTGCTTCCCTCCGCCAACTGTGTGGCAAAAGGCACCGTTGCCTCCTCGAGGGTGATACCCTCACTTGCCAGTTCCGAAAGACCTTTAACCCCGTTGTAGTACTGTTTAATTTTATACCAAGTGGCTTTATCCACCGCGCCCGTTTGAGGCAGAGAAAAAATCTCTTGGAATTTTCTGACGGCGTTTTCCGTTTCAACATCAAAGGTGCCGTCAGGCTCGGAAATTTTCGGTATTGCGGGATAATTATCGGCAATTCGGTTCAGTTCCACCTGCAAAATTCTCACATTGTTTCCCCTATCCCCGATTTCCAGAGGTACTCCCGGATAGGAGCCTCCCTCACCGCCTACAGGGGCATTTTCCACAATACCGATATCGTCGCCGTAGTAGTTTTGCAAGATGGCAAAAGGACTCAGCCCCGCCTCTGCCAGGTCAACCGTACCCCATTGGGAAAGCCCTTGGCATTGGGATGTTGTTCCGTTGCAAAACTGTGTAAAAAGGGGTTGAACGGTTCCTTGTCGAACAACGTAATTATTAAATATTTCGTCCACTATGGTACTTATGTTATCGTAAATTTCACGGTTCGGCACAAAGGCTTGGTCAAACTGGGTGGTGTTGGTTATATCAAAATCATACCCGCGTGCAGGATAATATTCGGTATAAATTCGGTTTAGTGCAAAGGAAATTATTGCATATATGTTGGCTCTCAAGGCATTTTCGGGCCAGGTGGGATAAATTTCGCTGGACGCCACATTTTTAATATAATCAACAAAGTTTACGGTAACATTTTGAGCCTCAGATCCGGGAGCCCCCAAATGCACCGTTATATTTTCGGGTATTACGGGAAGTAAAGTTTCCGGCATAGTTTTCTCCCCCTTTTATAATTCGTATTTCTGTGACTCATCGAAAATTCGGGGTCCTTTATCTACCCCTGCCGTTTCCAAGAGCAACAGATTTGAGGTTTGGCGGGAAGTCACGGTTGGAAAAACAGGAATGTTCAAATGGATATTGGTTAAATATCCGTCCGCCTCAAACATCATATTATAAAGGCTATACGGTATTTCCGTGTTAGCCGAATCGAAAGACTCCGATTTAAGGGGAGTTTCCAAAATAAATTCTTTGGTTCTGCCGTTTTGGTTGGTTATATCGGTGTCGATTACCTCCATATTATCTATATTACCCTTAAAAACCGTCACCTTGGCATTAGGCACAAAATAAAGTCCCCTAACCGAAGTTGCGACGCCGATTAACCCTCCCGTGGCACTGTTCATATCGGTGGCAGGAGGGTTTGGGGCGGCGTTTGCAATCGGCTCGACTGCCGCCGTGTTGACCGAACGCACCCTCCCGTACATTTTCATCATTTCATCTTTATAGCGCTTAATTTCACTGTTATCCATAAAAAAATCACCTCTATCCTAAGATATGAGGCGATTTTTTAATTGTTACTTTTTAAATCTCTCTTTCCAATATCCAAAACAGGAAATGCCCTCTGCCAAAATGCAAACGGGTATGGCAACCAAACCGTCAATAACTGAATGTTGCTTTATAAAGGCGGTGGAAAGGCAAACTAAAATACAGAATATTACTATCGCCGTTTTCACCCACCCCTTAGCATCCTTTTCTTTAAGCCAAATTGAGGCAATACCTATGGAATATGCCACGTGGAGTGAGGGGCAGACATTGGAATTTGTATCCGCAGTTTGAAGAAGGGCTACAATATCCGTTAGGAAATTATCCCTCGGATATACATCGGGTCTCAAAGGCTGGAAGTTTGGGAAAATTATGTAAATTATCATAGCCGCAATCTGGGTTACAATTATGAAAATCTGCAAACGCTTAAAGTTTTCCACATTGTAAAATGCGAAATACAGTAGCGACACCGCAATCAGCAAATACCAACCCACATAAGGAATAACAAAAATTTCCAAAAAGGGTATTTTATAATCCAAACTGCAAGAAACCGCCGTTCCGCTGTTGTTGGGGTTTAAATATTCGGTTATTAAATACATCGCAAAATAGACAAGCCAACCGCCAAGCAGTTTTAAATGAGAAAACCGAGGGTCATTAAGTTTCCTAAGGGAAAACCCTCTGTAATCCACAGTAGGTTTTCGCATATTATCCCTCCTTATTTTTAGGGTAAAGTTTTTTAGGTATATTGCGGTAAGGAACTACCGTATGAGGTGGTGCATTCACCCCGAGGTCGGTGATTTCCTCCATCAAATACTCGCATATTCTGTTTCTTTCTCCGTCCATATCCTTTTGAGGGTCGAAAAAAGTGGGTTTTCCAATATACATTTTGGATAAATTGGGTGCAATATACATAGGGGTGAAAGAGAGGGCTTTACCCGTCTTTTTATAATAAAGCCTTGCAATATCAATAAATTTATCCTGAAAATCATAGATAATGTTATTTCGCTTCACATCATGTTCAGGAAAAACCACCACATTAGCCCCATCTTTTAAGCACTTAACCGTGGTCTTAAAGGTGGAAAGTATTCGGGTGTCCCTATAAACCGCAATTGTATTTGCATTGTTAAAAATAAAGGACGCTAATGGGGCAATTATGTAGGACAGTAATTTATACATAGGGTGTGTCCATTTTGGTTTTTGTGACCAAAAATCGCAAAATGCGTACTTAGGAACGGTTTTCATTTTCATCATTTCCCCTGCACACCAGGTAAAATGCTCACCGGGTGTATAAAGTTCGCAGGCTATGGGGCCGTACATCTGGGTGTGGTTGGCGACAATAAGGGTAGGCTCGTCGGGCAGGTTTTCCTCCCCTCGGGTCTTAAATTTAGGGGAAAACAGCCAAACAAACCATTTAACTATTCTGTAAAGAAACGAAACTCTTTTCTTCATTCCGTTCCCGCCTTTCATTCTAAACATAAATTTATAACATTATATTACAAACTCTTTCCTTTTTCAACCCGAAACGGAAAATTTAACAATTTAGGTTGAAATAAAAGAAAGTTTATGATATAATTACATCAAACGTAAATTTCCAATTAAAGGCGGGATTTAATTGACTACCAATAAAGAAAAAACCGTTGGTGGGATAAAACTTTGGGGCAATGAGTTTTCATTAGTTCCCGAACTAAAACCCCTTTGCCGTAAAATTGCGGCAGAAGGTTCTGTTCTACTTAAAAATGACGGTGTTTTACCCTTTAAAAAAGGCACAAAAGTCGCCCTTTTCGGCAGAAACCAAGAGGGTTATATAAAAAGCGGTACAGGTTCGGGAGGACTTGTTCAGGTTGAAAAGATACCCGTTATTTGGGATTCTTTCGAGGAAAACGGCGTTTTCCAAATAGACGAAGATTTGGTGAAAATTTATAAAGAATGGATAGCCGACAACCCTTATGACAACGGCCACGGTTGGGCCACCGAGCCTTGGGTTCAAAAAGAAATGCCTGTCGATATTTCGTTGGCAAAGCGTTTCTCGGAAAAAAACGATGTTGCCCTGATTATTATCGGCAGAACTGCGGGCGAATGTAAAGACAACTGCGATACTTTCGGCAGTTACAAATTATCCTCAGAAGAAAAAGATTTAATCAAAAATGTTTCTTCTGCCTTTAAAAAGACCGTTATTGCACTTAACGTGGGCAACTTAATTGATTTATCATTTATGGACGAAAATCCCATTTCCGCACTTCTTTATGTATGGCAAGGCGGCGAAGAGGGTGCCAATGCTTTGGCTGATATTTTAAGCGGTAAAATCAGCCCCTCGGGTAAACTTCCTGACACCCAGGTTTACGATATTACCGAATATCCCGCACTTCACGATTTCGGCAACGAAAAGACCCTTGTTTACAAGGAAGATATTTATGTGGGATATCGCTATTTTGAGACCTTTGAACCGGAAAATGTAAGATATCCTTTCGGTTTCGGTATTACATATACCGATTTTGAAACCGAATGCAAAGCAGTTGTTTCCGACAAGGAAATTACCGTAACCGCCACTGTTAAAAACATTGGAAACTTCACTTCAAAAGAGGTTATTCAGGTTTATTACGGTGCACCCTGCGGAAAGTTAGGCAATCCCATAAAACAACTTGCAGGTTTTGACAAAACCCGTGATCTGCAACCTGGTGACAGCCAAACCCTGACGATCACATTCCCAAAAACCCAAATGGCATCCTTTGACGACAGCGGTGTGACCGGCAACAAAAACTGCTATGTAATGGAAGCCGGTACATATAAAATTTATGCCGGCACCGATGTACGCTCGGCAGAAGAAATAGCAAACTTCACCTTACCGGAAACGGTTGTTACCGAAAAGTTAGAGGAAATTATGCCACCCGAAACCCCTTTCAAACGCATTATGGCAAAGGAAGAAAACGGCAAGCGGGTTAAAGCAACCGAGGATGCCCCCTTAAGAGAAACCGATCTTGACGGAAGAATTGCCCACCGCCGTGAAAAGGAAATTCCTTTCACGGGTGACAAGGGAATTAAACTTATAGATGTGGCAGAGAGCAAAAACACCTTAGACGAGTTTGTGGCTCAACTTTCCGACAAAGACCTTGCAAACATTGTTTGCGGAGAGGGTATGAACAGTCCTAAAGTTACACCGGGCACAGGCGCTGCCTTTGGCGGTGTTACCGATTCTCTGCTCGACTTCGGCATTCCTGTTTGCTGTGTTACAGACGGACCCTCAGGGCTTCGTCTCGGCACAGGTATGAAGAGTACCTCTTTGCCCAACGGCTATGTCTTTGCCTCTTCTTTCGACACCGCTTTAACAGAAGAACTCTTTCGGTTAGAGGGTGTGGAACTGTTCAGATACAACATTGACGCACTTTTAGGTCCCGGAATGAACATTCACCGCCACCCCTTATGCGGAAGAAACTTTGAATATTTCTCCGAAGACCCACTGCTTTCGGGAAAAATTGCCGCCGCACAGACAAGGGGTATGGCAGTTTCCGGTTGTTCCACCACAATTAAGCATTTTTGCGGTAACAACCAAGAACTTGCCCGCCACAACACCAATGATATTGTCTCTCAACGTGCTTTGAGAGAAATCTATCTTAAAGGATTTGAAATCGCCGTTAAGGAAAGCGATGTTAAAGCAATTATGACATCATATAACTCTGTAAACGGCTATCACTCCGCCTCAAATTACGACCTTACAACCACCGTGTTACGGGGTGAATGGGGATACAAAGGCTTTGTTATGACCGACTGGTGGGCAAAATGCAACTGCAAGGATGAAGCAGGTAATATAGACAACCTTAAAGCATTAGTTCGCTCCCAAAACGATGTTTATATGGTTTGCGAGTCGGCTGAAAGCAAGCCCCACAATATCCTTGAGGGGCTAAACGAAGGCTATATTGTTCGCAGCGACCTGCAACGCTCTGCCAAAAATCTTTTGAGATATATTATGACTTCCCCCACCTTTGCAAAATTTGTGGACGGCGGATGTGTAAAACCCGATTTCGGCAATATAGAAGACGAAAATATGGAAACTGTGTGCGTCTTTGAAGATATTAAATCAGGTGACAGTTTATCTGCTGTTTTCGGCGGTGATAATGTTTACGTATTCGAACTTTGTTCCAACGGAAACAGTTTATCTCAAAGTTCAGTTGACCTTAGAATCGACGACAGCAAAACAATTTCTCTTTCCATAATGGGAACAGAGGGTGAATTTATCACCGTTAAACGCAGACTTAAACTCAACGAGGGCAACCATAACCTTTCCTTCACTTTCCCTTCCATAGTAAAGATTAAAAGGTTTACAATTAAGCAATAATTACTTTTTTAAATCGCCCGTGGCGGGATTGTCAATTAGTTTGCCCTCTTCGCTAAATCTGGAGCCGTGACAGGGACAGTCAAAACTTCGCTCTTGTTTATTCCATTTAAGCCCGCAACCGAGATGGGGACAGCGTCTGGTTGTGGGCATTATCATACCCGAAACCGCCTCAAATCCGTTGACGAGAAGTTCGGGTGTGAATATATTTCTTGATGGACTGAAAACCTCCCCATAGGGGTTTTCCTTATCCGTTATTAAGTCGGCAAGAAGAGTTGCCGCCACCATAGAAGAGGTCATTCCCCATTTGTTAAATCCCGTGGCAGTATATAAATTCTGTGTGCTTTTAGAGTATTGACCTATATAGGGAATGCCGTCTAAGGTCATACAGTCTTGGGTAGCAAAATGATATTCTTCTTCTGATTTGGGATAGTATTTTAGGGCTGCACATCGCAATTCATTATAACTTCCCCCCTGCTTTCCCGTTCTGTGGGAACCTCCGCCTAAAAGCAAAAGGTCGCCGTAATTCCTGAAAGACAATCCCTTTAAATTTTCGTCAACATACATTCCGTCTAAATTATCAGCATTTTTAAGCCCCAAAACATAGGAGCGGTGCTGATACATTTTAATAAAGTAACTTCCGTGTTTATTGAGAAAGGGAAAATGGGTTGCAACGATTATTTTTTCGGCGATTATTTTCCCCCTGTCGGTGTAGGCGGTATTTCCCGCCAATTCTTTCACCCTTGTGTTTTCGTAAATATTAAGTCCTTTTGAGATTGAATATAGGAACTTTAAAGGATTAAACTGTGCTTGATTTCGAAATCCCACCGCCCCTGCAATTTTAAATGGCAGTGGTGTTTGTTCTTTAAATACGGCATTAAATCCCAATTTTTCCAGTGCCCTTATCTCTTTTTCGATTGCCGATTTGTCCTTTAGAGAGTAAACGAAGGAGGTTTTTTCCTCAAAATCGCAGTCAATTTGAGTGCAGAGTTCTTTATATCTTTTAACCGCCCATTCACCTGTTTCAAGGTATTTTTTCGCCTTTTCCACACCGAATTTTGTTATGATTTTGTCATATATCAATCCGTGCTGCGAGGTGATTTTAGCGGTGGTGTTGCGTGTTATTCCCATACCTATTTTTTCCGCTTCTAAAAGTATATAATCTACACCTCTGTTTTTCATCTCAAAGGCACACAGCACCCCTGCCATTCCGCCGCCGATTATGAGCACATCGGTTTTTTTATCCCCGTCTAATACCTTAAAATCGGGTCTCTCCGCCGTTTTTCCCCACAATGATTTCATATTTACCCTCGCATAACACTTTTTAAATTAGTATTTTGCGAAAAACTCCAACTATACATATAAAACAACAGCGTGACATCCGTTATGGACATCACGCTGATTCTTTTGTTTTAAACTAAATTTAAAATCAGATTACCCTTACTTTAATCACACCGTCAATCGCCTTGATTTTATCGGCTACTGCCGTAACATCGGCAGCGGCGGTATCAAGCATTGTATATGCATAGTCGCCTCGGGATTTATTAAGCAAATTCTCAATATTCACGCCGTCGTTGGCAAAAATACCTGTAATAGCCGTAATCATATTGGGAATGTTCTTGTGGATAACACAAATTCTGTGCTCACCGCTGCGGGGCATTGTAACCTCGGGAAGGTTAACGGAATTTACAATATTACCGTTTTCAATGTAATCCATTAACTCCTTAGCCGCCATAGATGCACAGTTATCCTCCGATTCGGGGGTTGAAGCACCCAAGTGAGGAATAGCAATAACACCGTCCACACCTAAAACTTCGTCGGTGGGGAAATCGGTAACATAGGTTGCAACCTTGCCTGATTCCAAAGCCGCCTTTAAATCGGCGTCATTTACAAGTGCCGCACGGGAGAAGTTAAGAATTCTAACACCCTCCTTGCACTTTGCAAGGGTATCGGCATTTATTAAATTCTTTGTACTGTCGGTTAGAGGCACGTGAATTGTTATATAATCGCAGTTGGCGAAAATTTCGTTAATATCGTTAATATGAACTGCATTGTGATTTAAGTTCCACGCAGATTTAACCGAGAGATAGGGGTCGTAACCCAAAACGGTCATACCAAGGTGGTTAGCGGCATTAGCCACCATAACACCGATAGCGCCAAGACCGATAACGCCCAATTTCTTGCCCTTAATTTCGGGACCTGCAAAAGCACCCTTGCCCTTTTCAACAAGTTTGCCCACAGCGTCGCCCTCACCTTTCAATGTCTTTGCCCATTCAATACCCGAAACCACTCTGCGGGAAGAAAGCAAAAGACCTGCAATTACCAGTTCCTTAACGGCATTCGCGTTAGCACCGGGGGTGTTGAAAACAACAATTCCCTGCTCACTGCATTTGTCAATCGGTATATTATTAGTACCCGCACCTGCTCTTGCTATAGCCTGCAAACTTTCGGGGAATACTTCATCGTGCAAAGCGGCGGAACGGACAATGGCACCGTCTGCATTTTCTACCTCGTCGCCGATAGTATACTTATCGTCAAAAACCTCAAGACCGCTTTTGGAAATTTTATTATAGGTTTTAATCTTAAACATTATGCGTTTTCCTCCTCAAATTTCTTCATAAACTCAACCAACTTTTCAACACCCTCAACAGGCATTGCATTGTAGATAGAAGCACGCATACCGCCAACCGAACGGTGACCCTTAATGTTAACAAAGCCTGCTTTCTTAGCCTCAGCAACAAACTTAGCATCAAGTTCCTCGTCACCTGTGACAAAGGGAACATTCATTAAAGAACGGTCTTCGGGAACAACTGTGCCTTTGAAAAGTTTAGAATTATCAAGGAAATCATAAAGGATTTTAGCCTTTTTCTCATTGATTTCCTTCATCTTTTCAAGACCGCCCATTTTCTTAATCCACTTAAAGGTAAGGCCTGCTATATAAATAGCATAGCAAGGGGGTGTGTTGAACATTGAGCCGTTTTCCGAATGGGTTGCATAATTAAGCATGGTGGGTGTAATATCCATTGCGTTGCCGATTAAATCCTTGCGGATAATAACAATTGTAACGCCTGCAGGTGCCACATTCTTTTGAGCACCGGCATAAAGCATACCGAACTTTGTAACGTCAATGGGTTCAGAAAGAATACAACTTGAAATATCGGCAACAAGGGGAACGTCACCTGTGTCGGGAAGTGTGTGGTACTTAGTGCCGTAAATAGTGTTGTTCATACAAATGTGAACATAGTCGGCCTCAGGGTCGAAATCAGCGGCAGTGGTCTTAGGAATATAAGAGAAGGTCTTATCCTTAGAAGACGCAACCTCACGGGCAGCACCGTAACGTGCGGCCTCTTTATAAGCCTTATTTGCCCATTGACCTGTGATGATATAATCAGCCTTGCCGTTTTTAGTCATAAGGTTTAAGGGAACCATTGCAAACTGGGTAGAAGCACCGCCCTGCAAGAAAAGAACCTCATAATTATCGGGGATATTCATAATCTCCCTGAGATTTGCCTCAGTTTCGTCAAAAATTGCCTGATATTCCTTAGAACGGTGGGACATTTCCATAACGGATTGACCGCTGTTTCCATATTCCATCATTTCCTCTGCGGCAGTCTTCAAAACCTCTTCAGGTAACATAGAAGGACCTGCACTGAAATTATAAACTCTTGCCATTTTTATTTCCTCCAAAATTAAGTTTTAAAATGAGTACGCACACCATTATATGACAATAATAATATAATGTCAACGGGTTTGTTAAAAACTTAACAATATTTTTCAATATTTTTCTGAAAATCTCCAAAAGTTTGTTATTTTTTTAACTATATTGCTTTTGTGTTACCCGCTTTTTAATTCGAGTAAAACATAAATTTTCAAAGTCAAGGGAAAAATGTCGAAATAAAAAATATTTTTTAAGTTTATCAGTTTAGTTCTCTGCAAATACTTTTAACAGGAAATGTTAATTTTTTCAGAGGTGCTTTTATGTATACTAACAAGGTTGTTATTTGCGGGGTTGATACCTCAAAACTTCCTCTTTTGAAAGAGGCTCAAAAGTTGACGCTTATAAAGCAGGCTCAAGGCGGAAACAACGCCGCTCGTGAAGAGTTGATTAACGGAAGTCTCCGTTTGGTGCTAAGCGTTATTCAGCGTTTCACCGCAAGGGGCGAAAATTTGGACGATTTGTTTCAGGTTGGATGCATTGGGCTTATTAAATCTATCGACAATTTTAACACCGACCTTCCCGTGAAATTTTCCACCTACGCCGTTCCGATGATAATAGGTGAAATCAGGCGGTATTTAAGGGATAACAACTCGGTTCGGGTCAGCCGTTCTATTAAGGACACTGCATATAAAGCCATGCAGATTAAGGAAAAACTTATGGCGGAGCATCAGGAGGAGCCGTCTATAAGCGAAATTGCAAAGGAACTGAATTTGAGCGAGAGCGAGGTTGTGATAGCCTTGGAAAGCATTGTTAGTCCAATGTCCCTTTATGACCCTGTTTATTCTGACGGCACCGACACGATTTTCGTTCTCGACCAGGTGGGTGACAATAACGACGACAAAAATTGGCTTGACGAAATCTCCCTTAAAGAGGCAATTAAAAACCTAAATGTCAGGGAAAAGCATATTCTAAACCTTAGATTTATGCAGGGCAAGACCCAAATGGAAGTGTCACGTGAAATAGGCATTTCTCAAGCACAGGTGTCGAGACTTGAAAAATGTGCCATTGATAAAATTAAATCATAAAACCAAAAAACTCTGCCTGCCGACAGAGTTTTTTATATTAAAGGGGCATTATCGGTTATTTTAAAGACAAGGAAATTCCTGCCGCCGATTTTTGGATATCCGTTTTAGGCCCCTGAAACATTCTATGTATTCCCAAAAATATTGTGATAACCGTAATATTTTACCTCGTAGTAATATTTGAGAAAAATTGTGGAAAAGTATTAAAAGAAACCTTAGGAGGTAAAAATTATGAAAAGAAAAATTATTTCTTCCCTTTTATGCCTTATTTCACTAATATCCGGCCTATCCCTTGCGGGATGCGGCGGCAGCAAAGACTCTTTAGTTTATTTTTTAAACTTCAAACCTGAGGCTGCCTCGGTTTATGAGGAATTGGCAAAAAAGTATGAAGAAGAAACAGGCACTGCAGTTAAGGTTGTTACTGCTGCCGCCAACACCTATGAGCAAACCTTAAAATCCGAAATTGCAAAATCCGACGCACCCACCATTTTTCAGGTTAACGGTCCTATTGGGTATGATGCGTGGGATGACTACTGCCTTGATATAAAGGACAGCAAACTATATTCCTATTTAAGCGACAAAAGCCTTGCCATTAAAGACGGTGACGGGGTTTATGCCGTTCCTTATGTGGTTGAAGGCTACGGCATTATATATAATGACGCCATTATGCAAAAATATTTTGCCCTAAAAACCAGAAAAACCGATATTAACTCGGCAGAAGAAATCAATTCCTTCTATAAACTAAAGGCGGTTGTGGAGGATATGACCGCAAATTTAGATGCCTTAGGAATCAAGGGCGTTTTTGCCTCCACTTCCCTTTCAAGCGGTGAAGATTGGCGTTGGCAGAGCCACCTTTTAAACATTCCACTATATTACGAAATGCGAGACAAAGACCTTGAAACCGACCCAACCCTAAATCTTCTCGAAACGAAAGAAATCAAGCACAACTATTCAAAGAATTTTCAAAATCTGTTCGACCTTTATATAAACAACTCGGTAACACCAAAAACCCTTTTAGGTTCCAAATCCGTTGCCGATTCTATGGCCGAGTTTGCCTTGGGTCAGGCGGCTATGGTTCAAAACGGAAATTGGGGTTGGTCCCAGATTTCAGGGGTCAGCGGTAATACCGTTAAAGAAACCGATGTTAAAATGCTACCCATGTATATAGATGTTGAGGGTGAGGAAAGCCAAGGAATTTGCATCGGCACCGAAAACTATCTTGCTGTAAACCGAAACGTTTCCAAAGAAAAGCAGGAGGCTTCCCTTAAATTCCTCGAATGGCTTTTCAGCAGTGAAACAGGTAAAAAATATGTGACCGAAAAGTTAGGGTTTATCACTCCTTTTACCACATTCACCGAAAACGAACAACCGCAGGACCCTCTTGCCCGTGAAATCACCCGTTATATGTCAAACACCGACCTTAGAAATATTCCTTGGGTATTTACCGCATTCCCCAGCGAAGCCTTTAAAAAGGATGTGGGAAGTTCTCTTCTTGATTATGCTCAGGGAGACAAAAAGTGGGAGGATGTGGAAAAAATCGTTATTTCTAAATGGAAGAGTGAGAGAGATTGAAACTAAACCCATATAGAAGATATTTTCCCATATTCGTTCTCCCCTGCCTTGTTGCATTTTTAATTGCCTTTGTTGTTCCCTTTGTTATGGGTCTGTTTCTATCCTTTACAGAGTTTAGAACCGTCAGTGACGCTCAGTTCGTGGGTTTTGCCAACTATATCAGAGCCTTTTCGGAGGACAGCGGTTTTTTACAGTCACTTTGGTTCACGGTTAAATTCTCGGTTGTATCTGTTTTAACCATCAATATTTCGGCTTTTTTCTTGGCACTGATTTTAACCAAATCGGTGCCGGGAACAAAACTGTTCCGCACGGTATTTTTTATGCCCAACCTTATAGGCGGAATAGTGCTGGGTTATATTTGGCAGGTTATAATCAACGGAGTGCTTTATAAATTTGATTATTCAATAACATCTAACCCCACCTTCGGTTTTTGGGGGCTTGTTATCCTTATGAACTGGCAAATGATCGGTTATATGATGATAATTTATATTGCGGGTATCAGCAATATTTCGACAGATATTTTAGAGGCCGCCAAGGTGGACGGTGCAAACTCCTTTGTTACCCTGACACGGATTATAATCCCCTCGGTTATGCCCTCCGTTACAATTTGTCTCTTTTTAACCATAACAAATTCCTTTAAACTATTCGACCAAAATTTAAGCCTTACAGCCGGTGCTCCCGCAAACCGCACCCAAATGGTGGCACTCAATATCTACGAAACCTTTTATTCCCGCAACGGATACGAGGGTGTGGGTCAAGCAAAAGCGGTTATTTTCTTTATAATTGTGGCGGTTATCGCCTTAGCACAGTTGTATTTAACCCAGCGGAAAGAGGTGGAAAGTTAATGAAAGAAAGGGCATTTAACACTGTATTCTTTTTTCTTTTATTGCTTCTTGCCGTCCTTTTCGTTTTTCCCGTTTTAATTGTTCTGATAAACTCCTTTAAACTTAAGTTTTCCATTGCCACCGCTCCCTTTGTTTTTCCAAACGGTGAAACATTCAGCAAACTTGAAAACTATGTGACGGGAATTAACTCAACGGGATTTTTGTCTGCCATCGGTTGGTCACTTTTCATCACCGTGTTTTCGGTGGCGATTATAATCGTTTTCACCTCTATGACCGCTTGGTATATAATAAGGGTGAAATCTAAGGGAACTAAAATTTTGTACTATGCATTGGTTTTTTCCATGATAGTTCCCTTTCAAATGGTTATGTTCACCATGTCGAAAATTGCAAATGCTCTGAGCCTCGATAATCCCATAGGCATAATTTTTATCTATTTAGGCTTTGGTGCAGGGCTTTCGGTGTTTATGTTTTCGGGGTTTATTAAAACCGTTCCCAAAACTATTGAAGAGGCGGCAACTATTGACGGTTGCAACACTTTAGAGGTGTTTTGGCTGGTGGTCTTCCCTATTTTAAAGCCCACCGCCATAACCGTTGCCATTCTAAACACTATGTGGATTTGGAACGACTATCTGCTTCCCTACCTGGTTATCGGCAAAGACTATAAAACCATACCCATTGCGGTGCAGTATCTAAAGGGAGGCTACGGCTCGGTGGATATGGGTGCTATGATGGCAATGCTGGTGCTTTCCATTATTCCCGTTGTTGTTTTCTATCTTTTATGTCAAAAATATATTATAAAAGGGGTAGCATCAGGTGCTGTTAAGGGATAAATCGGTAAAACAGAAACGGGGAATTTTACTGCCCCTATTTTCTCTTCCATCGCCCCACGGAATAGGCAGTTTGGGAGAAGAGGCATACCGTTTTATAGATTTTCTAAGGGAGACTAACCAAAGTTACTGGCAAATCCTCCCCCTTTGCCCCGTTGGAAAGGGCAACTCCCCCTATACCTCCCTTTGCTCCTTTGCGGGGGAAATCTTATATATTGACCTTAATTTATTAGTAGACGAAAAACTTTTGGAAAATAAAGAAATACCCGCAAAAAGTTTTCCCGAAAATGTGGATTATGAGGTTGTCAGAGGGTTTAAAATACCCCTGCTTCGCTTGGCATCAAGCCGATTTAACACAAAAGACGCAGAATACCGAGATTTTTGCCAAGAAAATGAGTATTGGCTAAAGGGTTTTGCCGACTTTATGTTTAAAAGAGAGCATTATGAAAAAGAGTTTTATTACATTACCCAATTCCTGTTTTTTAAACAATATAACCGACTTCATAACTATGCCAATGTCAGCGATATTAAGATAATCGGGGACATTCCCTTTTATGTAGCTCCCCACAGTTCCGATGTTACCGACAATCCCCGGATTTTTGAGTTGGACGAGGATATGAAAACCACATTAGTGGCGGGTGTTCCTCCGGATATTTTCAGCATCGACGGTCAACTTTGGGGAAACCCGATTTACAACTGGGATCACCTGGAAAAAACCGATTTTAAATGGTGGAAACAGAGGATAATCCACAACCTTAAACTTTATGACGTGCTGAGAATTGACCATTTTCGTGCCTTTGCGGATTACTACTGCATTCCCGCAGACGATAAAAATGCCAAAAGCGGATATTGGAAAAAAGGTATCGGCAATAAATTTTGGGAAAGCCTTAAAAAGGATATAGGTGAGGTTCCCATTATCGCCGAAGATTTAGGCGGTGAGGACTCACCGTTGGTAACAGAACTTTTAAATCAAACGGGCTTTCCAAATATGAAGGTTTTGCAGTTTGCCTTTAATAAGGACCTTTCCAACCCATTTTTGCCCGAAAATTTTGACCGACCCTGTGTTTGTTACACCGGCACCCACGACAACGACACGACCCTCGGTTGGTATGAGCATTTGAGTGAAAAAGAAAAAGCACTGTTTTTTAAAACAGTGCCGCAAAAATCGGAAAGTCCCGTATTAAACCTTATATCTTTTGCTATTGATTCAAAAGCCGAAACCGTTATTATCCCCTTGCAGGACTATATGCAGTTGAATTCTTCCGCCAGAATAAACACCCCCGGTGTGCCAACCGGCAACTGGGTTTGGAGATTCCGAAAGAAAGATATAACCAACCGACTTAAAGACCTGATTAAAAAAATTTAAAGTCCCCTTTCGGGAACTTTAAATTTTTTATTTTGTTAACGCAAAATAAAGAATAACCACAATACCTAAAACTATTCTGTAATAACCGAATGCCTTGAAATCGTGTTTGCGAATGAAATTCAACAGGAATTTAATTGCCAGCACAGACACAATAAATGCGGTGACTGTTCCCACAATCAAAATTGCAATTTCACTGCCGCTGAAGGTGTTACCGTCGGCAAAAAACTGAAGCACCTTTATTCCGCTTCCCCCCACCATTGCGGGAACCGAAAGGAAGAAGGAAAACTCGGCGGCGGCGGTGCGGGAAAGTCCTAAAAGCATCGCACCCAAAATAGTAGACCCGCTGCGTGAAGTCCCCGGAACCAATGCCAAACATTGGATAAGACCGATAAAGAATGCCGTCCTGTAAGAAAGAACACCTAAATCCTCAACCTTACCTTTTATTTTCATATTTTCTATTATAATGAACAAAATACCGTATACAATTAAGGCGGCGGCAACTATGTAACCTCTGATGTCTCCCGTCAGCATAGCGTCGATCTGGTCGTCAAACATAAGACCTAAAACTGCGGCGGGAACGCTGGCAATAAGAATTTTAAACCAAAGAATAAACCTGTCAACATAAACATAGTTGTTGCAAAACCGAGTGATTGAATTTTCCTTTTTGAAATAAGGTTTAACCTCGGTTTTCTTTAAATGAAAAGGCCAAAGTTTATTCCAAAACAGCCAAATAACCGCCAAAATGGCACCCAACTGAATTACCACAAAGAACATATCCTTGAAGGCGTCGCTTGTGTTAAGGGTAATAAACTCGTCAAAAAGTATCATATGACCTGTGCTGCTTATAGGCAACCATTCGGTTATACCTTCAATAATGCCTAAAATAATAGATTTTATAATTTCCAAAATAATCGTCCTCTCCAAATATTTACATAACAATTATATAGGGGTTGTTAAAAAATAACAACCCCTAATTTTATCATTTACCGATTATTTCTTTATAAAGTTTTATATATGCATTTGCCGAAGTGCCCCAACTGTTGTCGCACTTCATTGCTCTGTCTCTCAGCACTGCCCAACCCTCTTTATCGGCATAACCGGTAATGGCACGCCAAACGGTGTTAAGCATATCGTGGGCATTATACGACTTAAAGGTAAAGCCGTTACCCTCACCGTCGCCGCTGTCCTTGATAGTATCGTTGAGACCGCCGGTTTCTCTTACAATGGGGATTGTGCCGTAACGCAAAGCCACCATCTGTGCCAAACCGCAGGGCTCACTTTGGCTGGGCATTAAGAATATATCCGCTCCCGCATAAATTCTGTGGGCAAGGGTAGGATTAAAGCCGAGTTTAAGTCCCACCTTATCGGGATATTTCTTTGCCATCTCGCTGAAGAAGGTTTCAAATTCCCATTCGCCCGAGCCTAAGATTGCAAACTGCAGATCAGCCCTCAGCATATCCTCAAACACACGCTTAACAAGGTCAAGTCCTTTGTGTTTTACAAGCCTTGTTACAATACCGATAACAGGGGTGTCTGCCCTTTGAGGAAGCCCTAACTCCTCTTGAAGTTTCTGCTTATTAACAGCCTTTCCGTCAATCTTCTTAACACTGAAATTCTTATAAATCAGCGGGTCGGTTTCGGGATTATAAACTTCGGTGTCAATTCCGTTAACAATACCCGTCAGTTTATAGGTAAACATTTTAAGAATGCCGTCAAGCCCGTGGGAATAATATGGGTCTAAAATTTCCCTCGAATATGTGGGAGATACGGTGGTAACCTTATCGGCACACTGAATAGCACCTTTCATAAAGTTAACGCACCTGTCATAATCAATAAGACTTGCGTTTTCGGGAGGCAGACCCAAAACATCCTCGGTGAGTTCATAACCGTATTTGCCCTGATACTGAATATTATGAATTGTGAAAACAGTTTTCATATTACCGTAAAGGGGGTTAAAGCGGTAAAATGCATTAAGATAAACGGGTATTAAGGCAGTCTGCCAATCGTTGCAGTGAATAATATCGGGGGTGAAATCAATATAGGGTATTATTTCAAGAACGGCACGGGAGAAGAAAGCAAAACGCTCTGCATCGTCATAATGACCGTAAAGACTGTCCCTCTTAAAATAGTATTGATTATCAATAAGATAGTAAATAACCCCGTCCACATGAGCCTCAAATATACCGCAATACTGCCTTCTCCAAGCAACGGGAACGGTAATACTGGTGATAAAGGTCATTTTGTCCTTAAGTTCCTGTGCAATAGTGCTATACATAGGAAGCACAACTCTGCAACCCACAAATCTTTTTCTCAGTGCTTTAGGCAAAGCGCCCGCAACATCGGCAAGACCGCCCGACATAGCAAAGGGATAGGCCTCACTGGCGGCAAATAATACTTTCATAATCTACTCCTTATATTGTTTGATTTTTACTGATAAACATTCTGTTATCAGCGGTTGCCTTAATAATTACATCGTCACCGATTACAACGTTTTTATCCGCAATAACATTTTCTATGATGGCTCCGTCGCCGATATTGGTTTCCTGCATTAAAATACAGTTTTCCACAACGGCACCCTTTCCAACCTTAACACCGCGGGCTAAAACGCTGTTTTTGACCGTTCCTTCAATCACGCAACCGTCACCGATGAGGCTGTTTTTAACATCGGCATCAATACCGTAGCGTGTGGGCATATCGTCACGGGTTTTAGTGTATATAGGACGTTCTCTGTTGAAAAGTTGACGGCGGACATTACTGTCAAGCAATGCCTTATGGGCGTCATAATAAGTGTCCATTCCGTTCATAAGGGTTACAAATTCTTTATGCTCATAACCCATTATTCTGACATCGTTCACCCTTTTAGCCAAAATATCCCGATTAAAACTCTGGTAATCCTTTTCAACCGCATCTTCGATCAATCTTGAAAGCAAATCTCTTGATATAACCGTTATTCCTATACCGTAATTAACATTAGAATTATGAGGAGCATCGAATCCGATGGCGGTGACATTTCCCTTTTCGTCAACAGTCACGTCCATTGCATCTTTACGGTTTGCAGGAAGAATTCCGTTATGGTAAACAATCGTTATATCCGCTCCTGTTTCAATATGGGTTTTAATTAAATCCGACATATTAACGTTTGCAAGAATATCAGCGGCACAAAGAACAATATAATCGCTCTCGCATCTGTTTATAAAATCAGTGGCGGCACTTAAAGCGTCAATAGTTCCTCTGAAACGCCTTACATCCTGTGCCATATAGGGAGCCAAAATGTGAAGTCCGCCGTTTCTTCGGTCCAAATCCCAGTAAATTCCGTTGGCAACATGGTCCATAAGGGAACGGTAGTTTCCAGTGGTTAGAAGCCCTATATTACTTACTCCTGCATTTACAAGGTTTGAAAGACTGAAATCAATCAGGCGGTATCTACTTCCGAAAGGCACGGATGCCATAGAGCGTTTTTCGGTTAGTTTGCTTAGTAAACTATCATTGGCATTGGCGAAAACAATACCTGCAACTGCTTTGGATTTCATATTTCCTCACCCTCCTTAACATCTTCCACAATCATTTTGTTAGCACTTATTTTTGCATTTTTGCCTATTTTAAGGTTGGCACCCACGAGGGTAATTCCCCAACCGTCTGTACCCACAACCTGCGGGTCGCCGCCGATATCGGCGTTTTCGTCAACCACAACGTTTTCGGCAATAATGGAATATCTAACCTTGGCACCTTTCTTTATTACGGCGCCCGGCATTACAAGTGAATATTCAACACTTGCACCCTCTTCGACGGTTACATTCTCAAAGAGAACGGAATAGTCGATACTTCCGTAAATCTCGCAACCGTCCGTCACAAGAGAGTTCACAACACAGGCGGTATCGGAAACATACTGAGGAGGTTCGCTGTTGGAACGGGAATAAATCTTCCAATTTTTATCCGAAAGATTAAGGTCAATCTTAGGATTAAGCAGGTCAAGGTTGGCGTCCCACAAAGAGTCAACCGTTCCCACATCTTTCCAATAATCGTCGAAGCGGTAAACCTTTAATTTTTCACCCTGACCCAACATCAGCGGAATTATGTTCTTACCGAAGTCGTTGGAGGAGTCGGGGTTTGCCTCATCCTCTGTTAAGTATTTCTTGAGTTTATCCCAACTGAAAACATAAATACCCATTGAAGCCAAGGTGCTTTTAGGCTTTTTCGGTTTTTCCTCAAACTCGTAAATCGTGCCGTCCTCATAAGCGTTCATAATGCCGAAACGGGTTGCCTCCTCAAGGCTTACGTTCAAAACAGCAATGGTGCAGGCGGCATTGTCCTTAATATGCTGGTCAATCATTTTTGAATAGTCCATTTTATAGATATGGTCGCCCGAAAGAATAACCACATATTCGGGATTATAACGCTCGATAAACTCAAGGTTTTGGTAAATTGCGTTGGCAGTTCCTTTATACCAGCCTTCTCCAGATAAACCCTGATAAGGAGGCAAGATATGAACACCGCCGTCACTGCGGTCTAAATCCCAAGGCTTGCCGGAACCCACATAATCATGAAGTTCCAAAGGCTTATATTGGGTTAGAATACCAACCGTATTGATTCCCGAATTGGTGCAGTTAGAAAGGGGAAAATCTATAATTCTGTATTTTCCGCCATAGGGAACAGCAGGCTTTGCTATTTTACTGGTTAATACCCCAAGACGGCTTCCCTGACCGCCGGCAAGAAGCATTGCAACAACTTTTTTAGTTTTCAAAACAAACATCTCCCTTAAGTATTTGATTTTTTGGTTTGTGACTTGGTCCGTTTTTTAGGCAGTTTATAATAACTTACCGACATGGGCGGAATATCGAGGCTTACCGAATAGTCATAACCGTGCATAGGCTTTTTAACTGCCTTGTAACCAACGGTTTTAAGTTCGGTTTTTCCTCCGTATTTCACGTCATCCGTGCAGAAAACACATTTGTAACTTCCGGAAACCGGAACACCGATTTTATAATCTTCTCTGCCAACCGGAACAAAGTTGCAAACGGTTATCAGTTCATCCCCTGCTTTGTTCTTTCGGCGGAAAGCAATTATACTTTGAGAGTTATCGTCGTGGGAGATCCATTCGAAGCCCTCCCAAGAATAATCAACTTCCCAAAACTGAGAATTATCAATATAGAACTTATTAAGTTCCCTAACGAAATTTTGCATATTCTTATGAGCGTCATACTGAAGTAACATCCAATCAAGTTCCTGCTCATAGTTCCATTCAATAAACTGGGCAAATTCCTGACCCATAAACAAAAGTTTCTTGCCCGGGTGTGCCATCATATAGGCGTAAAAGGCTTTGAGAGAGGCGAACTTCTGCTCATAATCGCCTGACATTTTGCCAATCATGGAACATTTTCCGTGAACCACCTCATCGTGGGAAAGCGGAAGCACAAAGTTTTCGGAAAAGGCATAGAAGAAAGAGAAGGTCAGGCAATCGTGGTTGTGCTTTCTGAAATAGGGGTCGAGGGACATATACCTTAACATATCGTTCATCCAACCCATATTCCATTTGAAGTTGAAACCCAGTCCTCCGTCAAAGGCAGGTTTCGTAACCATAGGCCAAGCGGTGGACTCCTCGGCAATCATCAGAACATTGCTGTCGGTTTCGAAGGCGGCAGCGTTAACCTCACGCAGGAATTCAATAGCCTCTAAATTTTCGTGACCGCCGTGAATATTGGGCATCCATTCACCGTCTCTTCGGTTATAGTCAAGATAAAGCATAGATGCAACAGCGTCAACACGAATGCCGTCAATATGATATTCCTTTATCCAAAAGCAGGCACTTGAGATAAGGAAGTTTTTAACCTGAGGCTTGCCGTAATCAAATACTACGGTTCCCCATTCCTTATGTTCGCCCTTGCGTGGGTCTGCATATTCGTAACATGGTGTCCCGTCAAAACGGAAAAGTCCGTGCCCGTCTCTCGGGAAGTGGGCAGGTACCCAGTCAAGAATAACACCGATGCCGTTTTGGTGCATTATGTCCACAAACATTTTAAATTGTTCGGGTGTGCCGTAACGGGAGGTGGGGGCAAAATAACCCGTAACCTGATAGCCCCAAGAGCCTTCGTAAGGGTATTCCGTAACCGGCATTAACTCCACGTGGGTATAGTTCATTTCCTTTAGGTAGGCGGACAGTTCCTTGGCAAGGGTTACATAATCAAAGAAATTACCGTCCTCATACTTTTTCCAGGAACCTGCGTGCACCTCATATATGTTGACAGGCGATTCATATATATTCTTTTGTTTTTTGGAAGCCAACCATTCCCCGTCGCTCCATTTATAGTTATCGGCATAAACCTTAGAAGCATTGGCAGGTGCTGTTTCAAAATGGCGGGCATAGGGGTCGGATTTTAAAACCACATGCCCGTCTCTATCCTCAATAGAATATTTATATGTTGAAAAATTATCAATATTCTCAATTTCGGTCTGCCACACACCGTATCCTATGTTTTCCATTTTGTGGCAGTCTCTGTTCCATCCGTTAAAGTCACCCACCACAGAAACCGATTTGGCATTAGGCGCCCAAACTCTGAAGGTAACCGATTTTTTATTTAAAAATGAACCGAAAACAGTATATGCGTCGGTTATAATTCCGTTTTCAAAGTCATGAAGTTTCTTCCACATTTTAATTCTCCTTTTCGAAAAAATACTTTTTTCTGTATTTATTATAACACTTCAAAAGACATTTTTCAAGGTATTTTTGTATATTTTCCGAAACAAAAATAGAATTTTATAATACAAATTTGTCGAAAATTCACAAAAAATGCTGTATTTTTGCCCAAAGTCAAAATCTAAAGGAATAAAAAAGCCCCCAAGTGCTTCAAAGTTCACTTAGGGGCTTTTGCTCTTTTTTACTCGGCAAATTTATGCTGCGGTTTCAGAATCAGTTAATTTCTTAACCTTGAATTGGCTTACAGCATACTTGCTTATATCTGTTTTCAGTTCCTTGCAATAGTCGAAAATTGTATTTTCAAATTCCTCGTCTTTAAGGGTGTGTCTTGCATATGTGTCAAGATAATCCATAAAATACTCATCTTTTGAAATATCTCTCTTTACAACCAAAACAACACCTGTTGAGTCACTTTTTTGGGTAACCGTCGGAACATCAACCTCATATTCCTTATAGGTTTCGTATTCGTCGGCGGCAAAATCGGTATCCTCTGCACCTAAAATTCTTGCGTATTCATTTACGGGTTTTAAGGCGTCGGCGTCTTCTTCGGTTGTTGTTTCCTCGTCATTAATCTCGTTATGAGTTTTATAAATCTCAGCAAAGGTCTTTTTGCCGCTCTTGATTTGAGAAGCATAGGTCTCTAAAGTTTGCTTATCATTTGCCTTATCTTCATCGGTTGCCTCGTCTGCATAGGTAATTTCGATTATGTCGGCAAGAATATAATTATCAGTGATTTCCTTATTTACATCCTCGGTCTTAACGGCTTTTCCGCCCTCTTTATCATAAAGATGATTAAAATAGAGTTCGGAATAATAACTATCGGTCAAATACTCTTTATATGTATCCCTTCCGACACCGTTTGTTGTGAAATATTCAGATGCACCGTAGTAATCCCAATTTTGATAAACGTTGTTTTCAATTTGATTTTTTTGCTCTTCGGTTAATTCTAATTTGTTTTCTTTGCAAAGAATTCTATATGCGGCATTGGTTTTAATAACTTCAATTGCCCTGTCCTCAACCCAAGTTTCAAAATCCTTTTTGTCGATTTTCTTTGAAAAATAGTCAATCTCGGCAGTGCCGTTTTGCTCGTCTTCGGTAAGGTCATCACTTTCCTGAACCTTCTGCTTTGCCTCGGTATAGGCATATATAAGGGAACACATATAATATGCAGAGGTGAATTTCTCGTCACCGATTTTAACGGCGATTTCATTTTTCTTGTGAATACAAGCCGAAAGTGACAGTATCATAACAGATACCAACACTAAAGATAAAATTCGTTTTAGGCTTTTCATTTTTTATCCTCCCAAGGGAATTTTTTAATATTGAGTATATTATATACCAACGTTCTTAAAATGTCTATAAAAAATTTGTTAACAGTTTTAAAGTGCTTTACCCAGTTCCGCCACTAATTGGGACATTTTCTGACCTTTTTTAAGTTTAACTGTATAAACCGGCTTGCCGGTGGCGTTAAGCATAAATCTGTTACCGAAATATTCGGTTAATTTATGAACCGTTTCAGGCTCAATAGAGTTAATATGAAGAATTGCAGTATTGCCGTTTCCGGTTATCTCTGCAATTTTCGCATTTGCCGCCTTGTTTCTTAAAATCGCAATGTTTATAAGCCCGATAACTGCCTGAGGCGGTTCTCCGAATCGGTCGCAGAGTTCGTCTATAACATCCTCTGCATCCCCGTCGGTGCGAATATTGGCAATTCGTTTGTAAATGCCGAGTCTTGCCGACAGCGACTCAATATAACTTTCGGGAATGTGTGCCGAAACATTAAGGTCAACCGTGCAGGGGATATCGTCGGTTTCGGGGGCACCGTTTTCCTCGTTTACCGCTTCCGATAAAAGTTTAAGATACATATCGTATCCCACCGACTCCATATTTCCGTGCTGGTCGCCCCCTAAAATACTGCCCGCCCCTCTGATTTCAAGGTCACGCATGGCAATTTTAAAGCCAGAGCCGAATTCGGTATATTCCCTTATAGCCTCAAGTCTTTTAGAGGCAACATCGCTTAACTGCCGATTCCGACCGAAACAGAAATATGCGTATGCACGTCTGGGAGAACGTCCCACACGGCCTCTTAACTGATGTAACTGAGAAAGACCCATTCGGTCCGCATCTTCGATTATAAGGGTGTTGGCGTTGGGCACATCCACACCCGTTTCAATAATGGTGGTGCAAACCAAAACGTCAATTTCACCGTCAAGAAGTCTCTGCCAAATAGAAGTCAGTTCCTCCTCACTCATTTTTCCGTGGGCAACCCCTATGTTAAAATCGGGAAGTTTTTGCTTTAGTCTTAAAGCACACCGCTCAATGGTTTCCACTCGGTTGTGAAGATAATAAACCTGACCGCCCCGTCGGATTTCCTTATTTATAGCATCAAGCAACACACCGTCATTTTGCTCCAAAACATAGG
The DNA here is from genome assembly GCA_045580545.1 of Acutalibacteraceae bacterium. Lineage (GTDB taxonomy): Bacteria > Bacillota > Clostridia > Oscillospirales > Acutalibacteraceae > UBA737. Next base: position 5,858 of record JAZNOA010000074.1, on the reverse strand, counting down.
TCTGCACAGGGTGTCTGTCCCCCGGAGCCTCGTCAAGGCTGGACATATCACGAAGTCCCGACATTGCCATATTAAGGGTGCGGGGTATGGGGGTGGCACTGAGAGTGAGTATATCCACAAAGGGATAAAGTTCTTTAAGACGTTCCTTTTGAGCCACGCCGAATCTCTGCTCCTCGTCGATTATTACGAGACCGATATTTTTAAAGGCAACGTCTTTTGAAATCAGTCGGTGAGTACCCACAACCATATCAACACGCCCGCATTTAAGGTCGCTTATAATCTTTTCCTGTTGTTTAGGAGGGACAAAGCGGTTTAAGAGTTTTACCGTAACGGGCATTTCACCGAAACGGCGGAGAATGGTATTGTAATGCTGCATAGCAAGGATTGTTGTGGGAACCAGCAATGCACATTGCTTTCCCTCGCTTATGCACTTAAATGCCGCACGGAGTGCCACCTCGGTTTTGCCGAATCCCACATCTCCGCAAAGAAGTCTATCCATAGGAACTTCCCGCTCCATATCCGCCTTAATTTCGTTTATGCAACGGAGTTGGTCTTCGGTTTCGTCATATTCAAATCTGCGTTCAAAGTCATTTTGCAGGTCTGTATCGGGCCCGAAAGCATATCCCTTAACCGACATTCGCTTAGCATAAAGGGCGGTTAACTGCTTTGCCATATCACGGACAGCCTTTTTAACCCTTGCCCTTGTTTTCTGCCAACCGGTGCCCCCTAAGGTGTTAAGTTTTATTCCGCCGTTCTCGGTTGCAGCACCGATATAACGGGACACTAAATCAAGTTGAGTAACAGGAACATACAAAACATCGGTTTTGGCATATTTAATCTTTATATAGTCCTTGGTAACACCCTCATTGGTAATGCGGTTGATACCGTCAAAAATACCGATTCCGTGGGCTTCGTGGACAACATAATCCCCCTTGTGGAGTTCGTCCAGAGAGCCGATTTCCTTGGCGTTTTTCGGGCGGTTTCGTTTTTTCTTTGTATCAGAGGCTATATATCTGTGGGTCACAAGGAGGAATTTCTGAGAGGGGATTTCAAATCCGCTTGACAGACCCCCTAAAGTCACGGTAACACCTGCAAAAACCTCATTTGGGTTTTCACTAAACACCGCAGTTATTCCTCGGCGGTTAAGTTCGTCTGTGAGCACCTTTGCCGCCTTTTGCTCACCCGCTAAAATAACCACCTTGCCTTTTTTCGACAAAATGTATTCAATATCCTCGGTTAAAACGGATATGTCACCGCTCCACGGTGTGGAGCCTTTATAGTTGAAGTTAATAATGTCCTTAACCTTTAACTCATAAGATGTGCGGGGGAAGTTTTCGAGGATAACTGCATTTGCAATATGTGCCCAAAGTTCCCCTTTACTGAGATATAACTTGGCGGTTTTACGGGAAAGAATACCGTTTTCCAATAGGCTTTCGATGTCAGCCGATTGCTGAATTTCCATAGATTTAAGCCTTTCGGCAAGGTCACCTGACTCGCTTATAAACAAAAGACAGCGGTCTATATAGTTGAATAAGGTTTCACCCTTTGGATATATTAGGGGCAGATACCTGTCAAGTGATACAGAGACCCCATTTTCCAAAGCGGAAATATCCTGAGACAAAACCTCTTTCTGCCCGTCGGTCAGTTTCTTTTCACCTGCAAGATATTCTTTTAAAATATCTGTTAATTTTTGTGGGGAAATCAGCACTTCGTTGGCAGGAGTTATTTCAACGGTATCTACATTTTCGGTTCTTCGCTGAGTCTCGGTGTCAAAATAAGAAACGGTGTCAATCTCGTCTCCCCAAAACTCAATTCTAACGGGGTTTTCAGCCCTTACAGGGAAGATATCAAATATTCCGCCCCTCGTTGCAAACTGACCCCAACCCTCACACTGCTCACTTCTGACATATCCTGCATCCAAAAGTTTTTCGGTAAGCAGAGCAGTGCCGATTTCCTGACCTACACTCAGGTTGAACCTTGCCTCCTTTAAAACTTCGGGAGGAACGGTATATTGAACTGCCGAATCAACCGAAAAGCAGACAACGTCAAATGCCCCATCTGCAAGGGCAGATAGGGTGTCCGTTCTCTTGTGTTCGTATTCTTTTGAGTGACCCGTAAGGTTATGCAAACAGTAGTCCCTTAAAGGGAAAACAAGGGTTTTAAGCCCCATTTCCTTAAGGTCGGCTGCCATTTGCAGAGCCGATGCCTCGTCCTTTGTTAAAACTGCAATTTTTTTTGGAATCTTTGAATAAATTCCACTTATAACCGCCGCTTTGTGAACGGCAGACAGTCCCGTGCAGGCAAAGGGCAGGCGAGAGGCGGAAATATCCTTCAATGCCAAATTAAAATCGGGGTCACAGGATAAAATTTTGTTTAAAAACTCCATATAATCCTCATTTGCTGTATTTATTCATTGCCGAGTCAATTCCCCGTTTAATGATTTCTTCTATGGCTTTAACTGAATTGTCTAAGGCGATGCTTAGATTTTCCTCGTCCTCTTTAGGGAATTTTCCCAGCACCCAATCGGCTAAATCATAATCGGGGTGGGGCTTTGCTCCAACACCGATTTTAACCCGCATAATATTATCGGTGCCCAACAACTGAAAAATACCTTTAAGTCCGTTATGACCGCCGTGACTTCCCTTTCGTCTGATTCTGATTCTTCCCACATCTAAGGAAATATCATCGGAAATTATAATTATTTTATCGGCGGGTATCTTATAAAACTTAGAAACCGCCGAAACGGCAGTACCCGAATTGTTCATAAAGGTTTGGGGTTTCATAACCAAAATCCGCTTTTTGCCGATTTCACATTCCCCGAAGTGGGCGTCCATTTTATGTTTTGTAAACTCTCCGCCTGCTTTTTTCATTAAAAGGTCGGCGGACATAAAGCCCACATTATGCCTTGTCTTTTCATACTGAAGTCCCGGGTTGCCAAGCCCCACAACCAAAAAATCGTATGTAGGTTTTTTAAAAATCATAATTCCCTCCAAATTTAAAAACAGCAGTGTTTAACTGCTGTTTTATTATAAAACTTATCGTAAAGTTTGTAAAGCATTTTTTAATCTTCAAAACCGATTATCAAACCGCCTTTTTCGGCATAAAAACTGCATAAAGCGGTGCAGGGGAGAATTTCAACATCGCTTTCGGGATAACACTCAAGTATTTTTTCCCTGAGTTCGTTTGCAGCGTCAGGGTTTTGGCAATGGGAAATTTTAACCTTGCCGCCTCTGAAACCCATTTCCAGCATATCCCTTTTAAGCATTTCCAAAGTTTTTTCCTTGCCCTTGCATTTGTGAACGGTTTTCAGATGACCCTCATCTGCCATACCCGTTATTCTGATTCCCAAAACCCCCGCAATCTTGGCAACTGCGGGATTTACTCTGCCGTTTTTCGCCAGATTGTTAAGACTTCTCAGGGCGAAAATTAAATGGGTGTGCTTTTGATACTCGGTTATCTCATCCTTAATCTCTTCAAATGAAAGCCCCTTTTTTTGGAGTTCAATCAGTTTTTCAATTATGAGTTGCATTTCACCACCTGTTGAAAGACTGTCTATAACAAATATATTGGCACCGGGGTTTTCGGCCTTAAAATCTTCGGCGGCGTTTACGGCCGCACCGTAACAACCGGAGAGATGCTTGGTAATTGTAACGGCGAAAATATTTTCCCCGCCCTCGAAAGCCTTAGACCAATCATAGGCATTAGGGCAGGAGGTGGAAAACCTCTCATGGCTTTCATACATATCTTCAACCATTTTCGCCACATCCAAATCGGGAGTGTCAACATACTCCTTAGAATCGGATATTATTTTTAAAGGCACCGATTTATAATCAAAACCCTCTAACTCCAGAATATTGGAAGAAGAATCCGAAACAATTCTCATATTCAAAACAAACACCTCGTTTTAAAATACTTTTTCATCGGTTTTTCAAAAACCGATGACGTAGATTATTATACAGTAACATACTTACCTTGTCAAGGGTTTTTTAAAAACCGATTAGAAGTTTTCAAACTTGACATTCGGTTTTAATTGTTGTAGAATAGGTTTTATTAAGGGGGCAATCTGATGTATCATTCAGAAACACAGGAACTGGCAAATGTAATTAAAGATTTTCATTTGCCTATATATACGGAAATTCCAAACGTGGGTCTTTATCTTGAGCAAACCGCAAAATATATAAGCGAGGCACTTTCCCCGCTGTTCAAAAATGCCATCACAGGCTCTATGATTTCCAACTATGTTAAAAAGGGGCTTGTGAGTAACCCTGTAAAAAAGCAGTATGACAGGAAGCAAATCGCATACCTTATATTTATAGCATTGGTTAAAAACGTTCTTTCTATGGACGATATTAAGACCGTCATCAACGTTCAAAAGGAATCATACGAAGTGGTTGTTGCTTATAACTACTTCGCAGAGGAATTTGAAAGGCTTATTTCCTGTGTTTTTAACGAAAGTGAGTTGGGAGAGGAAAGCGATACCAACAACTCCGACGAAAAACGAATGCTAAGGAATATTATTATAACCGTTGCCCACAAAATCTATCTTGAAAAATATTTTAGTTTTATCGGTGAAAAAAATTAAATTTTGGTATTGACAAACAGCGACTTGTTTGATATAATATGCAAGTCGCTTTAAATGGCTGTATAGCTCAGTTGGCTAGAGCATGCGGTTCATACCCGCAGTGTCACCGGTTCAAATCCAGTTACAGCCACCACCATGGCCCGGTGGTCAAGAGGCCTAAGACACCGCCCTTTCACGGCGGTAACACGGGTTCGAATCCCGTCCGGGTCACCAAACAACACCTGCCCTTTATGGGTGGGTGTTGTTTTTTTGCAAAAAATACGGGATGAGAACCCGTGGGGTTCGTCGAAGCAGCCCGAAACCCGCGTCAGGGTTTCGGGACTGTGAAGTCACGAGTACGGCAAAATGTTTCGGGTACCGTTCGCTACGGTCGAAACATTGCCGACGCAGAGTATCCCGTCCGGGTCACCAAAACAAAAATCCTGTCGATTATGTCGGCAGGATTTTATTTTTTTATTGTTCACCATTATTTTTTTAAAAATTCTCGACATACGTTTATGCGTATGTTATAATATAGTTAAATAAATTCAATTATTTTCCTATAGGGTAGAAAGGAGATAAATATGGCAAATCGTGATTACCAAAAAGAATCTGCTTGGGAACGCAAGGCTTACCAAATTTTCAGTTTTAAAGCACGAAAAGATAATGGCGAAGCAGAAAAACTTAAAAAAGCAATGGGTGACCGTTCTTTTGCAGATTGGGTTAGATTTCACTTAGAAAACGACATTGCAGATAGTTAGGTCCACGTAACAAAATACAATGAATCTTTAATTAAATATTTTAACGACTCTCTCAAGTCTAATCCGTGAGAGAGCCGTTTTTTTGTTGCTTAAAAATTCTCGAGTAATTCTGCATATTCGCTGTACCTATAAGGCCTTATTGGTCGGATATACGGTGAAGTACTGAAAAACAGCAGTAAGCACTCTCCTATATTTTTATAGTTTTCAACAAACCTATAATCCACCAATTCACCATTGCGAATACGTTGTTTAATTATGTTATGGTAAGGATACACGCTATTTTTTCACCTTAACTGTAAATTCCTTATTGCATCTGGGACACACTGTTTTGTGAGTACCTATTCTATGAGGCAACCTTAAAATAGCCTTACATGATGGGCATTTACGATAGACATGTGATTTGTCAGCCCTTTTTTGCTCCTCAAACTCACGACGTTTTTTTACAAAATTTATCTTTCCCGAAAACCAATCGTTTTCTCTTTTTCTTGCATATATATTGCGTGATAAAAACCTGAACACAGCATAAAAAACCAAAC
>JAZNOA010000073.1:0-67038 GCA_045580545.1 Acutalibacteraceae bacterium | reverse complement strand
ATATACACTGTATCACATTTTAACGCACAAGACATATAAGCGTGGCAATCGTGCTTTGTGGCTGGTTATTACCATCGTGCTGATGAACTTTGTCGGGCCGATCCTTTACTTTCTGCTCGGCAAGGAGGATGCATAATGGATATGCTGCGCATCACCGATCTGCATAAGCGGTTTGGTGATAAAGAAGTATTGCGTGGTCTTAATTTAACCGTACCGGAGCATAGCATATACGGCTTCATTGGCAAAAACGGTGCAGGCAAAACAACCACAATGAAAACGATACTGGGTCTATTGAAAGCAGATTCGGGCGAAATTATTGTGGGTGGTGAAAAGGTAGTTTATGGGCAGGCTTCCACCAATCAATATATCGGATATCTCCCCGACGTGCCGGAGTTCTATCCCTTTATGACCGCACCGGAATATCTTCGCTTCTGTGGAGAAATTACCGGTATGAAAAAGGCAGAGTGTGATTCCCGTTGCAAGGAACTCCTGGAGCTTGTAGGACTTGGTGACGAAAAGCACCGCATCAAAGGTTTTTCAAGAGGTATGAAGCAGCGCTTGGGTATCGCTCAGGCTTTGCTTAACAGCCCAAAACTGCTGATCTGTGATGAACCCACCTCTGCTCTCGATCCTGTCGGCTCAATTCTGCCTGCCCATTTCCGTTTGGATTAACCTCTGTGACCGAGAACCGGATCGGGAACAGGAGGTTATGGAGCTGGCGGAAAAACACATTCGTCAGTTTTTCGAACGCTATCAGCGGTAGTTATGATGATTTAATATAAGAATTGTGTGACAGAGAAATCGGGATTGGTAGGGGTGAATTGATTAGTGCATAATGAGGCCCTCTTGTGTAAAGGGTGACTCCCCACAGTGTGGGGAGATGTCACGAAGTGATAGAGGGGACCGCCGCCGTCAGCGGCTGTCGAGCGTAGCGAGACTGGGGGATTGTTTTGGAAACCCTATTTTTATTGTTGGTTTTTGTTTTAACAACAATCCCTCCGTCTCGACAAAGTCGAGCCACCTCCCTTTACACAAGGGAGGCTATGACAACTATAATTTTAGCTCCGCTAACCCCGATTTGTATCATCAGGTAAAATCCATGTGCTGAGCAAGGCGGTTGTGTCCGTTCGGCACATCCGCTTAATTTTGAGGTTTGTAACTAACGAACGATAGGCAGTACCCAAAAATACATCCGCATACCTGAAAAAATGACACATATCTATATAAAAACTACCTATAAAATTTCGGGATAATCTTGTATAATATAGGATGTAAACTGCTGAAAATATCGAACAAACTTTGAAGAGAGGTTTACAATGATGAAAATTACCGTTATTCACGGGCAGAGCCATGAAGGAAACACTTGTATGGTGGCAAGGGAACTTGCAAATAAGATCGGCGGGGAAATTCGGGAGTTTTTCCTGCCTCGGGATTTTAACAGGTCATGCCTTGGCTGTTATACCTGTTTCAAAAATGACTTATCCGACTGCCCGCATTATAAAGATCTGGAGCCCCTTGTTACGGCAATTCTTGAGTGTGATCTGCTGATACTTGAAAGCCCTGTGTATGTATACCATGCCACCGGTCAAATGATGAGCGTTCTCGATCACCTCGGCACTTGGTGGATGGTTCACAGACCTTTGCCTCAAATGAGCGGTAAGCAGGCGGTCGCCATATCCACAGCCGCCGGAGGCGGAATGAAAAGCACCGTTCGGGATATGGCAGACAGTCTCGAAATGTGGGGAATTCGTAAGGTATATAGGCTGGGACTTGGCGTACAGGCGGTGAAGCCTGACGAGATACCCAACAGAATAATGCAAAAAATTCACAAAAAGACAGACCGTCTGGCGTGTCGTATCCGAAAAGGCGTAGGCAAGCGAGGGTGCAACGGAAGGGCAAAAAAGTGGTTTTATTTAATGCGCTTTGCCCACAAGCATTTCCCGCCTTCAGAGCCGGACTACGGTTATTGGGAAAAGAAGGGCTGGCACAAAAACTGCCGCCCATGGAATAAAAAAATTAATCGGAGGAAAACAAAATGCTTAAAATCGAACATCTGACAAAAACCTACGGCGAGAAAAAAGCCGTGGACGATCTTACCTTACATATTGCTCCCGGTGAAATATACGGCTTCATCGGACACAACGGTGCGGGTAAAACCACAACGCTGAAATCAGTAGTGGGGATTTTGCAGTTTGACGAGGGAGAAATTTTGATTAACGGGAAATCTGTTCGTACCGCACCGCTTGACTGCAAGCGAGACATCGCCTATATCCCCGATAACCCCGATTTGTACGACTATATGAGCGGTATAAAATATCTTAATTTCATCGCCGATATTTTCGGCGTTAGTGCCGTAGACCGCAAGGAGCGTATCCGTAAATATTCGGAACTTTTCGAACTTACAGCCGATTTGGCACAGCCCATCGCCGCCTATTCCCACGGTATGAAGCAAAAATTGGCTATCATTGCGGCATGGCTACACAGTCCTAAGCTTATTATTATGGACGAACCCTTTGTAGGTCTTGACCCCAAAGCCTCACATCTTCTTAAAGATATGATGCGTGAGGTCTGCGACGAAGGCGGGGCTATCTTCTTCTCTACCCATGTGCTTGAGGTTGCCGAAAAGTTATGCGACAAGGTGGCAATTATCAAGGGCGGAAAACTTGTCCGCTCGGGCACCATGGAGGAGGTCAGGGGCGACGATTCTTTGGAGGAAGTATTCCTTGAACTGGAGGAAGAATCATGCTAAAATTGCTCCTAAAAAAACAACTTACTGAAATATTCCGCAATTACTTCTATGACCCTAAGAAAAATACAGCCCGCTCCAAGGCAGGGATTATTGGTTACATTATCCTGTTTATTGCTATAATGGCTGGTTTATTGGGCGGAATGTTTACATATCTGTCCATGACTTTGTGTGCTCCTCTGTCCGCCGCCGGTATGGATTGGCTCTACTTTGTGATTATGGGACTACTGTCTGTATTGCTGGGCGTTTTCGGCAGTGTGTTTAATACCTATTCCTGCCTTTATCTGTCAAAAGACAATGACCTTCTGCTGTCAATGCCGATTCCGGTAAATGTGATTATGGCGTCCCGACTGCTTACCGTCTATCTTATGGGACTTATGTATTCCATTGTTGTTATTCTCCCGGCGGTCATTGTTTACTGGGTCACCGCCGACCTATCGGCGGGGACGATTTTCGGCGGTCTGCTTCTGATATTGCTGATCTCTCTCTTTGTTCTGACGCTATCCTGCGCCTTGGGTTGGGTGGTAGCCAAAATCAGCCTTAAGCTCAAAAACAAGAGTTTTATCACTGTTGTGATTTCCTTAGCGTTTATAGGCGGATACTATTTTTTATATTTCAAAGCCCAAACCCTTATACAGGATTTGCTCGCAAACGCCGCTCTTTACGGCGAGAAGATTAAAGGCTCGGCTTATCCTTTTTACCTTTTCGGCAGAGTAGGGGCGGGGGACGCTTTTGCAATGCTGATTGTATCGGCAGTCGTACTGGCTCTTTTTGGGCTGATGTGGGCATTGATTTCCCGTAGTTTCCTTAAAATAGCCACTTCCTCAGGGCATACCGCCAAAAAGGTATACAAAGAAACTGAGGAAAAGCAGAAAAGCATTGCCGCGGCACTTTTGGCAAAGGAATTTGGGCGATTTACCGCAAGCCCCAACTATATGCTCAACTGCGGTCTCGGTATTCTGCTGCTGCCGATTTGCGGCGTAATGCTTCTCTGGCAGGGAGGAACCGTAATTTCGGTATTAAATGAGATATTCGGTGAACGGGCGGGATGCACTCCTGTACTGCTCTGCACGGCGGTATGTATGCTTGCCTCAATGAACGATATGGCGGCACCCTCGGTCTCCCTTGAGGGCAAGAGCCTGTGGCTTATGCAGTCTTTGCCGGTAACACCGTGGCAGGTACTTAGGGGCAAACTTGGTATGCAGATGATTTTAACGGGTATTCCCGTGCTGTTTTGCACAGCCTGTATCGCCTTTATCTATCCCTTTACTCCCTTAGAACTGCTTTTGACGGTGCTTGTCCCTATGTTATATACCTTGTTTTCCGCGCTGTTCGGGCTGTTTTTAGGACTTAAAATGCCCAACCTTAACTGGACGAGCGAAATCACCCCCATAAAGCAGAGTGTCGGCGTGATGATTGCCCTGTTCAGCGGTTTTGGGTATACCGTATTGCTGTGCGGGGGTTATATGCTCTTAAACGGCTGGAAACTCGGATTTGTCGGATATATGAGCCTCTTCGGGGCGGTAACTTTGGCTTTGTGCGGTCTGCTTTACTTCTGGCTTAAAAAGAGGGGCTGTAAACTGTTTGCCGAACTTTAGCGGAAAATGTGTCTGTAAAATGCTTGATGAACTCAATGTAACCCAGCCCACATTATCCCACCATATGAAGATACTTTGTGATTCCGGTGTTGTGATTGGTCGCAAGGAGGGTAAATGGATGCACTACTCCATTTCGGAAGAAGGCGTTAAAACGGCTTTTCACCAACTTGAACGATTGACATATAAGGCCGATTATAATAAATATCCAATCAGAAGTACCGGTATTTAATCGTCACAGGCGTATATTATCACGCTTTTACGTGTAATTCCTTTGATTCATTACATATTAAAGTTTAAAATTAAAACGGACGGCTAAAAGGTTTAAATTTATATTATTCAATTAAAATTTCAGTTTATGGCAATTTTTAGGGTATAATATAAAAAAATACTCGGAGGACCATAATATGAAAGAACAACTTTTGACAAAGGATATTATATCTGACTTTAAAGAGCATTTAATATTAGAAGAAAGGAGCGGAGCAACCATTGAAAAATATATCCGAGATGTGACGGTATTTGCAAGATATTTAAAGGGCAAAAAATCACAAAGGAAGCAGTTATCGGCTATAAAAAGCATCTTCAGGGAAAATATGCGATTCGCAGCGTTAATTCCATAATAGCGGGTATAAACTGTTTACTCGAATTTCTCGGTTGGCAGGATTTGAGGGTTAAGTCGGTCAAACTTCAAAAACAAATTTACTGTTCTGAGGAAAAGGAACTGACTAAGGCGGAATACACACGCCTTTGCAAGACGGCAGAAAAAAATCAAAATAAACGGCTTAGTTTAATAATTCAAACTATCTGCGGTACAGGTATAAGGGTCAGCGAATTGCAGTTTATAACTGTTGAAGCAGTGAAATCGGGCGAAGCCACAGTTTCCTGCAAGGCGAAAACCCGTAGTGTTTTCATTGTGAAAAATTTGCAAAAAAAATTGCTTGACTATGCGGCGAAGCAGGGGATTAAAAGCGGTATGATTTTTATAACCCGAACAGGAAAAGCAATCAGTCGCACAAATATTTGGAGAGAAATGAAGAGTTTGTGTGAACAGGCCGGTGTTTCTCCTGGGAAGGTATTTCCACACAATCTGAGGCACCTGTTTGCAAGGACTTTTTATGGTATTGAAAAAGATATTGCAAAATTAGCAGACATTCTTGGTCACTCCAATATTAATACAACTCGCATTTATATCATCACAACTGGTGCCGAACATCAGCGCCGTATGGAAAATATGCGACTCATTATATAAAAAGAAAAACCGCTACATTTCAGCAGCGGTTTGAATATCACATAATGGTTATTATGTTGTATTAAACAATAAGAATAGACAGTATACCTTCATTAAATGCTTAAAGGCAGCTAAAAATAGGTACAACAAATCAGACCTTTTGAAAACAATAACCAAAAGGTCTTGATTTTCACGCCCAAAATCCGTTAATTTTATGTAAATCTCAATTTTTTTGAAAAACCGCTTGTTTTTTCATATGTATTATGTTATAATACTTCGTACTTAAAAAGTAACGAGACATGCTTGTTCGGCTTTATGAACAACATAATAACCATTATGTTGCCCTATATCGTTATAATTTAAGCAAACACATAATCTTAATAGAGTGAGTTTAGTACCCCTGCATAATATGCAGAACCGACCCCAGCGCCTGAGCCTAAGAGCCTGTGCCATTTAATCGTTGTATACGATTATGGTACAGGCTTTTCTTTTTTGAGGTTATTTGACGCGACCGAGCACAAAACGAGGTGATCCCATTTGCAAAACACATTATAGCACAAACCAATAGACAACGATATAAAAGCAGAACGGCGACGATTTTTTAAAGATCAGCGAACAGAGAGATTTAACCGGTTATTTCCACTATCCCGAGACAGCAGGAAACGAAACACAAGAAACATCCCTTACATTTGATTTATGAGCGGACGCAGTACAGACCATGAACAACCCCAATAAACTATTTAGTTAATGAGTTAACGTATGAAAAAAGCATTAAACCTAATTAAAAACATATTTGTCGGGTCAATGGTGGCATTGGCTGTGTGTATGATGATTTTTACCGTTGTTTCGGTGAACACCTTCGACCGGAGTGACCGCAGTTTGTTTGGACTTAAGATGTTCATTGTACTGTCAGACTCAATGAGCAAGACGGATTTTGACGCAGGCGATTTGGTTTTGGTAAAAGAGGTTGACCTAAAAGACCTAAAAGAGGGGGACATTATTGCTTATGCTTCCCAAAACACCTCCAACTACGGTGAAACCGTAACCCATAAAATCAGACGCCTTACCACCGATGCGAGCGGCGAACCCGGGTTTATCACCTACGGTACAACTACCGATACCGACGACGAAACCGTTGTTACATACCCCTATGTTTTGGGAAAATACAAAAGCCATATTCCTAAAGTCGGCAAATTTTTTATGTTTTTAAAGACTACCCCCGGTTACATAGTTTGCATTTTAATTCCGTTCCTTGTTCTTATTTTAATTCAGGGATTAAACTGTATTAGGCTCTTCCGCCGTTACAAATATGAACAGGAACAGGAAATGAAAGAAGAGCGTGAAAAAATCGCTGAGGAACGTGCCGAAAACCAAAAGGTTATGGAAGAACTCTTAGCACTTAAAGCACAACTTGCACAGCAGAATGAAAGTTCCAAGGAAGACAATGATACCGAAAATTGACAACGCAATCAGGACAATCATTTTGACGGGAGATGCACAAACCGATTTATACATTAGAATTGGTATTACAATTGCCCTAATCATAATAGTTTTTTTGGCTTTTAAACTTGCAAGGTATCTTGATAATTTTTCGCAAGAACTGGAGGCTTTAAATAGTATTATCCACAAAACAGAGGGCGAAGAAAGAAAATTTTGGGAAAACAGAAAGAAAAAATTATTGCGTTCTCTGTTTTTGTTTCAAAAATATGATGACTAAACAGTATTTCGGCAATCAAAAGGCATAAACGCCTTGCGGCCATCCAAAAACAATTATCTCACTACTCTTTAAATTTTGCGAGGGGTTTATGTCTTCTGGTTGCCGAAATTTAGACTTATCGGTTTGATGACGGAATTTCAAATCCGGAGTCCACGCTCGCCTTAATAGTTTGCCGAGCACAGCAAGATGGGGGAGAGATGAAACGGTGATTTTGTATCTATCGCCTTTCTTACAAATTCACTTTTTCTCTCCCTTGGTCGCTCCGTCACTTCATGACATCTCATAATAGAGAGAATAGTCACCCTGCAATCATGGGAGGATTGACAGCACTCTCCTGTGCCTCCCTCTGATGAGGGAGGTGGCAAAACGAAGTTTTGACGGAGGGAGAGATAGGGTAAACTTCTAAGAAATGAGAAAATTGCAATTAGATTCTTCGTCACTATAGTTCCTCAGAATGACAGGTTGGCTTTAGTATGTGGTGAATTTTAAATTTTACTTTTTTTACATCCGTCGGCGGAGCCGACACCGAAATTATTCATTATTAAATATTCATTTATTCCGTTGTAAACGGTGAAAACCGATTACATAGTGTTATTCCAATGGAAAAATAAATTTTAAGGAGGAAAAAACAATGAATAACACAAAGACAACGAAGCGCGCGTTGTTGTCTTCCGTTATGATAAAGGAAATAATGTGACGATTAACTCTTCGAATATAGTTTCCAAGTATTTTGGTGTTTCGCAAAATGGCAGTTATGGTGGAAATATGTTCTCTATTACAGATACAACAATTACGGATACTCATGGAGCCGGTGTATATATTTCCAACAGCAAGGACAACCCGAAACAGACTCTAAAAATAGACAATTGCACCATTGTCGGACCTTCGGGCGTGGAAATTAAGCATACAGATGCGACGATCACAAATTCCACGTTAATTGGCACGACAACACCTAGAGCTTCCGCTACAAACAACAGCGGTCTCTGCACCAAGGGTTACGCATTTGCGGCTACCACCAATGGTGACAATGATTTTGTTACCGGTAATGTAAGTGTTTCCGATTGTAAATTCTACAGCGGCTCAACAACCGAGGGTGAATCCAACGGCTATGTATTTGTATATACAGTTGCTGAAGGTTCGTCTTTAACAATTGGCGGTAATGCCGTAACATATTACAACACCTATGGCGGCGAAGTGAACGAAGGCGGCTCTGACGATTAATAATTTATTTATTCCTTGCTTCCTCCCTCCAAAAGAGTGGGCGACAAACAAAGGCACAGGCGAAAGTCTGTGCCTTTTGTTTGATGAATATAGTTATAGATGTTAGACTTTAATTAGGATAAAAAAAATCTCTTAGACTGTCTCGTCTTAGAGATTTTTGGTGGAGCATAGCGGGATCGAACCGCTGACCTCTACACTGCCAGTGTAGCGCTCTCCCGGCTGAGCTAATGCCCCGAACGTTTATATTTTACCATACTTTACTGCAAATTGCAAGACTTTTTTAACAAAAATCAAACTCCCTCCAAAAAGGGGAGTTTTAGTCTATAAAAAAATTTTGCTGATTTGCGGTTGGCATAGTTGACAATCTGCCGTGCCGTGAAACGAGGCGGAGAGGTTGTCATTCTAAACGTAGCGAAGAATCTTAAAAATCAAAATTGCAACCAGACCCTTCGCTGCACTCAGGGTGACAGCCTTTTATGTCATTCTGAACGCAGTGAAGAATCTCAAAGAGACCCGACCTTGCACTCAGGGTGACAGACAGTATAGTTTTATCTCAAATACAGTGTTCTTTCGTTGCGGTGTTTATAAACATTTAGCACCAAACCCACACCTAAGTACAGGCACAGTAGGGAGGTGCCACCCGCACTGAAAAAGGGGAGGGTAATGCCGATAACGGGTAAAACCGATGTACACATACCGATATTTATTACTGACTGGGCAAAAATCATTGCAAAAAAACCAATGCATACGTATCTGTTACTGTCCTTAGTGCTGAGTTTTGCAACCCTTATGCATCTAAGGCAAATAGCAACCAAAAGAATAATAACCGCAAGGCAACCTAAAAATCCCAACTCTTCGCCGATACCTACGAATATAAAGTCATTATGACCTTCAGGCACAATGCCGGATTGGGTTAGAGTGCCTTTAAGATAGCCCTGACCGAAAAGTCCGCCGTTTGCAAGCGAACGTCTGCCCAGCCATTGCTGATAGCCGATACCCTTAATGTCTGCATCAATGTCAAACAGGAGTTTAATTCTCGCCCTGTGATCGTCATTCATAACAAAGAAGTATACAAAAGGCGAGGCGACTAAAACCGCCCCAAAGGCTGCCGTAAAGTATTTCCAAGAAACACCTGCCACCCACATCATAAACACAACAATAATGGCAAAAACAAGGGCGGTTCCGTCGTCTCCTTGAAAATGAATAAGCAAAATCGGTGCGGCACCGTGGGCACAAAGGGGGAGCAGATATTTTGGTTTGTTAATATTAGCCTTAATACGGCTCAGATGCAGGCTAAAGGTTAGAATAAAGCAGATTTTTAAAAGTTCCGAGGGCTGAAATGTGGTAATTCCGAGGTCAAGCCAAGCCTTATCGTCGGTACCCTCGGGTGCAATACCGATAAAAAAGGTAAGCAATACGGGGATAACACCCACGGCGGCGACTATATACCACCGCTTGTAAAACTTTTCCAAATCAAAAGAGGAAACAATAAGAGCACCAAAAACACCTAAAATCATACAAGCAAACTGCACGATAATAGGACGGAAGGTGTTCATATGGTATGTGGCTGAGAAAACCGCAGTGCAACCGTAAAGGGTGGTGGCAACACAGAGAATCAGAAAAATTTTATCGGATTCACGGAAGAAATCCGCAAATCTTTGGAACAAATGACGCATTTTTTAACTTCCCTTTATTTATTTGCTCGATTTTTGCATTAGTATTTTTAATAGAGTCGGTCGGTAAGCCGAGTTCTGTCGCGGACGGTTATCTATCTCGATGACGGATTGCTCCGACACTCAAGCCGCTTTTTGTGGCACATCGGGCAAATGTATAGCCACAGTCAGCGTTGCTCCGAATAGGGTTTACAGTGTCACGATGTTCCCATGTGACAGGTGAGCTCTTACCTCGCCTTTCCACCCTTACCGTATGGGCGTGAAAACCACATCAATTACAATAGCAAAAGCCATACGGCGGTATATCTCTGTTGCACTTTCCCTAAGGTCACCCTCGGCGGCCGTTAGCCGCTATTCTGCCCTGTGGGGCTCGGACTTTCCTCAAAATGAAATTCATTTCGCAACCGTCTGACCGACTCTAAAGATATAATAACATAAAACCGCCTTAGTGTCAAAAGTTAATTTTTAGAATAAACTGTAACAAAAAAGAAATTAGGTGATAGTTTTGAAACAAATAAAATATTTTTTAGCATCAAATTCCTGCGACGGCTTTGTATCCTATTTTGATACCTGTTTTGACCCAAAGGACGGTTGGAAGTCCTATATTATAAAAGGCGGACCCGGAACGGGAAAATCGTCATTTATGAAGAAAATTGCAAAAAGGGCAGAGGAAGAGGGATATTCGGTTCACCGTTGTCCCTGCAGCAGTGACCCCGATTCTTTAGATGCGGTTGTAATTCCGAAACTGAAAATTTCTGTCTTAGACGGAACTGCACCCCACGTAATTGACCCGAAATACCCGGGTGCGGTGGAAAGCATTTTAAACTTCGGCGATTTTTGGAACAAAGAAAAATTGGTTGCTAAAAGAAATGAAATCATAAAACTTACCGATAAAAATAAGGCACTTCACAAAACCGCATCGGCATTCTTAAAATCTGCGGGCACGCTATTAAAGGAAAACCGCAGTATAGTTATTAAAAATGTTGACACCGCAAGGGTAGAAAGTTATGCTAATGCACTTGCTAAAAAGTATTTAAAAGAAAGGGGAAGTGCCGAGGGTGAAAAAATTCGGTTTTTGTCGGCGGTGTCTCCAAAGGGTGTTGTGAATTTTGAAGAAACGGTTTATGACTTTTGCGACAAATTTGTAATTATTAAGGACGACACGGGTGTTGTTTCGAGTTTGATTTTCGATAATTTGAGGAAAAAAGCACTTGCTCAGAAACTTAAAATTATAACTGCTAAAAATCCGTTTTTGCCAAATGTCACAGAGCATATTTTAATTCCCGAATTAGGTGTTGCTTTCCTGCGGGAGAGTAAATATTTTGGCTTTAAAACCGACAGTCGCAGGATTCACGCTAAACGATTTATGAAAAGCGAGGAAACTTCCAAAAAGGCAAAAATCAATTATAGAACCGCAAAAATGCTGATAAGTTTTGCGGTTGATACCCTTAAAAACGCAAAATCCGTTCACGACGAATTGGAGGAAAACTTCATAGGGGCTATGGATTACCAGAAGATAGATAATTTCACGGAAAAGTTTTGCGACAGTCTGTTTTAACAAAAAACCTCACAGTTTTCTGTGAGGTTTTAGGAGTATAAATAAAACATACTTTCCCAACAAAAATGGGTCTTGGTTAAATGTCATTCTGAGCGAAGCGAAGAATCTCGCGGTGTGGATCGAGCAAATCGCAATGAGACCCTTCGTTGGCACTCAGGGTGACAGTTCAGTTGTCATTTTAACTGTGAGGTTTAAAATTTATTTTGAGGTTATAACCTTTACTGCCTCATCAAGATAGTTGGTTTCAACCATTTCGAATGCACCGTTGTCTACCATCTGAGTTAAGGACACATCAATGGGCATTTTTCCAAGAAGCGGAACACCCAATTCCTCGGCAACGGTTTCGCTGCCACCACCGAAAATACTGAATTCCTTTCCGCAGTCGGGACAAATTACATAACTCATATTTTCCACAATGCCCAAGACGGGAATTTCCATCATTTTTGCCATATTATAGGCTTTCTTAACAATCATAGAAACCAAGTCCTGAGGTGAGGTTACAATTACCGCACCGTCAAGTGGAATGCTTTGGAAGACGGTCAGGGGAACGTCGCCTGTACCGGGAGGACAGTCAATAAGCAGGTAATCAAGGTCGCCCCAAACAACATCGTGCCAGAACTGTTTAACGGCACCTGCAATAACAGGACCCCGCCAAACAACGGGAGACTCCTTGTCCTCAAGCATTAAATTGATGGACATAATCTTAATTCCGTTTTTAGTCTCGGCCGGCAATATACCGATTTCATTTTGCATTGCTCTTGAGTTAATACCAAAGGTTTTAGGAATAGACGGACCGGTTATATCAGCGTCAAGAATACCGACTTTATACCCCTTTTTGGAAAGGGCAACAGCCAGCATCGAAGTAACCATTGATTTGCCGACACCGCCCTTACCGCTGACAATACCGATAACATGTTTAATGTTATTGTATTCTCCGGTAGGCTCTATAAGGCTTTGCGGGTCCTTTCCTTTACAGTTTGATGAACAGGAACTGCAGTTTCCCGAACAGCCCAGAGTGTCTTTTTCTGCCATAATTTTCACCTGACTAAATTTATTTTCTTGAATATTATACTACTTTTCGGTTAAAGTTTCAAGTAGTGTTTTACAGCCTCTCTCAATATCTCTGAATGTGACATCGAAATTTCCGTAATACCAAGGGTCAGCAACGTCCTTTAGTGGTAAAAGTTTGCGGATTTTGTTTTGAGGGTCGGTCGCAAAAATCTTTTTAATGTTCCGTAAATTATTATCGTCCATACAGATAAACATATCATAATTTTCATAGTCGTCAAAGGTTAACTGAACTGCTCTTTTTTCACCGACGGAAATGTTGTTACGCCTTAGTTCCGCAAGGGCAGGGGGATAAATGGGATTTCCTACACCGCATATAATTTCTTCATCGCTGGTAGCGGAAGACTTAATTAAAAAATCCTTTTCAAGACCTTTATCGGCGACCAACTTCTTCATAATAAATTCAGCCATAGGACTTCTGCATATATTGCCGTGGCATACGAACATAATTCTTATCATAATAAAACCTTAACTTCCTTATCAATTTCTATGCTGTCGGGGGTTACAATGCAGTCGTATGCCAATATCCTAACCCCTTTATTTTCTGCGTTCCTCAGAGCATCTCCAAAGGCTTTGTGGGTTACATCATTAGGTTCAAAATGCTTTATGCCTTTCATTTGAATAACAAACAGTATATATGCCTCAAACCCAAGATTTGTGCAGTCTATCAGTTCGTTAATATGTTTAACACCACGCTCGGTAGGAGCGTCGGGGAAGCGGGCAATACCTTCGGTTTCCAATGTGCAACCCTTAACTTCGAGGAATATTTTTCTGTCGCCTTCCTCAATATAAAAATCGAAACGGGATTTATTATGGGTAACTTCTCGGCGGATGACGGCATCTTTAGAAAACAGTTTTCCTTTTCTGAGCCATTCTTCGGTTACCGCATTCGGAATTTGAGAGTCCATATTTATAAGGGTCTTTCCGTTTTTTAAAACAGCAATCAGGTCATACCTCGTTTTTCTCTTAGGATTGTCCGTTTTTTCTAAATAAACTGTTGAATCAGGAACCAGCAGTTCCCTGCATCTACCTGTGTTTTTAACGTGGACGGTTTCTGTAACTTTGCCGATTTCCACCTTTGCAATAAATCTGTTGGGGCGTTCAATAAATCTACCCTCTACTATATTATTATATTTCATAACCTTTACCTTTTCGGCAGAAAGCCACCCTTTTTCGGGTGGCTTATTTGATATTATAATACCTTACTTAAAAAGTCTTTCAGTCGATCGCACTTGGGGTTTTTGAAAATTTCCTCGGGAGTTCCTTCCTCGGCAATAACGCCACCGTCAATAAATATAACACGGTCGGCAACCTCACGGGCAAAGCCCATTTCGTGGGTTACAACCACCATAGTCATACCGTCGTTAGCAAGGGTTTTCATAACCTCCAAAACCTCACCAACCATTTCGGGGTCTAAGGCAGAGGTTGGCTCGTCAAAAAGCATAACATCGGGTTGCATACAAAGAGCACGCACAATGGCGACTCTCTGCTTTTGTCCGCCCGAAAGTTGGGAGGGGTAGGCATTGGCTCGGTCACCGAGACCGACACGCTCTAAAAATTCCATAGCACGCTTTTCGGCATCACTCTTCGAAATTTTTAAAAGTTTTATGGGAGCCAAGGTCATATTAGCAAGGATGGTCATATGAGGAAAAAGATTAAACTGCTGAAAAACCATACCGATTTTTTGGCGGTGAATATTTATGTTGGTTTTCTTATCGGTAATATCGGTTCCCTCAAAATGGATATGACCGCCTGTGGGCTCTTCCAAGAGATTGAGTGTTCTTAAAAAGGTGGATTTTCCGCATCCCGAAGGACCGATAACAACAACAACCTCACCCTTTTTAATATCAATGTTTATGCCTTTAAGCACTTCAACTTTTCCGAATGATTTTTCTAAGGAATCAACCTTAATAAGGGTTTCATTAGTGGTCACTGTTGCTCAACCTCCTTTCAAGGAGCGATACCAATTTTGTTAAAATAACAACTACAACAAGGTAGATAACTGCAACCGAAATCAGGGGAATGAAATAGGAAAATGTTCTTCCCGCAATGGTGTTACCCGCCTTTGTAAGGTCAATAACACCCACATAACCTGCAACCGAGGTTTCCTTTAAAAGAACGATAAACTCATTGCAGAGAGTGGGGAGAACGACCTTGAACATTTGGGGAATAACTATGTATATCATGGTTTGGAAATAGTTAAGACCCAAAGAACGTCCGGCCTCGAATTGCCCATTATCAACCGCCATTATACCGCTTCGGAAAATTTCGGCAACATAAGCACCCGAGTTAATGCCGAATGCCAATGTAGCCACCGCAACGCCGTTATCGGTAGCAGCAAAAATAATAAAATAGAAAATCATCAGTTGAACAACAACCGGAGTTCCTCTGATAACCGTTAGATAAAATTTGCAAATTCCGTTTAAAAGGGAGAGCAGATAATAGGATAGACCGCCGTTCTTTTTTAGGTGGGTTTGGTTTTTATCGTATGTAGAACGAACAATGGCAACGAAAACACCCAATAAAATACCTAAAAGCAGGGAGCCGAGGGTTATTAAAAAGGTGTTTTTGAGTCCGTTTAAAATAAAATCAAAGCGATTGCTTTTAAACATTACCCAACGAAACTCTTCGTAAAGTCCGGTGAAATATTCTGCAATTTTTGACACTTTAACAATCCTTTCTTATATATTTTCTTTTATAATTTAAGAAAGCGGGGCAAATTTTGCCCCGCAAAGCATTTTATTTGTTATTCTAAAATGTATTTGTTCAGATCGTCGATAGTCTTGATTTTTTCGCTGTCTTCCTTAACGATAACAGCCTGAATACCGGTGGCATAGGAGGTAGAAAAGTCAACCTTTTCAAGTCTGTCTTCGGTAACGGTCATACCTGCCATACCCATACTGTATTTTCCGCTTTGAACACCGGGGATAATGGAGTCGAATGCAACGTTTTCGATAACGAGGTTATAACCTAATTTATCGGCAATAATCTTTGCAACCTCAACGTCAACACCGAAGTATTTGTCACCGTCAATATACTCATAGGGAGGGAATTCGGCATTCGTAGCCATAATAAGATCTTGCTTGCTGCTATCTTTTTCTGCGTTAACGGGAACACCGACAAATTCATCGGTTTTGCCGTTAATGTATTTGTCAATAATAGTCTTAACAGAACCGTCAGCAATTAAATCTTTAAGGGCAGCGTCAACCTTATCTTTAAGATCGCTTCCTTTTTTGAAGCAAATAGCATAATCTTCGTTAGCATATGCGGTCTCAAGAATTTTCAAGCCTTCGTTTGCTGCAACATAGGATTTTGCAGGCTCGTTATCAATGATAACACAGTCAACCTTGTCGGCCTTAAGAGCCTCAACGGCAACTGCACCGTTGTCATAACGGGTTACGGCATCTTCACCGAAATCGCCGGAAGCGTAAATATCGCCGGTTGTGGTGGTTTGAACGCCGATTTTAATACCCTCATCCTTTTTCTCGCCGCAACCAGCGAAACAAAGGCAAAGGCAAAGTGCTAAAACCAATGATAAAATCTTTGCAAATGTTTTCATACAAATTTCTCCTTAAAATATTATAGAGAAATTATATCACTCTACTTTGCAAAAGTCAACTGATTTTAGCATAATTATGCAATATTTTAGAGAATACTGTGCATACTAAAGGAATTATCCTCATAAAGTTGATGCAAAAGCGTTTTAACGGTGCCTGAATACTCGTAGAAAATCTCGCTGTCTTTAGTTTCGGAATATACCGCTAAGGTGTCAATGGCAAGTTCGATTTCGTCAATATTATCGTGCCTTGCGAAAACAGACAGAAAATCTTCCTTTTCTCCCCAGTATTTACTAAGTTTTTCGGCGTTCTCTTTGGGGGAAATATCCTTTTTATAGTCGGCAACAATGGTTTCAAGTTGTACGTTACATTCTTTGATAACATTTTTTATATAGATATTGCCCGTGAAATGAATTACGGCAACAATCGCCGCAATTATGGCTGCGGCTATCAGTCTTTTCATTTTAGTACCTCTTTTTGATTAGTGTGGTTTTGCGATTCTTATCAATGGTCATCAAGAATACGTCCTTCAGTTTAACCCTTTCTCTTTCCAGCAGTTTATTAAGTTCTCCTTTACTGATTTCAAAGTTGTTTAAGGTATCGGATATAATCTTGCCGTCGCTAATAACAGGCAGAGGTAATGTGGCAGAATTAGGCGTGAGATTCATATCTTTTGGTGTTAAGGTTTGCTTTTGGGATTTTAAGAGCACATTAAGGTCGCCGTTTACTTCAAGAACTGCAAATGCCACATCTTCAATCTCAAAAACATCCTGTCCACGGAGTAACTCGATTAAATCAAGTATGGTCATTCTGACCTTTTTCATAGCGGTTTGGTCGATAACACCGTCCCTGATAATTATCACCGACTGACCGCTTATAAGACGGCGTACCGCCATATTTTTCATAGCCAAAACCGAAAGTAGAATTTCTAAAACCACAAGAACAAATATTGAGCAAATACCGTTTAAAATAGGCTGGTCGGTGTCCTGCAAAGGAATGGCGGCAATTTCGGATATAACCAAGGTCACCACCAATTCGTTGGGTTGCATATCGCCGATTTGCCTTTTACCCATAAGGCGGATGCCCAGGGTTAAAATGATATAAAGAATTAGCGTTCTTATAATGATAGCGATCATTTTATCACCTAAAAGAGTTCAATTATATAGCAAATTATTCCGTATACAACACCTGCAACGGTTCCGTATACAATAACGGGTCCTGCAATTTTAAACATATTAGCCCCAACACCTAACATATATCCTTCGGCTTTAAATTCAATAGCGGGGGAAACAACGGCATTGGAAAATCCTGTTATGGGCACCAACGTGCCGGCACCTGCGTGTTTTGCTATTTTATCGAAAAGTTTGAGTCCCGTAAGCAGTGCGGCAATAAATATTAAGGTCACGGGAACCGTCATTTTAACCGCCTTTTCGCTGAATTCTAAATACTCGTAAAGTTCTGTAAACAATTGTCCGATAACGCAGATTATACCGCCTATCACATAAGCACAGATAAAATCTTTAACTTTAGGTGAGGTGGGTGACAGTTTCTTTACAATTTTTCCGTATTCATTTTCACTTGGTAACATAAAAACAACTCCTCGCTTTTGTATTATTTTCTACAAAAAGCGGGGAGTTATTCTTTATAATTTTAATTTAGAACAAACCGATAATTTTGCCGTTATCGTCAACGTCAATTTTTTCGGCTGCGGGTACTTTCGGCAGACCCGGCATGGTCATAATATCACCGGTGAGTGCAACGATAAATCCGGCCCCTGCGGAGATTTTAAGGTTTCTGACAGTTACGGTAAAGTTTTCGGGAGCACCGAGTTTAGTGGGGTCATCCGAGAAACTGTACTGTGTTTTTGCCATACAAACAGGGCAGTTACCGAATCCCATTTCGGTAAGTTTTTGAGCCTGCTTTTTGGCGTTGGGGGTCAGCACAACACCGTCACCGCCGTAAACCTTTTTAACAACGGCATCAATTTTTTCTTCAATGGTAAGGTCGGTTTCATAGGAGAAGGTAAAGTCGCCTTTTTCCTCGTCACAAAGCCGAACAACCTCTTTTGCTAACTCTTCTCCGCCTTTGCCGCCCTCGGCCCAAACATTGGAGAGGACAACATTTACGCCGAGTTCACGGCACTTTTCAATAATGAAGTTAATTTCATTATCTGTATCGGTGGGGAAGCGGTTAACCGCAACAACGCAGGGGAGTTTGTAAACATTTTTGATGTTTGAAACATGGCGGAGGAGATTGGGAACACCTTTGCCCAGTGCCTCAAGATTTTCTTCACCTAATGCCTTTTTGTCAAGACCGCCGTGCATTTTGAGAGCCCTTACAGTTGCAACCATAACAACTGCAGAGGGGGTAAGACCTGCCATACGGCATTTAATGTCAAGGAACTTTTCTGCACCTAAGTCGGCACCGAAACCTGCCTCTGTTACGGCATAGTCACCCAATTTCATTGCCATTTTGGTGGCGGTAACAGAGTTACAACCGTGAGCAATATTGGCAAAAGGTCCGCCGTGTACCAAAGCGGGAGTGCCCTCTAAGGTTTGAACAAGGTTAGGCTTAATTGCATCCTTTAAAAGGGCAGCCATAGCACCTGCGGCATTTAACTGACCTGCGGTTACAGGCTCGTCATTAAAGTTATAACCCACAATAATGTTGGAAAGTCTTTTCTTTAAATCTGCAATGCCGTCGGCAAGGCAGAGAACTGCCATAATTTCGCTGGCAACGGTGATATCAAAACCGTCTTCCCGGGGCACACCGTTAACCCTGCCGCCTAAACCGTCGGTAACAAAACGCAGTTGACGGTCGTTCATATCAACACAACGTTTCCAGGTGATGCGACGAACATCAATGCCTAAAGCATTGCCTTGGTGAATGTGATTGTCAAGCATAGCGGCTAACAGGTTGTTAGCGGCACCGATGGCGTGGAAGTCGCCTGTGAAGTGAAGATTAATGTCCTCCATCGGCACTACCTGAGCATAACCGCCGCCTGCGGCTCCGCCCTTAATACCGAAAACGGGGCCTAAGGAAGGTTCTCTGAGGGCTACGCAAACCTTCTTGCCAATGCGTGCCATACCGTCGGCAAGACCGATGGTTGTGGTAGTCTTGCCCTCACCTGCGGGGGTGGGGGTAATGGCGGTTACCAAAATGAGTTTGCCGTTTTCATTCTTGTTGTTTTTGAGCAGGGAAAGGTCAATTTTTGCCTTGTAATTACCGTATTGCTCCAGATATTTTCTGTCAATACCTGCTTTATCGGAAATTTCGGTAATGTTCTTCATTTCGCACTGCTGTGCAATTTCAATGTCGCTTAAATATGCCATTTTAAATTCACCTTATTTAAAGTATTTAACCGCTGATTTAAACATCTTAATGTCATAATCGCCATAAACATTTTTGTAAAGACCGTTGCCCCAGCGTTCACTGTGACCCATTTTACCGAATACTCTGCCGTCGGGAGAGGTGATACCCTCAATGGCATACATAGAGTCATTGGGATTAAAGTGAACATCGCTTGTGGCGTTGCCCTCAAGGTCAACATACTGTGTAGCAATTTGTCCGTTTCGAGCCAGTTCCTTAATTAGTTCTTCAGGTGCCAAGAAACGACCCTCACCGTGGGAAATGGGCACATTGTAAATATCGCCTACATTAGTCTCAGCCAGCCATGGGGACTTGTTGGAAGCAATGCGTGTTCTCACAATTCTTGACTGGTGGCGACCTATGGTGTTAAATGTCAAGGTGGGGCAGTTTTCGTCGGTGTCAATAATTTTGCCGTAGGGGACAAGACCTAATTTGATAAGTGCTTGGAAACCGTTACAAATACCGCACATAAGTCCGTCTCTGTTATCTAAAAGTTCGGTAACGGCACTCTTAACTGCACCGTTGCGGAAGAATGCGGTAATAAATTTACCGCTTCCGTCAGGCTCGTCACCGCCGGAGAAACCGCCGGGAACAAATATCATTTGAGTCTCTTTCACCTTGCTTGCAAAATCTTCAACAGAACGGGCAATACCGCTGCTTGAAAGGTTGTTGATAACAAAGATTTCGGGGTCGGCACCTGCATCTCTCATTACCTTTGCAGAGTCAAATTCACAGTTGGTACCGGGGAATACGGGGATAAGCACTTTGGGCTGTGCTACCTTAACTGCGGGAGCAACTCTGGTCTCGGCTGAGAAGAAGAAGTTCTCCATAGGAGTTTTACTGTCGGGAATATTGCACTTAAACACGCTTTCAAGTTTGTTTTCGTAGGTGCCTAAAAGGTCTGAAACAACCACTTCTTCATCACCTAATTTAATCTTACCGCAGTCGCAAACAGTACCTAAAACAATGCCGTCATCCGTGTCTTCTGTAACTTCTAAAATGAAACTTCCGTAGTTATAACCGAAAATTGCTTTAGTATCAATATTATCATTAAACTTAAAGCCAAAACCGTTACCGAAGCACATTTTCATAATGGCTTCACCGATACCGCCGTAGGTTGGGGTATAAGCCGAAAGAACTTTACCCTCACGCATAAGTTCGGTTACGCGGTTAAATATTCTAATCTGTGACTCGGTGTTGGGAAGATTTGTGTCTTTATCGTAAATGGGAGCCAGTAATACTACCTTACTGCCTGCATTTTTGAATTCGGGAGAAACGATGTTCTGCACCTTATCGGTGGTAACTGCAAAGGAAACAAGGGTTGGGGGAACGTCTATGTCTTCGAATGTTCCGCTCATAGAGTCCTTACCGCCGATTGCGGCAATACCGTATTCCTTTTGGGCCTTAAATGCACCGAGCAAGGCGGCAAGGGGTTTGCCCCAACGCTTACCGTCTCTGCCGGGACGCTCGAAATACTCTTGGAATGTAAGATAAACATCTTCAAACTTAGCACCTGTTGCAATTAGTTTTGAAACCGATTCAACAACGGCTAAGTATGCACCGTGGAAAGGACTTTTCTCGGTGATAAATGGGTTATAACCCCAAGCCATAAGGGAGCAATCGTCGGTATGTTTTTTTTCAACGGAAATTTTCTGTACCATAGCCTGAATGGGGGTTAACTGATGTTTACCGCCGAAAGGCATAAGAACCGTTCCGGCACCTATGGTGGAGTCAAACTGTTCGGAAAGACCACGCTTAGAGCAGGCGTTAAGGTCATTAGCCAAATGCTCCATATTTTCCTTAAAGCCGCCCTCAATAATTCTTTCATAATCTTTGGGGGCTTCAGGAGTAATGTCGATGTGCTTTTCAGCACCGTTGGAGTTTAAGAATTCACGGCTGATATCAACAATGGTGTTGCCGTTCCAAACCATTATAAGACGAGGTTCTTCGGTTATGTCGGCAACCTTAACAGCCTGAAGATTTTCTTCGTTTGCTAATTGGAGGAACCTATCAACATTTTCCTTTTCAACAACAACCGCCATTCTTTCCTGAGATTCGCTGATGGCAAGTTCAGTACCGTCAAGACCGTCATACTTTTTGGGAACGGCATTAAGGTCGATTTTAAGACCGTCAGCCAATTCGCCTATGGCAACCGAAACACCGCCCGCACCGAAGTCGTTACAGCGTTTAATCAAGAGGCTTGCTTCCTTGTTGCGGAATAATCTTTGAAGTTTTCTTTCCTCGGGGGCGTTACCTTTTTGCACCTCGGCACCGCAACTTTCAAGGGACTCTAAAGTGTGGGATTTGGAGGAACCGGTGGCACCTCCGCAACCGTCACGTCCGGTGGAGCCGCCTAAGAGGATAACAACATCCCCGGGGTCGGGAACTTCACGGCGAACATTCTCTGCGGGGGCGGCGGCAATAACCGCACCGATTTCCATACGCTTTGCGGCATATCCGTCGTGGTAGATTTCGTCAACAATACCGGTGGCAAGACCTATTTGGTTACCGTAGGAGGAATAACCGTCAGCCGCGGTTGTGACGATTTTTCTTTGTGGTAATTTACCCTTCATAGTCTCAGAAACACTCTTTAATGGGTCAGCCGCACCGGTAACACGCATAGCACCGTAAACGTAACTTCTGCCGGACAGCGGGTCACGAATGGCACCGCCGATACAGGTTGCCGCACCGCCGAAAGGCTCAATTTCTGTGGGGTGGTTGTGGGTTTCGTTTTTGAAGAGAAGCAACCAGTCTTCACTAACACCGTCAACATCTACCTTGATTTTAACTGTGCAGGCGTTAATCTCTTCCGATTCGTCAAGTTTCGGGAGTTTACCCTCTTTTTTAAGATAGCGAACTGCCAAAGTGGCAATATCCATAAGGCAAACGGGTTTGGTTCTTCCCAACTCCTTGCGGGTGGCAATGTAATCTTCGTAAGCCTCCTGCAAAAGTGCATCTTCAAAGGTGCAGTTGTCGATATTGGTTAGGAATGTGGTGTGACGGCAATGGTCAGACCAGTATGTATCAATCATACGGATTTCTGTTATGGTAGGATTACGCTTTTCACTCTTGAAATAATCCTGACAGAACTTAATGTCATCATTATCCATTGCAAGACCGTAATTCTTAACGAAATCTGCAAGACCCGTTGAGTCTAAATCGATAAATCCGTCAAGGGTTTCAACGGTGGTGGGAATATCGTATTTAGTTTCTAAGGTTTCGGGCTTTTCAAGAGAGGCAATGCGTGCCTCAACAGGGTTTACAACATACTTCTTTATCTCGGCAAGTTCCTCTGCGGTTATATTGCCGTAGAGCATATAAACCTTTGCAGTGCGAACACGGGGACGCTCACCCTGAGAAATAATTTGAATACACTGTGCGGCAGAGTCGGCTCTCTGGTCGAACTGACCGGGGAGGAATTCAACAGCGAACATTTCAGCCCCGTCATTTCCCAAATCAGTGTAGGTAACATCAAGTTGCGGCTCGGAAAAAACGGTGCCTACGGCATAATCGAAAAGTTCTTTTTCAATATTGTCAACATCATAGCGGTTAATAACCCTAACATCCTTTACGGAACTAATCTGCAAAAGACCGTTAATGTCCTTCAAAAGACCTCTTGCTTCATTGCGGAGTTCTTTTTTCTTTTCAACAAATATGCGGTAAACCATTTTTATTCTCCTTTAATTGCTCTTAGTGCTTTAGCACCGATATCTTTACGCCAAAAGGCGTTTTCAAAATGTACCTTTTTAAGATTTTCGTAAGCCTTTGAAAGGGCTGAATCTAAGGTTTCGGCAGTATCGGTAACACCCAAAACTCTGCCGCCTGCGGTTTTAAGAACACTGCCCTCAAGTTTGGCACCTGCAACATAAACCCTGTCAGCAACGCTTTCGTCAATCGTAAGAGGGAAACCGCTTTCGTATTTCTGCGGATATCCGCTTGATGCCATAACGACACAAGCGGCGGCACCCTTTTTGAATTTAACCTCGGTCTCGGCTAAAGTGCCGTTGGTTGTTGCCTGCATTACGGTCAGCAAATCACTTTCCAAAAGGGGCAAAACAACCTGGGTTTCAGGGTCACCGAAACGGCAGTTATATTCAATAACTTTCGGTCCCTTTTCGGTAATCATAAGACCGAAATAAAGGCAACCCTTAAAACTTCTGCCCTCTTGGTTCATTGCGTTAACAGTGGGTAGGAAAATGGTTTCCATACACTCTTTGGCGATATCCTCGGTGTAGTAGGGATTAGGTGCCACAGTACCCATACCGCCGGTGTTAAGACCTTTATCACCGTCCAAAGCACGCTTATGATCCATGGATGAAACCATGGGAACAACCGTTTTACCGTCGGTAAAGGACAGAACAGACACTTCGGGACCTGTTAGAAACTCCTCAATAACTATATTGTTTCCGCTGTCCCCAAAAACTTTATCCTCCATCATTGAGATAACCGCATTTTTGGCTTCTTCTCTCGTTTCGGCAATTATAACACCTTTACCCAGAGCCAATCCGTCTGCCTTAATAACGGTCGGTATAGGGGCAGTTTCGAGGTATTTTAATGCATCTTCCTTGTTGCTGAATACTTCGTACTGCGCGGTGGGAATGTTATATTTCTTCATAAGGTTTTTAGAGAAGACCTTGCTTCCCTCAATGATTGCGGCCTTTTTGTCAGGACCGAAACAGGGAATACCCGCATTATTTAATGCGTCAACCGCACCTAAAACAAGGGGGTCGTCGGGCGCTACAACCGCATAATCAATGCCGTTTGTCTTGGCAAATTCCACCTGAGCCTCAATATCTTTAGCCCCGATGTTAACGAGGGTTGCATCATCTTTCATACCGCCGTTGCCGGGGAGGGCAAAAATTTCGGTTATGTTTTTGTTTTCCTTTAACTTTTTAATTATGGCGTGTTCACGACCGCCGCCGCCTACTACCATTACCTTCATTGTTTTACTCCTTAATATGTGGTTAATGCCCTCCCTAAAAAAGGGAAGGCTTTTTCTTAATAAATGGGGAATTTAGCACAAAGAGTCTGCACTTCCTCAGAAATCTGCGACTTCTTTGCATCAAAATCGTTAACGGCAAGGGTAATCCAGTCAGCGATTTTATCCATTTGAGCCTCTTTAAATCCACGGGTTGTAACCGCAGGGGTACCGAGACGGACACCGCTTGTAACGAAAGGACTTTGTGGGTCATTCGGAACGGTATTTTTGTTAGCGGTAATGTGAACCTCGTCAAGACGGTGTTCGAGTTCTTTACCTGTAATACCCGTACCTATAAGGCTTAAAAGCATAAGGTGGTTATCGGTGCCGTCGGAAACGATTTTAAGTCCGTTATTTTTAAGACCCTCGCAAAGTCTTGCGGCAT
The DNA here is from genome assembly GCA_045580545.1 of Acutalibacteraceae bacterium. Taxonomy (GTDB): domain Bacteria; phylum Bacillota; class Clostridia; order Oscillospirales; family Acutalibacteraceae; genus UBA737. The sequence goes on along the minus strand of JAZNOA010000073.1, from coordinate 41,943 downwards.
TTTTAACTACCTGTTTTTGGTATTCCTTAAATTCGGGGGTTAAAGCCTCGCCCAGTGCTACCGCCTTTGCGGCAATAATATGCATTAAGGGGCCGCCCTGAGTTCCGGGGAATACTGCCTTATTTATCTTATTGTAAATTTCCTCATCGTTACAAAGAATCATACCGCCGCGAGGACCTCTTAAGGTCTTGTGTGTGGTGGTTGTAACAACATGGGCATAGGGAATGGGGGAGGGATGAACACCTGCGGCGATAAGACCTGCAATATGTGCCATATCAACCATTAAATATGCTCCGACCTGGTCGGCGATTTCACGGCAACGGGGGAAATCAATAGTTCTGGCATAAGCAGAAGCACCAACAACGATTAGTTTAGGCTTGCATTCAAGGGCAATCCTTAGCATTTCGTCATAGTCGATCATTTCTGTGTCATCGGCTACGCCGTAAGGAACAACGTTGAAGTATTTACCCGAAATGTTAACGGGTGAGCCGTGGGAAAGGTGACCGCCCTGTTGCAAATTCATACCCATAACGGTGTCGCCCGGGTTAATAAGAGCAAAGAAGGTGGCAAGGTTTGCGTTGGCACCTGAGTGGGGCTGAACATTAGCAAAGTTACATCCGAACAGTTCGCAGGCTCTCTTTCTTGCAATTTCCTCAACAATATCGACGCATTGGCAACCGCCGTAGTATCTCTTAGAGGGATAGCCCTCAGCGTATTTGTTGGTAAGAACACCGCCTGCGGCTAAAAGCACTGCCTTAGAAACAATATTTTCGCTGGCTATTAGTTCAATGTTGTGCTGTTGTCTCTCTAACTCCTTGTCGCAGGCAGAGAAGACTTCGCTATCGTAATTCTTTAGTTCGTCAAAAAAGTTCATTTTAATAATACCTCTTTAGTGATGGAATAAACGCATTCCGGTGAATGCCATAGCAATGCCGTATTTATTGCAACAGTCAATAACCGCATCGTCACGAATGGAACCGCCGGGTTCTGCAATATAGGAAACACCGCTTCTGTATGCACGCTCAATATTATCGTCAAAGGGGAAGAATGCGTCGGAACCTAAAGCCACGCCGCTAATGGTGGAAAGATAAGCCTTAATGTCTTCGTCTGTAAGGGGAGAGGGTTGCTCGGTGAAGTATTTTTGCCAGTTACCGTCGGCACAAACATCTTCTTCGTTACGGTTAATGTATCCGTCAATAACATTGTCCCTGGTGGGTCTTGCAATCTCAGATTTAAAGGGAAGATTTAACACCTTATCGTGCTGACGCAAAAACCAAGTGTCCGCCTTAGAGCCTGCAAGACGGGTGCAGTGAATTCTTGACTGCTGACCGGCACCAACACCGATGGCCTGACCGTCGACCGCAAAGCATACGGAGTTAGACTGGGTATATTTTAGGGTGATAAGTGAGATTATAAGGTCACGCTTAGCACTGTCGGGCAAATTTTTGTTTTCGGTCACAAGGTTTGAAAGAAGTTCTTCATTGATTTTAAACTCATTTCTGCCCTGCTGGAAGGTAATACCGTAAACCTGTTTGGTCTCAAGGGGAGCAGGAACATAATTGGGGTCGATTTTAACTATATTGTAGTTTCCGTTTCTCTTGGATTTCAAAATTTCAAGAGCCTCGGGATCATAGTCAGGAGCAATAATTCCGTCAGAAACCTCACGTTTAATAAGGAGTGCTGTTGTAACGTCACATTTGTCGGACAATGCAACCCAGTCACCGAAAGAACACATACGATCGGTACCTCTGGCTCTGGCATAGGCACAGGCAAGGGGAGAGGAGTCAAGACCATCGATATCGTCAACAAAGCAAGCCTTTTTAAGTTTATCGGATAAAGGAGTGCCCACAGCCGCACTTGTAGGGCTAACGTGCTTAAAGGATGTAACGGCGGGAAGTCCCAAAGCCTCTTTAAGTTCCTTTACCAACTGCCAAGAGTTAAATGCATCAAGAAAGTTGATGTAACCCGGTCTGCCGGAGAGTATTTCAATGGGTAATTCACTTCCGTCCGCCATAAAAATTTTAGAGGGTTTTTGGTTGGGGTTGCAACCGTATTTTAGTTCAAATTCTTTCATTTTTCTGCTCCTTATTTGTTTTTATTGATAATAATTTCGGTCGCTTCGCTTCCGTCAAGGGGAACTTGGCGAACAAAAAGTGAAACCTTATTATCACTGTTTAGATGATTCCAGCAAATATCGGCTAATTCTTCGGCGGTGTTGGGTAACTCCACTTCTTCAGGCTCACCGTAGAATGAGGGAATTGGGTTGCCGTCACACTTATAGGTGTGGATAAAATGACCTATACCGTCCTCGGGAGTGTAGTTGTAAAAATATCTGTCACACAAAGGTCTGCCGTTGGCACTCTTTAAAATAGAGAGTTTATAGGTAAACATATTTTTTGCAAATCCGTAATACAAAGCACCTGAAATTCGGGGAGTAAAGTTGGGGAAGTCGGGCTCATATTCACGGGTATAAAGGGCGTCCTCAAAGGTTTTGCCCTCCTTAAGAAAATCGTAAATTGTGTTTGTCTGGTCACCGTTGGTGATAATGTCTGTGTCGCCTAATTTTAAATAGGGATTGTAGATAATAAGCGAGGGGTCACTGAGTTTGCTTTCGTCGAAAGCCTTTGTCCTCATACCGCCATCAAAACGCTCAAAAATACGGTTACGGCTGTTTTCGCTCCTGCCCATAATGAAATAGGCAATTAAAGCACTTTTACCGTCAGCCGATTTGCCGATAACAATGCCTCTGCCGGGGTAGGAATTTTCACTAAGTAATGTTTTTAAATCGTATAAAGCCATTTTTTTCACCTTTATTTCTTTATTTCACTGCAAACTTTTTCTAAGGAGAGGGGCAAAATTTTCCATTCCGCCTCTTCCATCACTCTTTTTTGGAGAATTTCAGGGGTGTCATCCTCTTTGATTTCAACTGCTTTTTGCATTATAATTTTTCCGCCGTCGGGGATTTCGTTAACGAAATGAACGGTAGCACCCGTCACCTTAACGCCGTAATTAAGGGCGGCTTCATGAACACGAAGTCCGTAAAAACCCTTACCGCAAAAAGAGGGGATTAAAGAGGGATGAACGTTTATTATTCTGTCGGCAAAATGGGAAGTGAAATTTTCACTTAAAATGCACATAAAACCGGCAAGAACAATAATATCGGTTTTATTTTCTTCCAATAATTTTATAAGTTCGGTTTCAAAGGAAGCACCCAATTCTTTTTTGTTGCAAACTGCGGTTTTAATTCCTGCCTTTTTAGCCCTTTCCAAAGCAAAAGCATCGGGATTGTTGGAAACAACAAGAGAAATTTTTCCGCTTTTTATAATACCGCTTCGCTCTGCATCAACAAGGGCTTGCAGGTTAGTGCCGCCGCCCGAAACCAAAACTGCAATATTAACGCTCATTACAATATCACCTTATCGTCGGACTTAATAATCTCACCGATTACATAAGCATCCTCGCCTTGGGATTTAAGAATCTCCAATGCCTTATCAGCATCCTCTTTAGCGACAACAATGCTCATACCAACGCCCATATTAAAGGTGTTAAACATATCACGTTCGCTGATGTTACCTGTCTTTGCAATAAGGTCAAAAATAGGTAATACCTTAACCGCACTCTTGTCAATTTTAGCACCGTAACCGTCGGGGATGCTCCTCGGTATATTCTCATAGAAACCGCCGCCGGTAATGTGTGAAATGGCACGAACCTTAACTTCCTCCAGAAGTGCTAAAACGGGTTTAACATAAATCTTGGTGGGTGCAAGTAATGTTTCACCTAATGATTTTCCGCCGAGTTCTGCCACAGGGGAGGTAAGGTCGCAGTTTTCAACATCGAAAACCTTGCGAACAAGGGAAAAACCGTTGGAGTGAACACCGCTTGAGGGCAGGGCTATAACAACGTCGCCCTCTTCCATCGTGGTGTTATCAATAATTTTCTTTTTATCAACAATACCAACCGCAAAACCGGCAAGGTCATAATCGTCTATAGGCATCATTCCCGGATGTTCTGCAGTTTCTCCACCGATTAGTGCGGCACCCGACTGAACGCACCCTTCTGCAACACCGCTTACAATGGAGGCGATTTTTTCGGGGATATTCTTTCCGCAAGCGATATAATCAAGGAAAAACAGGGGTTTTGCACCAACGCAGATGATATCGTTAACACACATAGCAACGGCATCAATACCGATAGTATCGTGTTTATCAAGCAAAATTGCAAGTTTAACCTTAGTTCCGCAACCGTCGGTACCGCTAACTAAAACGGGTTCTTCCATACCTTGGGTAGGAAGACCAAAACAACCGCCGAAGCCGCCTACGTCGTCAAGACAACCCTCGTTTTTGGTGCGGGCAATGTGTTTTTTCATAAGTTCAACTGCTTTGTAACCGGCGGTGATATCAACACCGGCGGCAGCGTAACTTTCGGATTTGGAATTCATACTCATAATCTATACATCCTTTATATATTATTTAACCCTTACCGTTCCAACAGTAGGTGCAAAGTTTATCCTCGGGAAGTCCTATTGCATCAATAATGCCTTTAAGGGTTTGAAATTCAAGGGAAGCAAAGCCCAATTTTTCGCAAATTACTTTGCGTAAGTTTTTGCCCCTTTCGGTTGAACCGTCACTGTATTCTTCAAGGTGGTTAAATCCTTCTTCGCCCTCAAGTTCCATAATAATTCTTCTGGAAATCAGGTCCATATCACTTGTGGAGCGCGAGAAATTCAGATACTTGCAACCGTACATAATAGGCGGACAAGCAGAACGCATATGAACCGATTTTGCACCGTTACTGTAAAGAAAATCAACGGTGCCTTTAAGTTGAGTTCCCCTAACAATAGAGTCATCGACGAAAAGCAAATCTTTATCCTCAATCAGTTCGTGAATGGGAATTTGCTTCATTTTGGCAACTCGGTTTCTTTCCTTTTGGTTGGTGGGCATAAAACTTCTCGACCATGTGGGGGTGTATTTAATGAAAGCACGGGCAAAGTGTTTACCGCTTTCGTTGGAATAACCGATAGCGTGGGGTGTGCCTGAGTCGGGAACACCGCCAACGTAATCAATATTGTCGGTAAAGCCTGCATATTTATCGTTTTTAGCCATAATGGCACCGTTTCGGTAACGCATAATTTCAACGTTTACACCCTCATAGGTGGAGTTTGGATAACCGAAATAACTCCACAAAAAGGCACAGATTTTCATTTCCTTTTCAGGCTTTGCTAAAACTGTTAAACTGTCACTTGTCAGTTCAACGATTTCACCGGGACCTAATTCCTTTTCGGTATCATATCCCACCTTTTCAACTGCAAAGGACTCAAAGGAAACACAGTATCCATTTTCGTTTTTACCGATCAAAACCGGTATTCTGCCCAAAAGGTCACGTGCGGCAATAATGTTGCCGTTATCCCTTAATATTAGTATTGAAGCGGTGCCGTCAATACATTTTTGTGCAAAACGGATACCCTCGCTGAAACTGTTCTTTTGATTTATAAGACAGGCAACAAGTTCCGTCGAGTTGATTTTGCTGCCGGTCATGGCACTAAATTGACCCACATTGTCTGTCAGGTAGTGGTTAATCAATTCCTCAGAGTTGTTTATTATACCGATAACGCAAATTGCGTAGGTACCGAGGTTAGAGCGGAACATCAGGGGCTGAGGGTCATAGTCGCTGATGCAACCGATTGCCGAATTTCCTTGCATTTCCTGGAATACGTTTTCAAACTTGGTTCTAAAGGGTGAATTTTCTATATTGTGAATTTCACGCTGAAGACCGATTTTACCGTCAAAAGCGGCCATACCGCCGCGTCGGGTACCTAAATGTGAATGATAGTCTGTGCCGAAAAAGACGTCCGAAATGGCATCTTCTTTACTGACAACACCGAAAAATCCTCCCATTTTAAATCTCCTTTTATAATCTTAAAAAATATCTCAAGGCCGACACCTTTTTGGGCGACAGCCTTAAATTAAAACTAAACTCAAATTGTCAATGCGGAATCTTTCGCCAGAACATTATCGGCATCTGCCTTGCGTTTGGCATCCAACTTGTCTGCTAATTCCTTGTCCTCAATTGCTAACATTTGAATACAAAGCAATGCCGAGTTTGCCGCACCGTTAACCGCAACGGTAGCAACGGGAATTCCCGAAGGCATTTGTACCGTGGAAAGCAAAGCGTCCATACCGCCAAGCCCACCGGAGGCAATGGGAATACCCACAACGGGGAGTGTTGTGTTGGCTGCAATAGCACCCGCTAAATGAGCCGCCATTCCTGCGGCACAAATAATGGCACCGAAACCGTTATCACGGGCGTTAATGCTGAAATCTCTTGCCTCAACAGGAGTTCTGTGGGCAGAGAAAATGTGCACTTCATAAGGAACACCGAAACTCTTCAGGGTGTTAACTGCTTTCTCCACAACAGGTAAATCGCTGTCACTTCCCATAACGATACCGATTTTTTTCATAAATCTACCTCCCAAAAAGGATTATTTTGCAAACATCTGGCAGTATAAAGAGGTTGTCATTCTGAAACAAGTGCAAGAATCTCAATGAGACCCTTCGCTACACTCAGGGTGACAGATGATTTTGCTACCAAACATTTATTATAGCCCGAAAATATAAAAAGGCACACCCTAATTGCCAAATAAAAGACAATTTAAGTGAGCCCAGACGGTCGGCAAATAAAGTCCTTTGATTCGCGTGGTGAACTCCACTTAACCGTCAGTCTCAAAGAACTGTATATCGTATGTCAAGATTATACCATACTACTATATATTTTGTCAATTGCCGAAATACAAATTTTAACAAAATTTCTTTAAATATTAAAAGTAGTGACCAAAATCTATTAACATTAACCCAAAATGTGTGAAAAAACGGCGTAAATAACCAATTTATTAACAAAAGCACTATCAAATATTAACATAATTTGAATTTTAAAATAGGGTATTGACTTTTCCTGACTTTCGTGTATAATGTTATTTAAAGTTAAATTTTGGGAGGAAAAAAGTATGAATATTAAACCATTGGCCGATAACGTCGTTTTGAAAGCCCAGAAGGCTGAGGAAACCACTAAAAGCGGTATTGTTTTGACCTCTGCGGCTCAGGAAAAGCCCCAAATTGCCGAAGTTGTGGCAGTTGGTCCCGGTGGAACGGTTGAAGGCAAGGAAGTTAAGATGACCGTAAATGTGGGCGACAAGGTAATTGCCGCTAAATATTCGGGTACAGACATAAAAATTGACGGTGAGGAATATACCATTATCCGCCAGTCTGATATTTTGGCTATTGTTGAATAAGGAGTGTATGTATTATGGCTAAAAATATTATTTTCGGCGAGGACGCTCGCAAATCTTTGCAAGCAGGTGTTGACAAACTTGCAAACGCAGTTAAGGTAACCTTGGGACCTAATGGCAGAAACGTTGTTCTTGATAAGAAATACGGTTCACCTTTAATCACCAATGACGGCGTGACAATCGCCAAGGAAATTGAACTTGAAGACCCCTTTGAAAATATGGGTGCTCAACTCGTTAAGGAAGTGTCTGTAAAAACCAACGATGCCGCCGGTGACGGTACTACCACCGCAACCGTTTTGGCACAGGCTCTTATTAACGAGGGTATGAAGAACGTTGCCGCAGGTGCTAATCCAATGGTTGTTAAACGCGGTATTAGTCTTGCGGTTGACAAGGCGGTTGAAACCGTTATGGGCAATTCAAAGGCAGTTGCCGGAAGTGACGATATCGCCCGTGTTGCAACAGTTTCTTCGGGCGACGAGGTTATCGGTCAACTTATTGCCGACGCTATGAGCAAGGTTACTGCCGACGGTGTTATTACCGTTGAGGAGTCCAAAACCGCCGAAACCTATTCCGAGGTGGTTGAGGGTATGCAGTTTGACAGAGGTTACATTACCCCCTATATGGCTACCGACACAGACAAGATGGAAGCCGTTTTAGACGATGCTTACATTCTTATAACCGATAAAAAGATTTCCAACATCCAAGAGATTTTACCCGTTCTTGAGCAGATGGTTCAGGCAGGCAAAAAACTTCTTATCATTGCTGAAGACATTGAGGGTGAAGCACTTTCCACCCTTATTGTCAACAAACTTCGCGGAACCTTTACCTGCGTTGCGGTTAAAGCCCCCGGTTTTGGCGACAGAAGAAAAGAAATGCTGCGTGATATTGCTATCCTCACGGGCGGTCAGGTAATTTCTGAGGAATTAGGTCTTGAACTTAAGGACACCGATATGTCACAGTTAGGTAGAGCCCGTCAGGTTAAGGTTTCTAAGGAAAACACCATTATTGTTGACGGTGCAGGTGATTCTACCGCTATTAAGGACAGAATCGGTCAAATCAAAAACGAAATTGCCGTTACAACCTCTGATTTCGACAGAGAGAAACTCCAAGAGAGACTTGCAAAACTTTCCGGCGGTGTTGCCGTTATTAAGGTTGGTGCCGCAACCGAAATTGAAATGAAGGATAAGAAACTCCGCATTGAGGACGCTCTTTCCGCTACCAAAGCCGCAGTTGAAGAGGGTATTGTAGCCGGCGGCGGTGTTGCACTTATTAACGCTATTCCCGCAGTTAAGGCTTTGCTTGATACCGTTGAGGGCGACCAAAAGACCGGCGTTAATATCGTTCTTAAAGGTTTAGAGGCTCCTATTAGACAGATTGCTTTTAATTCAGGTCTTGAAGGCTCTGTTATTATTGAAAAGATTGTTTCCGCAAATAAGCCTAACTACGGTTTTGACGCCGCTAAGGAAGTTTATACCGATATGTTAGAGGCAGGAATTGTTGACCCCACAAAGGTTACCCGTTCCGCTCTTCAAAATGCCGCTTCTGTGGCTTCTATGGTACTCACAACCGAAAGTTTGGTTGCTGACAAACCCGAAGATGCAGCCGCCGCTGCAAATGCGGCAGCCGCTGCCGCTGCCGCAGGCGGAATGTACTAATTCAGATATCAGATATCAGATGTCAGACATCAGAAACCGCACCCCTTTCGATTTTGCGTCGAAAGGGGTGCGAGTCTTTTGTTATTACTTTAAATCAATTATGTTGCAGGAAAGATTTTTACAAATTTCTTCTATGGATTTGTGGCAGGTAAACATTATTGCTTGAGAATTAGCGGTTGCACCCTTTAAAAACTCTGCTGTTCTTTTTGCTCGGTTATCGTCATACTGAGATAGGGTATCATCTAAAAACAGGGGCAACTTTTCCTCTAATAATTTAGTTACCGCAAGTCTAAGGCTTAAATAAACCTGATCGAAAGTGCCACTGCTTAGATACTCTGCCTCACGGCTAATGGGATTATTTTCCGACTCAACGTTGATTTTAAAGGACTTTGAAACAGTGACTCCGCTGTATTTTCCGTTTGTTATTTCAGAGAAAATTTCGGCTGTTTTCTTTTCGAGTTTTGAGCCGTAGGTACTGCGAAGTTCACCGAAACTCTCACGCAATACCTCTAAAGCGATATCCGCACAGTCGCAAAAGTCTTTTTGCTTTTGCAACAATTCGCTTTTTTCTTTTAAAGCCGTTTCCAAAACCGCAGGCGGTTCCAATCCTGTCAGTAATGCCTTAAGTTCGGTTTCGGCGGTTGCTATGGCAGTCAGCCGTTTGGTAATTTCGTTTGACAGAGTTTCAAATTTCTCTTTAACCGCTGTAAGGTCAGTGCTTTCGTCGATGCCATTTACTTCAATTTGAGAAAGTTTTATCTTTGCCTCGTCGTAGGTAATGTTGTTAAGGTCGCTAAGAAGAAAATTTATGTGCTGTTTCAGTTCCTTTTGCTTTCTTGTTAAGTTTTCCAAAAGTTGGATTGTTTCATCCAAACTTTCGGTTTCGGTATTCAAGCGGGCGAGTATGTCGCCTTGCTCATCGGCACAGTTTTGCTCCTCGGCTTTAAACCGGATAAGTTCCGCTTCGCAGTCGGCAAGTTTCTGCCTTTGGTCGTCAATTACCTTCATACTTGCATTGGCGGAAATGCGGATTGCCTCGACCTTTGCACTTTTTTCGGCAATTTGACTTTTCAAATCTTCAATATGGTCGGTTTGATTTTCCAAAATTCCTTGTAAGGAGGAAATTTCCTCTGAAATAAGACCTTGTTTTTTGTTGGATTTTGGTTTCAAAATGAAACTCAAAATTATAAAGCCTATTCCCAAACCGCAAATAATCAGCGGAACAAACAAAATGAATGTGGCAAATGCCATAGGGGATAACACCGCTAAAATTATTCCGATTGCCAATAAATATGGGTTAAAGTGAGGTTTGGCAGTTTTTAGTTTTTCTTGTAACAACCCGATTTTTTGGGAGGTTTCTTTGGACTTTTCACGCAGAGTTTTAATATTTTCTTCTATCTCAGCGATTTGAGAATTAAGACTTTCGGCACTTTCATTTTCCCCAAGTTGCGGACCGCTCCGGAGAATATCAAGTTGATTTTTGAAAATTTCTGCCTCTTTCTCCTTTGATTTCACAAGGGCAGAGGCATTTTTAAGTTTTGAAGTTGCAAATTTAAGGCTTCGCAGATAGTTTTCATCAGCAGGGGAGCCGTCTTTAAGGGTAAGGTCGGTTTTGAGCAGTTCCAACTCTTCCTTGGTTTTTATGTATTCCCTAAGTTTTTGAGCATTTTTAATGTCTTGCTCCTTTGAAATCTGCTCTTTAAGTGCTATTGCTTTTTTGCGGATAATTTCCGTTTCGGCATTAAATTTGTTGAGTTTTTCTTTTCCCTCGTTATATTTTTTGTTTGCCTCAACCGAATGTTCGAGTTTTTTGTTTAATTCTTCACAGGATTTTAAATTCCTATAAAATTCCCCTGTTCTTCCGCTTTTGGAAATTAAAGAAAAACGTGCCTTTTCGATTTTTGAGGTCACCTCTTCAAGGGAGGTTTTCTCGTCTCCTGTGGAAACCATATTTGAAAGTCTTTGGTTTAGTTCGCTTTCACTTAATGTGTCGTTATCGGGAAAACCCAACCCGCCGATAAATAAACTGCGTTCAAAGGCACCGGCACTAAGCCCTAAGATTTTCTCTCCGATATCACCCGACACGGTTTGCTTTTCACCGAGATTTAAATCGGTGAGGGTCACCTTGTCGGTGGAGTTTGATTTCTTAAACTCACGCTCCAAACGGTAAAGTTTTCCGTCCTGCTCAAATTCAATAATACCCGCCATTGCACTTCCGTCCCAGGGGGTGTATTTCTTTCTTAAATTATTTTGCAAAACAGAGCCTGAGTAGGAATTTCCGTAAAACATCATTTTGATAAATGACATTACGGTGGATTTGCCCCGTTCGTTTTCGCCGTATACACAGTTAAAACCGTCGGAAAATTCCAGAGTAAAGTTTTTAAGACCTCCAAAGGAGATAATATGAATTTTGTTAATTTTCATCGAATTTTACCTCCCCCGAAAATGCTGAAAGACCGATTTTGAGAGCCTTTTTGTACTTTTCTTTTTCCTCTGTGTTTTCAAGGTTTTCAAGCATTTTCTTAACGAAAATTCCCTTTAATGTTTTCTCTTTTGATAAGGCCTCAAGGTCAATTTTTCTGTCTGTATTATCAATGATTTTAACGAAGTATAATTTTTCCGAAAGACGGGCGGTAATATCGTCAATATCCAAACCGCCGCTTTCTTCAAGTTCCCCTAAAAGTTTGATTTTATAGAGGTGGTCGCCATAGTTTTCACCGAACTTTGCCTCTAAGGTTTCTAAAACCGTCTTTACCGCATCGTTACAAAGGCTGATATCAATTTTTTCCTCTATGTGACGGCGTTTTGAAGTGGGGACGAATTGCAAATCGCAAAAGTTTTTACCGATATTCCCGATATAAACGCCCTTTTCGTCAAGTTCGTCAAAACCTTGACCCTCAGGGCAACCGCAATATGCAAAGTATGTGTCGCCGATTTTTGCAGTATCGCTCCTCTTATGAATGTGTCCGAGTGCAATATAATCCATTTTTGAAGCGGAAATATACTCTTTTGTAACGGCATTGTAAGGGGAGTTAAGGTCGGTTGTCAATTCCCCGTGAAGCAGTGAAATATTTATATAACCCTCAACGCCTGTTAAATCGGGTTTATTCTTGCCGCTGAGGAATGATGATTCAAAGGAACGGCCGAAAACCTTAACACCTAAATCTTCAAATGTGAAGACCGTTTCATCGGTGTTAAATATATATAAATTTTCGGGAATTTGATGTTTTTTAAAGGGAGACGAAGCATTAAGGGGGTCATGATTACCCGCCCCATAGAGAACGGGGATAGAGCATGATTTAATCTTGCTCAAAACCGCATCCACAAAACTTGATTCAATGTTGTTTGAGTGGAATAGATCTCCCGCAATTAAAATTAAATCAACCTGATTTTCGGCACCTAAATCAATTATTTTTTCAAAGGTTAAAAGGGTTTCACGGCGTCTTAGTTCCGCCTTTTCTCCTAAAAAACTTTCCTCGGCACCGATGTGAATATCACCGGTGTGCAGTATTTTCACAGTTTCCATTTTGTCGCTCCTTAAAAGTTATATTAAAATTCTATCATTTTTGTGGGAGATATTCAAGTGTTAATTCATAGTTTATTTATTTGACTTTTTAAATAAAAAATAGTAGAATGTAATTGTTAAAATTCCTTAACGGAGGATGTTTAATTGGAAAAATATATAAAATTCAATACTATTGATGATGTTAAGGATTTTGTTGCTATTACATCATCAAAGGAATACAGTATAACTATTGAAACCAAAAATACGGTTGTTGATGCAAAATCGGTTATGTGCATTTTGGGTCTTGACTTAACCAAACCTGTTAAAGTTAAGGCAGACTGCCAACATGAGGGTGAACTATTGCATCAGTTAAAGCCGTTTTTATGGCAACTAATTAAAAAATAAGGGTCGACTTTTATGGATTATAAAACACTTAGAAAACAGGTTATAAAAAAATATTTCGGCAATATGAATGACCGTCAGTTTGAGGCTGTGACTAAGGTTGACGGACCTCTTTTGGTTTTGGCAGGTGCGGGAAGCGGAAAAACCACAGTGCTTGTTAACCGCATTTTAAATTTAGTGAAATTCGGTGCTTCGCCCGACTGCGAAACCAAGCCTTATGACGCCGATTTTGATATTTCCATAGGCGAAAGGTATTTAAACGGGGAGGTAGACGATCTGCCGCAGGGAGCATTCAGCATAAATGCACCGAAACCTTGGGAAATTCTTGCCATCACCTTTACCAATAAGGCGGCGGGGGAACTAAAGACGAGAATTGCCAACCGTTTGGGTGAGGAAGACAGCGGTGTTTGGGCAGGTACATTTCACTCGGTTTGCGGAAAATTTTTGAGAAGCAGGGACCATGCCGAGCGTTTGGGATATACTCCGCGTTTTACGATTTACGATACCGACGACCAACGCCGACTGATGAAAAGTATTATGAAGGAACATAATATTGACGATAAGTTGGTGCCCCACAGAACGGTTTTGTCGGCAATATCCTCTGCAAAAGATAGGTTGATTTCACCCGAGGAATTTGCCGATGATAACACCTTTGATTACCGAAAAAAAGTTATTGCAAGGCTTTATTCCTTGTATCAAAAGGCTCTGAAAAGGGCTGATGCTATGGATTTTGACGATATGATTGTTAATACCGTTCGCCTTTTAGAGAAAAACGAAGATGTTTTAGAATATTACCAAAACAAGTTTAAATATGTTATGGTTGACGAATATCAGGACACTAACCACGCTCAGTACGTGCTTGTGAGTCTGCTTGCGGGCGGACACAACAATATCTGCGTTGTGGGTGACGATGACCAAAGTATCTATCGTTTTCGCGGTGCCACCATTGAAAATATTCTCAACTTTGAGGAGGAATACAAAAGTGCGGTGACCGTTCGTTTGGAGCAGAACTATCGCTCAACCTCAAACATCTTAAATGCCGCAAACCAAGTTATTGCCAACAATAGGGGCAGAAAGGGCAAAACTCTTTGGACCGACAGAGGCGATGGGGATAAAATTACGGTACATACCGCCACCGACGAAAGGGAAGAGGCACGCTTTGTTGTTGACAATATACTTGATAATGTTAATGCCGGTGAAAAATATTCCGAGCAGGCAATACTTTATAGAATGAATGCTCAGTCCAATGCCATTGAAAATGTGTTGGCACGAAGCGGAATACCCTATAAGGTCATCGGCGGAACAAGATTCTATGACCGAAAAGAAATCAAGGATGTGGTTTCCTATCTGCATCTTATAAACAATAATAAGGACGATATACGTCTGAGGAGAATTATAAACGAGCCTAAGCGTGCCATTGGGGAAACCACGGTTTCCAAGGCGGCGGAAATCGGTAATCAGTTGGGAATTTCTCTTTATGAAGTTTTAAAGGACGTTGACGAATACCCGATTTTGAGCCGTGCATCAGCCAAGATTAAAGGTTTTTGTCAGATTATTGACAGTTTAAGCAGTTTGGCAGAAGAACTGTCCATAAGTGAACTTTTTGAGGAGGTTTTAGACCAAACAGGATATATCCGTGCCCTTGAAAACGAGGGGGAAGAGGGTATGGAACGAATCGAAAACGTTAAGGAATTAGCCTCAAATATTGCCCAGTATGAACTTGAAAACGATGAACCCGGTCTCTCCGACTTTTTGGAGCAGTTGGCACTTATAAGCGACATTGACTCTTTTGACGGAGAAAGTGACCGAGTGGTACTTATGACCATTCACTCTGCAAAGGGTCTTGAGTTTAAAAATGTTTTCCTTGTTGGAATGGAGGAGGGAATTTTCCCCGGAAATCAGTCTATCTACGGCGGTCCTGAGGAAATTGAAGAGGAAAGGCGTTTGGCTTATGTTGCAATTACAAGAGCCAAGAAAAGACTGTTTATCACCAACACCGCCTCCCGTCTGCTTTTCGGCAGTACCACCCGAAATTTGCCCTCCCGCTTTTTAAAGGAAATTCCCGAGGAATATTGCGATTGCAGTTCAACTGTTAACGAAGTTGCGTCTTTTGGCGGGGGATACGGCAGAGGTTTCGGCGGGGGATACGGTTCCAATACCGCAAGTTATACCGTTAATCCCGCAACTGTTGGAACTGCCAAGAAAAAGCCGGTTTTTTCCAGTTCTTTTGCTTCGGCTAAGTCTAATGTACAGGCTGGCAATTACGTTGTAGGTCAACAGGTGTCCCACAAAACCTTTGGTAAGGGTATGATTTTAAAGGTTACACCCATGGGGGCTGACAGTATGCTGGAAATAGCATTTGACAACGTTGGCACAAAGAAAATTATGGCAAACTTTGCCAAATTAACAGTTATTTAGTTAGGAGGATATAATATGTCCGTTGGAAGCAATGCGGTTAAATCTACCGCTAAAACCGCTCTAAAGGAAAATTATTTAAGTACGGTTGCTTCATCGCTGATTTTAATATTCAGTTGGATAGTTTGTTTAAATTGTGCGGTACTGCTTATGCCCGTTGTGGGCGAAATCGGTGTTTTTATAATCGCCGTGTTGATGTTAGTATTTTTGCTTTTGCCCATGGCTCTAGGGCTTTTGAGGACTGTTTGGCGTTTGCTTTTTGGTGTGAGCGACAGTCCGCTTTCTGTATTTTATTGGTTTTCCGATATAAAAATCTATTCAAGGGCTTTAAAACTCATCTCTCAGTTTTGTTTTCGAATAATTCTTTGGTTGGCGATTTTAAACCTGCCGTCTTTGTTACTATTCTTCCTTTCCCACAGTTTCTTTTTTGAGATGATTGGAACCGAAGTTCCTGTTTGGACTGCTAATTTCGGTTTTTTCAGCGTTATTTTAAGAAATGTTTCCTTTGTTATAGTTTTCTTTGTGATGTTAAAATATTATATGGCACCCATACTCGTAATTGCCGACGAGAATATGGATGTTAACGAGGCTATGTATACCTCGGCTGTTATTGCCAAAAAATCTTCCATTGATTTTATCAGCCTTATTGCCAGCAGTATTTTGTGGATAATAGCAACCTTTTTGCTTATGCCTTTACCCTTTACTTTGCCCGTTCTTTTGGGCTTTTACGCCGTTCATACGCGGTTTTCGATTACGGAATATAATCTTCATATAAGTAAACAGCGAACACGGCAGGAGGGCTTTATTTAATATGAATAATCATATTATCTTAGCCTCTGCTTCACCTCGAAGACGGGAACTTTTATCGGTTATAACCGATAATTTCGAGGTTATTCCGTCAGGGGTTGTAGAAACAGTTCCTAACAACATCGGTTTATTGGAAACTGCCGAATATTTGGCGAGGATTAAAGCGGAAGATATTGCTAAAAACCATAAAGATGCCGTTGTTATAGGTGCCGATACCTGCGTTATTGCAGAGGGTGAAATTTTAGGAAAGCCCAAGGACAAGGCTGATGCTCTCAGAATGATTAAACTTCTTTCGGGCAAGACCCACAGTGTCATAACAGGCTGTGCCGTTATATGCAATGGAATGATAAATTCTTTTTCGGTTGAAACAAAGGTTGAGTTTTACAGTTTAAGTGAGACTGAAATCAATGAATATATAAACACCGCTGAACCTTACGACAAGGCGGGAGGATATGCTATTCAAGGTAAAGCATCTTTGTTTGTAAAACAAATAGTCGGCGACTATTTTAATGTTGTGGGATTGCCTGTTGCATTAATTAATAAAAAATTAAAAGAAATATTGTAAGAGAAGGAGATAGTTTATGTCTGTTAAGGTTTCACCGTCGGTTTTAACGGCTGATTTTTTAAATTTAAAGGAGGATATTGCCCGTTTAGAAGCGTGTGGAACAGATATGCTCCACTTGGATGTGATGGACGGTATTTTTGTGCCAAATATTTCTTTCGGTGTGCCGGTTATTAAGTCTATTAAGGCTCATTCAACCGTACCTCTCGACGTTCATTTAATGATAGACAGACCCCACCGTTATATCAAAGAGTTTGCAAAATATGCCGATATTTTAGGATTTCATTACGAGGCGGGAAGCGATGTTGCCGAAACCTTAAAGGAAATCAGAAATTTAGGTTGTAAATCCTGTCTTACCATTAAGCCTGCCACCGACCCCGGGGAGATTTTTGAGTTTTTGCCTCTTTGCGATATGGTACTTGTAATGTCGGTTGAACCGGGATTTGGGGGACAAAGTTTTATGCCCTCGGCACTTCCTAAATTGGAAGCACTTAAAAAGGAAATTGACCGCTTGGGACTCTGTGTTGATCTTGAGGTTGACGGCGGAATTAACGGGGAAACCGCACCATTAGCAATTAAAGCAGGAGCCAATGTTTTGGTTGCGGGCAATTATCTCTTTTCGGCAGAAAATATGGGGGAGAAAATTAAATACATTAAAGAACTCGGCGTTTAGACTTATAAACGAATCAAAACCACCCGTCATCCGGCGGGTGGTTTTGATGTGACTTACTTAAAAACGAGACAATCTATTTTTACAATTTTATGCTGATTTCTCCCGAGGAGAGATATTCTTCCTTTCCGTTTTCGTACCTAACTAACAGACGAAAATCGTCATCAATATCCAAAGCCAAAGCGGGGATTTTTTCATCATTCTTTATGACGAAAATTGGGTGTCCTAAAAAAGACATACGGCTTTTGTATTTTGCCAAAATTTCTTGTTTCGGGAAAGTTATGTATTCAAATACTTTATCTATAACACTTGCGGTCAGTTGGTTTTTTAAGTCCTCATCAAAACTGTCAAATACCGCACCGGCAATATCCTTTATTTCCCCGTCAAAACCGCCCTTAGGCACGAAGGCATTTATTCCTATTCCCAAAACAACGAAATTCGGTTTGCCGGTTTCGGGGTCTATTTTTCCCTCGGTTAAAACCCCGCAGATTTTTTTACCCTTTATCAGCACATCGTTTACCCATTTAATTTGTGTCTTTTTATTTGCCAGTTTTTCCACGCTTTCACTTACTGCCACGGCGGTTAATGTAGTGATATATGTTGCGTCAAACCCTTCAAAATTCGGTTTCAGGAGTATACTCATATATATTCCGCTGTTTTCGGGGGAATAAAATTTTCGGGTAAATCTTCCTCTGCCTGCTGTTTGATTGCCGGCAATCACAACCGCACCCTCACAGAGTTCTTCCGCCCTTTCTTTAAGATAGGCGTTGGTTGAGGGGAGGGTTTCGAAATATTCTATTTTAACATTTGGATTATTTATGTAATCATTAACAGTTTTCATCTTCATCACCAAATAAACAATACCAAAAAACTGTTGTTTTTTCAAGTAATATTTGACAAATTGTGGTTTTTATTGTATTATAGCAATGTGAATTCGTGATTTTGCAAAAGGAGATGGTTTTGTGGACCCGCTTCCTCGAAGTAGGAGAAGGTTTGAAATCGGGCTTACCCCCAAGTTTATATTTTATTGTTTTGCCCTGTCAAACGTAAGGTTTCTCAGAGTAAGGCGTAATTGATACGCCTAATAATGATAGGATATATATTTGGAGGAAAAGTTAAATGATTATAAAACAACTGCTTTTGCAGTTAATTCTGATTGTAGTAAATGCTTTTTTCGCCGCCACAGAGATTGCGGTAATTTCACTTAATGAAAAAAAGGTTAAGGTCAAAGCGGAAGACGGTGACAGAAAGGCCGTAAAGATGCTTAAAATGATAGAGGAGCCCACCCGTTTCCTTTCCACAATTCAAATCGGCATAACTTTGGCAGGATTTTTAGGCTCCGCTTTCGCGGCTGACAATTTTGCCGAAAGGCTTTCACATTTTGCAATTCGTGCATTTGGCATTTCCGAGGCGAATGCCGATGTGATAAATTCCGTATCGGTTGTTGTTATCACCCTAATACTTTCATATTTCACCTTGGTGCTGGGAGAACTGGCACCCAAGAGGGTTGCAATGAAACACAAGGAGAAACTTTCCGAAGTTTGTTGCGGTTTTATCAGTTTCTTGGCAACGGTTTTGCGACCGATTATTTGGTTATTAACCGTTTCTACCAACTGTGTTCTTAGAATTTTAGGCATTGACCCCCATGAAAAGGACGAGGCTGTCAGCGAAGAGGATATTGTTCTTATGCTTGATGCCGGTGCTGACGAGGGAACCATCAATGAGGACGATATCGAATATATCAAAAATGTGTTCAAACTTGATAAAATGACCGCCGAGGACGTTATGACGCCCCGAAAATCCATCGTTTCAATCGACAATGAGACTACCGATGAGGAAATCCTCAAGATTATTGAGGAAGAGGGTTATTCCCGTATGCCCGTTATGGACGACGAGAATGAAAATATTATCGGTATTTTCTATGTAAGGGATTATCTTCTTAAACGCACTAATAGAAACTTTAAACGCAAATCGGTTATTCAACAGCCTGTTTTCGTTCCCGAGTCAATTCACCTTGATGTTCTTTTCAAGGATATGCAGAAAGAACGCTTTCATATGGCTGTGGTTGTTAACGAATACGGTGAAGTGTCCGGTATTGTTACTATGGAGGATATTTTAGAAGAACTTGTCGGCGAAATATGGGACGAACTCGACGAGGAAGTCCAGCAGTTCACTATGGTGGACGAAAACAACTATATTGTTATGACCAACGTTTTGGTGGAAGAGTTTAAAGAATATTTTGACCTTGAAAATGAAATTGAAACGGATGCCACCACCATTAACGGTTTAATTACCGAAATTGCCGATTCCATACCCGAAATCGGTTATACACTTGAACTTGAGAATCTCACTATAACCGTTACAAAGGCCAACGATTTTATGACCGAGGAAATTGCGGTTAGGGTTAATCCAAAAAAGGTTGAGGAAACGGAAGAATAAATTTTAGCGGGACTGATATTCAGTCCCGCTTTTTCTCACATAAGCCCAAAACTGACCGAGAGTGCCTTGTCCACCATTCCCATGGCGGCATCGTTTAGGGTTCCCATTCTTTCCTTGAGCCGTTTTTTATCAATGGTACGCACCTGTTCCAATAAAACAATTGAGTCTTTAGCCAAACCGCAATCTCCCGATGCCACAGAAATGTGGGTTGGGAGTTTGGTTTTTTCCCGCTGACTGGTAATAGCCGCTGCAATGACAGTCGGACTATACTTATTACCGACATCGTTTTGAATTATAAGTACAGGTCTGATACCGCCTTGCTCGGAGCCTACAACAGGACTTAAGTCGGCATAGTATATATCTCCTCGTTTAATGTTCATCATATCACACTTTCCAAAATCTTTTCTGCTTTTATTTTTACCGATATACGGCAGAGTTAATCATAGATTTTAAAATTCTTTTATATACTATGCAGAAATGACGACGGGTGAGATAAAGCCACAAAAAAATCCCGCACCGAAGTGCGGGATTTTTTGTTAACGGATATTATTTACCGTAAAGTTCAACCAACTTTTCAAGGTGAGCACGGCGAGCCTTTGCAGCCTCACTTGCTTGCTCGAAGAGTGCCTCAGCACGCTCGGGGAAGGAGCGGGTGAGTGAAGAATAACGAGCCTCGTTAAGGATGAACTCCTTATAGTCTGCGGTTGCAGGCTTGCTGTCAAGAGAGAAGGGATTTTTGCCCTCTGCCTTAAGAGCGGGGTTGTAACGGAACATATCCCAGTAACCTGCTGCAACTGCTCTACGCATCTCTTTCTGGCAGTTAACCATACCGCCCTTAATAGAGTGCATTTCGCAGGGTGAATAGCAGATTACGATGGAAGGACCATTGTAAGCCTCAGCCTCTTTGATTGCCTTCAGGGTCTGGTTCATATCAGCACCCATAGCGATCTGAGCAACGTATACATAACCGTAAGACATTGCGATTTCGGCAAGGCTCTTCTTGTTGATAGCCTTACCTGCGGCTGCGAACTGAGCAACCTGACCGATGTTGGAAGCCTTAGAAGCCTGACCGCCGGTGTTGGAGTAAACCTCGGTATCAAATACCATGATGTTTACATTCTCACCGCTGGCGAGTACGTGGTCAACACCGCCGAAACCGATGTCGTATGCCCAACCGTCACCGCCGAAGATCCAAATGGACTTCTTGGAGAGGTATTCTTTCTTAGCGAGAATAGCAGCGGCTGTGGGGCAACCATCCTTCTCAGCCTTTTCGATATGGGCAATAAGAGATTTAGCGGCAGCCTCGTTCTTATTGGTGTCATTATAAGTCTCAAAGTATTTATCAGCAGCAGCCTTGAATTCAGCGGAAGCCTTGTCGCTTTCAGCCATCTCTTTTACAAGAGCAGCAAGACCGTCTCTGATGGACTTCTGACCGAGGTACATACCGAAACCGTGCTCAGCATTGTCCTCAAACAGGGAGTTAGCCCAAGCGGGACCGTGACCCTCAGCATTTACAGTGTAGGGAGAGGTTGCAGCAGGGCCGCCCCAAATAGAAGAACAACCTGTTGCGTTGGAGATATACATCTTATCACCGAACAACTGGGTAACAAGACGAGCATAAGCGGTTTCGGCACATCCGGCACAAGAACCTGAGAACTCAAGCAAAGGTTTCTTGAACTGAGAAGCAATGAGGTTAGCGTCAGAGGCAACGCCCTCTTTCTCGGTAACATTTGCAACGCAGTAATCAAATACATCCTGCTGTGCCAACTGAGATTCCTGAGAAACCATCTTAAGAGAGTTGGTGGGACATTCGCCTACACAAACTCCGCATCCCATACAGTCAAGGGGAGATACAGTCATAACGAAGGAGTAGCCTTTGTTTGTAACAAGTTTTTCCTTAACGGCAAACTTAGCATTCTCGGGAGCATTAGCCTTTTCTTCCTCAGACAAAGCGAAAGGACGGATTGTAGCGTGGGGGCAAACAAATGCACACTTGTTACAACCGATACAGGTTTCATTGTTCCACTCGGGAACCATAACGGCAACACCGCGTTTTTCGTGAGCG
Source organism: Acutalibacteraceae bacterium (assembly GCA_045580545.1). Taxonomy (GTDB): domain Bacteria; phylum Bacillota; class Clostridia; order Oscillospirales; family Acutalibacteraceae; genus UBA737. The sequence continues at coordinate 20,141 of JAZNOA010000073.1, read as the reverse complement.
GAAGCACCCTGCTCAAAGGTACCGTCAGCATGGTCCATAAATACAGAAACGGGGAGAGAGTCACCGTCCATAAGACCAACAGGTTTCATAATGCTGTCAACCATCTTGATAAGTTTGGAGTTAGCCTCTTCACCGCCGGCGGTTTTTTCGTCAACTGCGTTAGCCCAACTGCTGGGAACGTCTATCTTAACGTAAGCAGAAGCACCGGCATCAATTGCCTTCTCGTTCATCTGAACGATTTCGATACCCTTCTTCATAAACTTCTGGGCTTTTTCCTTCATATAGCCGATAGCCTCTTCGGGAGGAAGAACCTTAGAAAGTGAGAAGAATGCAGACTGCAAAACGGTGTTGGTACGCTTACCGAGACCGATTTCAGCAGCAATGTCGATAGCGTTAACTGTGTAAAGTTGAACATTGTTCTTAGCAATGTAACGCTTAGCCTCAGCAGGCATATGTTTGTCTAACTCTTCGGGAGTCCACTGGCAGTTGATAAGGAATACACCGCCGGGTTTAACGTCGTTAACCATCTTGTAACCCTTAATTACATAAGAGGGGTTGTGGCAAGCAACGAAGTCAGCCTTATTGATATAGTAGGGGCTCTTAATGGGCTTGTCGCCAAATCTTAAGTGGGAAATGGTGATACCGCCGGTTTTCTTAGAGTCATACTGGAAGTAAGCCTGAACGTATTTATCAGTGTGGTCACCGATAATCTTAATGGAGTCTTTGTTAGCACCAACGGTACCGTCACCGCCAAGACCCCAGAACTTGCACTCGATAGTGCCTTCTGCTGCGGTGTTGGGTGCTTCTTCCTCGTCGAGAGAGAGGCAGGTAACGTCATCGTTAATACCGATAGTGAACTGAGCCTTAGGCTCGTCCTTGCCGAGTTCCTTATAAACAGCGAAGATGCTGGCAGGGGGAGTGTCCTTAGAACCGAGACCGTAACGGCCGCCGATAACAGTGTCAATCTTTCTGCCCTGTACTGCCAAAGCAGTAACAACGTCTAAGTACAAAGGTTCACCTAAAGAGCCGGGCTCCTTAGTTCTGTCAAGAACGGCAATCTTCTTAACGGTTGCAGGAATAGCCTCAACTAATTTCTCAGCAGAGAAAGGTCTGTAAAGACGAACCTTAACAAGACCTACCTTTTCGCCTGCAGCGGTTAAATAGTCGATAACCTCTTCTGCAACGTCGCAGATAGAGCCCATAGCAACGATAACCTTTTCAGCATCGGGTGCACCGTAGTAGTTGAAAAGTTTATAGTCGGTGCCGAGTTTGGCATTAACCTTATCCATATACTCTTCAACAATAGCGGGAGTTGCATCATAATATTTGTTGCAAGACTCTCTGTGCTGGAAGAAGATATCACCGTTTTCGTGAGAACCGCGCATAACGGGATGCTCAGGATTAAGAGCACGGTTACGGAAAGCAGCAACTGCATCCATATCGCACATCTCTTTCAAATCCTCATAATCCCAAACCTGGATTTTCTGGATTTCGTGAGAAGTACGGAAACCGTCAAAGAAGTTGATGAAAGGAACACGGGACTTAATGGTTGCTAAGTGGGCAACGGCAGCAAGGTCCATAACTTCCTGAGGGTTGGTTTCGGCAAGCATTGCGAAACCTGTCTGACGGCAAGCATAAACGTCAGAATGGTCACCGAAAATGTTAAGAGCGTGGGATGCTACGCAACGAGCAGACACGTGGAAAACGCAGGGGAGTAACTCACCGGCGATTTTATACATATTCGGAATCATAAGAAGAAGTCCCTGAGAAGCGGTGTAGGTTGTGGTGAGTGCACCGGCGTTAAGAGAGCCGTGAACTGTACCTGCAGCACCTGCTTCGGACTGCATTTCGGAAACCTTAACGGTTGTTCCGAAAATGTTTTTTAACCCTTGAGCGGACCACTGATCAACATAGTCTGCCATAGGGCTGGACGGTGTAATAGGATAAATACCTGCTACTTCGGTAAACGCATAAGACACATAAGCCGCAGCGTTATTACCGTCCATGGTCTTGAATTTTCTGGCCATTGAAAATTCCTCCTAAATAAATATTTTGAGGTGGTTTTACAGACATTTGAAATATGATATATAAAACATCCTCATACGAATATAATGATACCACCTTTTAACCGCTTTGTAAATAAATAAATTTCAAAAAATTACAATTTTTGAGACATTTCGTAATTTTTTTAAAAAAACATTGACAAAAATAAATCAATGTGGTAAAATAATGGACGTTTTAAAGGCGTTGACGAAAAGTTCACATACTTTAGACATCTTTAGAGAGGTAACGTTTGGTGAGAGTTATCGGTGTCAGGTTTGTGTTTGTAGTTTCTGAGCCGAGAGGAAGAAAGCCGGTGGCGAGTAGAACCTCTCCGTGATTTCCGCGTTAAGGTATTAAAGGTTGTTGGACCCTGAGTGGCAGTTCATTTAACTGCAATTTGAGTGGTACCGCGGGTATATGGAAATATTCATTGCTCGTCTCAAAGTCAATTCTTTGGGACGGGCGTTTATTCTTTTTTGCCCGATCAGGTAACACCGAATTTACCCTACGGACGTGATGTCAATCATTGCGGTTTCCACATTAAGATTTGCGAAATGCTTTACAATTTGGAAAGGAGAACTAAATATGGAAATCAAAATCATAAAGGCTTCTGTTTTAAAGGAAAAACCCGATAGCAGCACATTGGGTTTCGGTAGAATTTTCACCGACCATATGTTTATAATGGACTGGAACAGTGAAAAGGGTTGGTATAATCAACGAATTGTTCCTTTTGAAAATTTGTCTATTCACCCCGCATCAACAGTTTTGCATTACGGTTCTGAAATTTTTGAGGGACTTAAGGCTTATCGCCGAAAGGACGGAAAGGTTCAACTTTTCAGACCTATCGAAAATATTCGCAGAATGAATAACTCCGCCGAAAGACTTTGTCTCCCTCAAATTCCCGAGGATATGGCAATGGAAATTTTGACTAAGTTCGTTGAACTCGAACAGGATTGGACCCCCTCTGACGAGGGTACATCACTCTACCTTAGACCTTTTATGTTCGGTAATGACGAATCTTTGGGCGTTCACGCTGTTCATAATGCAACATATATTATAATCGCTTCACCCGTTGGCAGTTATTATGCCGAGGGTATTAACCCTGTTAAGATTATGATTGAGGACGAAGATGTCCGTGCAGTCCGCGGAGGTACGGGTTACGCTAAATGCGGAGGAAACTATGCCGCATCTAACAGGGCAGGCGAGAAAGCCGCTAAGCAGGGATATGCTCAGGTACTTTGGCTCGACGGTGTTGAGAGAAAGTATATTGAAGAAGTCGGTGCTATGAACGTTATGTTCAAAATCGGCGACGAAATCGTTACTCCTATGCTTTCGGGTTCAATTCTCCCCGGAATTACCAGAAAGTCCTGCATCGAGGTTCTCAAAGATAAGGGCTATAAGGTAAGCGAAAGACTATTAAGCGTTGACGAACTGGGCGAGGCTCTTAAAAACGGCACCCTTAAAGAGGCTTGGGGTTGCGGTACTGCCGCAGTTGTTTCCCCAATCGGTGAACTTTGTTATAAAAATGTTAAGTATAATATTAACAACGGCGAAATAGGTAAAATTACCCAAATGCTTTACGATACCTTGACAGGTATTCAGTGGGGCAAACTCGAGGATACCTACGGCTGGACCAAGGAAATCTGATTGTTGTTTAAGGCTTACCAATCGGTAAGCCTTAAAATTTTCAAAATAATAAAAAAATACTTGATTATTGAAAATGTTTGTGTTATAATACCTATCGTTGTAAAGTTTACAATATGCGCTGATAGCTCAGTTGGATAGAGCATCTGCCTTCTAAGCAGAGGGTCGGGGGTTCGAATCCCTTTCAGCGTGCCAAAGAGAAAGAAATGGCCTTCAGGTTGTTTCTTTCTCTTTTATATTAGAAAGGGATTCGAACCCTGAGAGGGTGAGAGGCGTTAAAAAAACAGTCCTGTGGACTGTTTTTAGACTCGAAGTCCGCAGTGGCTGTGCCACAAGGACGGAATACACCGTAAGGTGGATTCATCCCTTTCAGCGTGCCAAAAATCTTGTTCAATAAGGAACAGCACATGAAAAGGGGCTGTCGCAAGTGAGAAAAATCACGAGCGTCAGCCCCTTACCTTTGATAGGTTTAAATTCTTTGCTATATCTATGCTTCTTATCCCGTTTTCTCCGCCAAGCCGTTTAAGTGCCAACAAATATCGGATATGGGAGGGGTCGAAATTGTATTATTAGTAATAGCGTACCTCTTATTTTTAAAAAAGGGAGTGTGTTCCGACTAAACACACTCCCTTAAAACTACTTCTGATGATTATCGGTGCAATTACCGCCACAATTACCGTTGCATTTGCCTGAGTGTGGACAGCCCACACATTTAACACCTTTTTTCTTTTGCCTTACAAGGTAGAGAACAATACCGACTATGATTGCAAGTAGTATTACAACTATAATAAAGTTTTCCATAATTTTAACCCAATGCGTACTCGGTCTTCATTTTCTTGTTGGTGTTCATAATCAAAGCGATTACAACTGCCGCAAAAACGAGAACTGCAGTAAGTCCGCCAACAGCTTGCCGATTTTCTGTCGGTTGACCGAAGTGCAATGTCTAATGAACTTTGCAAAATGCGTGATGAGGGACTAATAGAGTTTGAAAAGAATAAATTTAGACTATTGCAGCCAAAGCATTTAAACTTGAACCAAATCTGAAAATGTAGATAAATCAGCAATTGCTCCAAGAACAGCAATTGCTCCAAGAACAGCGTTATTGACAAACTTATAAATACATTGTATAATAATTGTAGAGCTTTTACATGACTGACGGAAATCGCGGGTCACCGCGGGGGAGTGTAATTGCAATACGCCGACCGTCTGGGCAAACTCAGTTCATTTAAGAGCTGGTTTGCCCTTTTTTATCGCAAACCGGCACAAAGAAAGGATTCGGTATTATGACACACACAAATTGGAACGGTTTTAATGCAGGAAAGTGGCAGGACGAGATCAACGTTCGCGACTTTATACAGACAAACTATAAGGAATATACAGGAGACGAGAGCTTCCTCTCCGGCGCAACAGAGCGCACAAAGGCTCTCATGGAAAAGGTTCAGGAGCTTTTCAAGCTTGAAAGACAGCGCGACGGCGTTCTCGACGTTGATACTGACACAGTATCCTCCCTCTGCGCTTACGCTCCTGGATATATCGACAAGGACAGCGAGCTTATCGTCGGTATGCAGACAGACGCACCCTTAAAGCGCGGCGTTAACCCCTTCGGCGGCATCCGTATGGCACGTCAGGCTTGCTCTGCTTACGGCTATCGCCTCTCCGACAAGGTTGAGGACGAGTTCAAATACAGAACAACTCACAACGACGGCGTTTTCCGTGTTTATACAGACGAGATGAGAGCGGCAAGAAAGTGCCACGTTATCACAGGTCTTCCCGATGCATACGGCCGCGGCCGAATCATCGGTGACTACCGCCGTGTTGCTCTCTACGGCGTTGACCGCCTTATTGCTGAAAAGAAGAAGGACAAGAAGGCTCTCGCAGAGCACAACTTCAACTTTGAGGATGCACGCCTCTCCGAGGAGCTTTTCCAGCAGATCACCTTCCTTGGCTTCCTCAAAGAAATGGCGGCTATGTACGGCTACGATATCAGCGAGCCTGCAAAGAATGCACGCGAGGCTGTTCAATGGACATATTTCGCATACCTCGGAGCTATCAAGGAGCAGAACGGTGCAGCTATGTCTCTCGGCCGTGTTGCAACATTCTTTGATATCTACTTCGAGCGCGATATCGCAAACGGCACTCTCACAGAACAGGGCGCACAGGAGCTTATGGACGATTTCGTTATCAAGCTTCGTATTGCACGCCACTTGAGAACTCCCGAGTATAACGAGCTCTTCGGCGGTGACCCCATGTGGATCACAGAGGCTGTAGGCGGTATGGGTTGCGATGGACGCACTCTCGTTACAAAGAGCTCCTTCCGTATGCTCAACACTCTCTATACTCTCGGACCCTCTCCCGAGCCTAACCTCACGATCCTCTGGTCTCAGGGACTTCCCGAAAGCTTCAAGCGCTTCTGCGCAAAGGTTTCCTCCGATACAGACTCCATCCAGTACGAAAACGACGATATTATGCGTCCCCACCACGGTGACGACTATGCTATCGCATGCTGTGTTTCCGCAATGGAGATTGGTAAGCAGATGCAGTTCTTCGGCGCCCGTGCAAACCTTGCAAAGCTCCTTCTCATCGCCCTCAACGGCGGCTACGATACCACAACAGGTATCCACATCGGACCTCAGATGCCCGTTATGGACGGCGAAACTCTTGAATTTGACGCAGTAATGGAGCGCTTCAACATCTACATCGAATGGCTGAGCCGTCTCTACGTTAATACAATGAACCTCATCCATTATATGCACGATAAGTATGCATACGAAAAGTCTCAGATGGCTCTCCACGATACTGACGTTGACCGTCTTATGGCATTCGGTATCGCAGGTCTTTCCGTTGTTACAGACTCTCTTTCCGCTATCAAGTACGCAAAGATCACTCCCGTTAAGGATGCTCTCGGCTATATCGTTGACTTTGAGCGCGAGGGTGACTTCCCCAAGTACGGTAACGACGACGACCGCGTTGACCTTATCGCTCGCGATATGACTCACAAGGTCATCACAGAGCTCAGAAAGACTCCCACACACAGAAACGCAACACATACTCTCTCCGTTCTTACTATCACTTCAAACGTAATGTACGGTAAGAATACCGGAGCTACTCCCGACGGCCGCGCTGACGGCGCTCCCTTCGCCCCCGGCGCAAACCCCATGCACAACAGAGAAGAGAACGGTGCTCTCGCATCCCTCAACTCCGTTGCAAAGCTTTGCTATGAGGACTGCCGCGACGGTATCTCCAATACCTTCTCCATCACTCCCGATGCGCTCGGAAAGTCTGAGGACGAGAGAATCACAAACCTTGTTGCAATTCTTGACGGCTACTTCGCAAAGAAGGCACATCATATCAATATCAACGTTCTCAACCGCGAAACTCTCATCAAGGCATATGAGAATCCCGAGGATTATCCTAACCTCACCATCCGTGTTTCCGGTTATGCAGTTAACTTCAATAAGCTCTCCCGTGAGCAGCAGAAAGAGGTTATCTCCAGAACATTCCACGAGTCTGTATGATAGGAAAGGTCCATTCCATACAGAGTCTCGGTACAGTAGACGGCCCGGGGGTACGCTTCGTAGCGTTCCTTTCGGGCTGTCCCCTCAGATGCAGGTGCTGCCATAATCCCGATACCTGGAACCCTATGGCGGGAACTGAGTATACTGCCGAGGATATAGTGAAAAGAGCGGAAAGATACCGCGAATATTTCGGCGAGAAAGGCGGCATCACCCTCTCCGGCGGCGAGCCTCTCATGCAGACTGAGTTCTGCACTGAGATATTCAGGCTTTGCCACGAAAAGAAGATCAACACCTGCCTCGATACCTCCGGTATCGTCCTTAACGATAAAGTACGGGAGCTTCTCTCCCATACCGACAGGGTGCTTCTTGACGTGAAATACACCACCGACAGCGAGTACCGCGAAAACGTCGGCTGTTCTATTGCGCCGACCCTTGAATTTCTCGATTATCTCAACGATAAGGGCATCCCCACGACCGTAAGACAGGTCATTATTCCCACAGTAAACGATACGAAAAAAAATGCTGTGGCCCTTCGCGAGATAATAAAAGCTCACCCCTGCATCGATAAGGTGGAGCTTTTGCCCTTCCGCAAAATTTGCCAGACGAAATACGATAATATGGGCCTTGTTTTCCCTTTCGGCCACCTCCCCGAGCCTACACGGGAGAAAATGGCAGAGCTTGAGGGAATAGTGAAAGGATAAAATCATGAAATTTAAAAGATTTTCGGCTGTTTTTGCCCTGATTCTTGCAGTAATCCTCTCCCTCGGCCTTCTAAACTCCTGCTTTTCTGAAACCGACGGGACGGACGATATCGTATCCATCGAAAAGGATACGGCAACAGAAACCACAGGCACGCTTGATTTTATAAACAGAGAGCCCGCTAAGGACGAGGAGACCACAAAATCTCCCGATACGACAAATGCTCCCGAAACCTTGGGAAGCGTTGAGGATCTGAAGTCTCCCGAGACCGAAAAGACACCCGAAACCGAAAAGGCGCCTGAAACAACGGTCCACGAGCATAATTTCCTCCTTGCAACCTGCACAGCGCCCAAGACCTGCCTTTCCTGCGGAAAGACCGAGGGATCGGCAAACGGACATAGCTGGGAGAGCGCAACCTGCACGAGCCCGAAAAAGTGCTCATCCTGCTCCGCGACCGAGGGTACGGCTAAGGGCCACAGCTACGATAATGGCTACTGCACCTCCTGCTACATACTTGACCCCTCCTACGAGAGAGAGGAAATGGTATGGGTACTCACAAAGGGCGGCACGAAGTATCACTCAAAGTCCATCTGCAGCAACATGGACGACCCCCGATACATATCAAAGACCCAAGCAATCTCCGAAGGCTTCACCCCCTGTAAGAAATGTTATAACTAAAACGACAAAATCCACCCAAACGGGCAATGTCATTAAGTTAAGAGATTGCTAATAGGGAGAAACAGCAAAATAAAACACACTTAGGACTGAGAAACAGTTTTAAGTGTGTTTTTATGTAAAAAAGGCATAAGGAAAAAGCCGATTTAAAAAATCAGCAAAAAATACTGTACAAAATAAAGAATTTATGCTACTTTGTAAAGGAAGCTAACCGCATATTTTGTGGTCAAATTTCGAGGTCTGCTTCTGCCAGGTCGAACGGGTGAAACATTCTTTCGAATAAGAGCTTCTAAATCAGGTGGAGATATATTTCCAAGAAATAGTTGTCTGCAAAGATGTACCGCAACTGTAAAATTAGCTTTGTATACATATTTAGTATTAAGCTTTTGAACAATTACGTGCGAGGTAATGAGTTCGGTGAAGTTGTACATAATGAGCTTTGCATAGATTTCTTGGCAAATAAACTCCACCTTTTTTGAATGAAAATGAAAATTTTCCTATTAAGGAATAATTTTACAATTAAAATTAACTATTTGATAAATTTTTATACATTTTTAATAAAAAACTGCATTTCAATTACCGGTTTTAATATATATAATATAACCAACGACAGAAGATGTCGTAAAATAAGGAGGTAATTGAAATGAAAAAACTATTGGCAACACTTTTGGCTATCGTTTTAGTTTTGGGACTTGCCGCTTGCGGTGGTTCCGGAAAAGACAACAAGGAAGGCGAAGTATCGGTATTTTATTATAATTACGGCGATACATATATTTCCAGCGTTCGTTCGGCAATGGATAAACTCCTCACCGATGCAGGTCTTAAGTATCAGAACTATGACGCTAACAACAGCCAGACAACCCAGACCGAGCAGGTTACAACCGCTCTTTCCAAAGGTTCCAAACTTCTTATCGTAAATGTTGTTGACACAGGTTCAAACGATGCCGCTCAGAACATTATCGATCAGGCTAAGGCTAAAAATGTACCGGTAATTTTCTTCAACCGTTCTGTTGAAGAATCTGTAGTAAGCAGTTATGACAAGTGCGTATTTGTAGGTACCGACTATGAAATGGCAGGTCATTTACAGGGCGAAATGATAGGTAAATATCTTGTTGAAAACTTTGACAAGGTTGACCTAAACGGCGACGGCAAAATCAGTTATGTAATGTTCAAAGGTCAGGAAGGCAATATGGAGGCTATCGCCCGTACACAGTACGGTGTTGAAGATGCCGATAAGGTGCTCACAGAAGCAGGAAAATCCAAACTCGAATTTTATGATGCTAAAAACTCCAATAAATACCTTGTTGACCAGACAGGCGGTTGGTCATCTGCCGCTGCAACCGATTATATGAATACCATTCTTTCACAGTATAGTGAATCAAACAAAAATATGGTTGAACTTGTAATCGCTAACAACGACGAAATGGCTTTAGGTGCAGTTTCAGCACTTCAGACCGCAGGTTACAACAAAGAAGGCACAAAGGTTATCCCCGTATTTGGTGTTGACGCTACCGACGCCGCAAAAGACGCTATCGACAAGGGCTCTATGATCGGTACAATCAAGCAGGATGCCGACGGTATGGCAAATACTATTACTACTATAACCCAGAACTTCTTCGGTGAAAAAGAAAAGTTTGACGGTGTTGATACCGAGAATGTTGTAGGCACTTGGAGAGTTAATATACCTTACGGTGTTTACACAGGCAAATAATCTATAATTCCTGATTAAAGGGGCAGTCATTTGGACTGCCCCAAAACGGAGTAAACCAAAACGGACAGGGGACGAGTTTTTATGGCTAATAACGAAATAGTAAACAACAGCGTCCGTGAAAGCGAAAACAAGCCCGTTCTTCTCAGAATGGAAAATATCGACAAGGCATTTCCGGGTGTAAAGGCACTTGACAATGTAAGTCTTACCGTAAAAGCAGGTACTGTTCATGCTCTTATGGGTGAAAACGGCGCAGGAAAATCTACACTTATGAAATGTCTTTTCGGCGTGTATGCAAAAGACGGCGGAAAAATTTACCTTGAGGGTAAAGAAATAAACTTTAAAAATTCCAAGGAAGCACTGGAAAACGGTGTGGCAATGGTGCATCAGGAACTAAACCAAGCACTAAAACGCAATGTAATGGACAATATGTGGTTAGGACGTTTCCCAACAGTCGCTAAGGGTGTTCCTATTACCAGTGAAAAGAAAATGTACGATGCGACAAAAGAAGTTTTCAATAAATTGGAAATTGATGTTGACCCCAAAACGGTTATGAGCCGTATGCCGGTTTCTCAAAGGCAGATGGTGGAAATAGCAAAGGCCGTTTCATATAATTCAAAGATAATTGTGTTCGATGAACCGACCTCCTCACTCACAGAGGAAGAGGTTGAGCACCTTTTTAAAATCATCAATATGCTTCGTGACCAAGGTTGCGGAATTATCTATATTTCACACAAAATGGCGGAAATACTTCGGATTTCGGACGAAGTTACAATAATGCGTGACGGTAAGTGGATTGCAACCGAACAGGCAAAAGATCTCACCACCGACGATATTATTAAACTAATGGTGGGCAGAGAACTCACTAATCTTTATCCGCCTAAAACAAACCAAATAGGCGATGTTTTGCTTGATGTTAAAGACCTATCTGCCGAATATTCCAAACTTCGTGATGTTTCGTTTTCGGCAAGGAAGGGTGAAATAATCGGAGTTGCAGGACTTGACAGTTCCGGCAGAACAGAACTCCTCGAAAATCTTTTTGGCGTTGCCACAAGACGAAGCGGTACGCTGACCTTAAACGGCAAGCCCATTAAAAACCGCAATGCCAGAGAGTCAATTAAAAACGGATTTGCACTGCTCACCGAGGAAAGGCGGGCAACGGGTATTTTCGGAATACTGAATATTCGTGAAAATGCGGTTATTTCAAGCTTGAAAAAATGTCAGGCAGGTCCGCTTTTAAGCAAAGGCAAGATGAAAAAGAACACCGATTGGTGTATAAATTCAATGCACATTAAAACTCCTACCCAGGAGACAAAAATTCGCTCTCTTTCGGGCGGTAACCAGCAAAAGGTTATTTTGGGGCGTTGGCTTTTAACAGAACCTACGGTGCTGTTGCTTGACGAGCCGACAAGAGGTATAGATGTAGGTGCCAAATACGAAATTTACGAATTGATAATCGACCTTGCTTCAAAGGGCAAGACGGTAATAATGGTATCTTCTGAAATGCCGGAACTCTTAGGTGTTTGTGACAGGATACTTGTTATGTCGGGCGGCAGACTTGCGGGTGAAGTAGACGCAAAAAATACTACCCAAGAAGAAATTATGACACTTGCCGCTAAATTTGCGTAAATGGGGGAACTAAAATATGTCAGTTGATAATATCAAAAGAAAAGGACGCATAAATGCCGCTATCGACGATTTTAAATCAAAGTCCGGTGCGGATAAACGCAGAGCAATAAGCGACCTTTTGTTCAATAACGCTATGTATATAATCATTGTGTTGGCAATAATCTACATAGCAATTCAGGTTCCGGCTTTTTTGTCGGTTTCATCCATAGTTAACATTATTTCACTCACTGCCGCTAAACTTCCCATAGCGTTAGGTATCGGCGGAGCGATAGTTCTTACGGGAACCGATATTTCGGCAGGTCGATGCGTAGGATTAACTGCGTGTATTGCCGCATCGCTTTTGCAGATGACCGGATATGCTAACAAAATATTCCCGAACCTCGCTGTTGTGCCGCTTTGGGTTGTGCTTTTGGCAGTTATAGCAGTAGGTGCTGTTATCGGTTTTGTAAACGGTTTCTTTGTTGCAAAATTTAAACTTCATCCGTTCATCGTAACCCTTTCAACCCAACTTATTGTTTTCGGTCTTGTGCTTATGTATTTAATGCTCGGCGGAAACAACGGTCAAACCCTTTCGGGACTCGACTCTTCTTATACCGATTTTGTTAGAGGAACACTCTTTACCGTTGGCGGTGTAGCCGTTCCCAAATATGTGCTTTATTCCATAATCCTTACCGCAATTATGTGGGTTATCTGGAATAAAACCAAATTCGGTAAAAATATGTTTGCGGTAGGTTCTAACGAAGAGGCTGCAAATGTTTCGGGCGTAAATGTATTTTGGACAATCGTTTTGGTATTCGTGCTTGCAGGTGCTATGTACGGTATCACAGGATTTATTGAAGGTGCAAGAATTGCTTCCTGTTCAGCAAATACAGGTCTTAACTACGAGGCAGACGCTATTGCTGCCTGCGTTATCGGCGGTGTATCCTTTGTAGGCGGTACCGGTAAGATTAGCGGTATTGTAATAGGCGTATTCCTTTTACAGATTATATTCGTTGGTCTTAACTTCCTTTCGGTTGACGCTAATATGCTTTATGTTATCAAGGGTCTTATAATCCTTGTTGCTTGCTCTATTGATATGCGTAAATATCTTGCACGTAAATAATTAACAAATATAAGAGGCGATGAAGAATATGGAAAACGGAAAGAATACCGATAAACAGGGTAAAACAGGCGGTTTGTATGCAAAGGTTAAAATGTCCGTTAAAACTGCAAATATTATGGTTTCGGTATTTATCGTTTTGCTTGTGGCGGCGACAGTATTTATCGTAAAACACAACGGATTCACCGTAAAATTTAATACTAACGGCGGTTCTTATATTGAAAGCGTTAAGGTTATGCATTCACAAACCGTGGATATTAAAGAAGAACCTGTTAAAGAGGGATATAAATTCACAGGTTGGTATACCGACCGTGACTGTACTGAAAGTTTTGATATAAAAACCGATTTCGTAACCGGAAGTATGACACTTTATGCGGGTTGGGAAAAGGCTAAATGATAAAACTAAAGGCGTTCGAGTATCCGAACGCTTTTTTGCTGAGTTAATAAATACGTTTTGCACTTTATACGATTTAATGTTATAATAAAAACCGTAAAGAAAAATACAGGAGGAAAAATCCGTGAAATATTCTGTACTTGTGGTAGAGGACGAGTATGATCAGCGCAGGGCACTTATTGACCGTGTGGATTGGTTTTCGGCAGGCTTTGAAGTTATCGGTGAAGCGGAAAACGGTGTTGAGGCGTTGGATTTACTCGAAATGCTGGAACCCGATTTGATTCTTACCGACATTAAAATGCCTCTTATTTCCGGGCTTGAGTTGGCGGCAAAGGTAAGGGAAGTTAGACCCGCCACACAGGTTGTGATTTTAAGTGGGTATGACAGTTTTGAATATGCTCAGACCGCTATAAATTATAATATTATAAGTTATCTTTTAAAGCCCATTTCTCCTGCTGAAATGACAAAGGAACTTGTCAAAATTCACAGTCGTATGGACGAGCGGTTTTCAGTGGTTTCTAAGGCACACAGTATCGGAACCGAAGAACAGATTCGTGAACTTTCGGTATACAATTTTTTGATTCCGTTAATGCTCGGCAGTAATGAGGTGCAACCTGATGACAGGGAACTTTTTAACACTGCAAAGGCACTTGGAATAATTAAAGAAAACTGTGTAAATCCACGATTTGCCGTTTTGGTTGCAAAGTTTAAGAATGCGGACGGGATAACAAAAACCGTTAAATCCCACACTGATTTTTTGGATTCGGTCTTTTCTCGATATATTCATTCGGAAAGTTTTATTGTTTACGGTAGGGCAGTAACCTTCGCAGTAATAACCAGTGAGGGGGAACTTTCAAATATTTTAGAACTGCCTTTGCTTGAAATAGTGCAAACCGCAAAGAGAATTCTTAATGAAACCTGCACAATAGGTGTTAGCCGTGAATTTTCATTTCTTTCGGAATGTTCTGGTGCGTATTTTCAGGCGATAGCCGCAAGACGCTATACTTCGGACGGTGCGGGAGAGGTACGCTTTATCAATGACCAGGAAAGAAACAGCGAACTTGAAATAGATCGTGCGGAAAAATCTGCCTCGAAACTTGAGCAGTTGTTAAAGGTGGGCGGTGATGACCAACTTGAGAATTTTATTAACGGGCTTTACGAAAGCAACACCCCCGAAAACGCAAGTCTGCTTGTTATGCAGATAATAGCAACGGTTTACAGGGTTGTAAGTTCGGCTTCCAAAAAATTGGAGATTTCCGAACTTTTCGCCACAAATCCGATTTTTGCACGAATTACTTCACACACCAGCGAAAGTGTGATGAAAAACGAACTGATTACCTTTTGCAGACAGGCACGAAAACTAATCTCCAGTTCACAGAAGAGGGATACAGAGGTTCTGTGTGACAAGGCTCTCCAAATTATTGATGAGCAGTATTCGGATGAAAACCTTTCTCTTACGGGCGTTAGTAATGAACTTTGTGTCAGCCCGAATTATCTAAGTTCACTCATCAAAAAGTACAAGAAAAAGAACTTTGTAACACTTCTTACCGAGCGGAGAATGAAGGCGGCACACGAGATGCTTATATGCACCAATTTGAAGGTACTTGAAATATCCGAAAGGTGTGGATACAGCGACCAGCATTATTTCAGTTATTGCTTTAAAAGGTTTTACGGTGACTCGCCTAATAAAGTAAGAAGCGTTACCAGGAGTGAAGAATAATGAAAATAGAACTCCGAAAATTTTCTTTAAGTTTGTCGGAAATGAGTATTATTTCGATTATAGCGGCGTGCGTTGTTTCGGTTTCGGTGTGCATTGCGATTTTTTCCGTACTTTACAGTACCGCCCTTTTAAAGAACGCAAAATTAAGTTCCGAACAGGCGGTAGGTCAGGTTGCTCTTGCGGTTAACAACAATCTTGATTCAATGCGTCAAAAACTTGAATTTATCGAAGAAACCGTCGGCGACTGTTCAGACAGCGAGGATTTTTACAATAAGATTTCGGTAATAACCCGTATGCAAAAGGATATTTACGCAGTTACGGTTTACGGTGAAAACGGGGATATAATCGCCGCCACAAACGGCGATACCTCTATTAAAAAACAAATTTATAAGGACCTTTCATTTGAAAAGTCACTTTTGGAATCGGCCGAGGACTTTGCAATTTCAAAACCCCACGTCCAGACCATTTTTGATAGTAGATACCCTTGGGTTGTCACCCTTGCGTCTAAAGCCGATACCCCTGTTTTGGAGAACGGTGTATATATCGCAATAGATTACGAGTTTTCGGAAATCGCAAAATATATAGATAATGTAGGCATAGGAAGACGCGGCTACTGTTTTATAACCGACTGCGACGGAAATATTATATATCACCCCCAGCAACAGTTGATTTTTTCGGGAATCAAGAGTGAAAACACCGACTTTATCAATGAATTTTCGGACGGGGTGCATTTTGATAAAAACGTTATATACACTCTAACAACCACCCAAAGCGGTCATTGGAGGGTTGTAGGACTGAGTTTCACCGATGAACTTGCGGTGGAAAGAAGAACCCAAATTGTCTTTAGTATCGCAATATCGTTTTTATTCTGCGGAATAATTGCTTTGATTGTTTTGAGGGTATATTCAAAAATAATAAACGCCCCTGTGCGTTCCCTTATTAAGGCTATGAATACCTTCGAAAATCAGGCGGAAAATTTTCGTTATTCGGGCGGAACCGAATCGGTAGCCGAACTCAGAATCATTTCCTCGTCTTTTGAACATATGGCGAAGACCATACAAAACCTTATGGAGTGTGTTCACAGAGAGGAAAAAGAACTTAGAAAAACCGAACTTAAGGCACTTCAGGCACAAATCAATCCCCATTTCCTCTATAATACTCTTGACTCGATTCAATGGATGTGCGAGCAGGGTAATACTAAAGATGCAGCGGAGATGGTAAGGGCCTTGGCACGCCTCTTTAGAATAAGTATAAGCCGTGGCAGAGAACTTATCACGATAAAGGAAGAACTGCAACACGCTGAAAATTACATGATAATACAAAGTTATCGCTATCGCAGTCAGTTTTCCTACTCGATAGATGCAAGTGATGAACTTATGGACTGCCTTTGCAATAAGATAACAATCCAGCCTCTTATCGAAAATGCCATTTATCACGGTATTGACCGTATGGTGGACGAGGGCGAAATAAAAATCACGATAAAGCCCGCAGAGGACACAGACAATGATATTTTAATCACAGTTTCGGATAACGGGGTGGGTATGACCAAGGAGCAATGCGGAAAAATACTGGCTAAAGACCGCAGTGATTCAGGCGGAATAGGGGTTAAAAACGTTAACGACCGGCTTAAAATTTACTTTGGCGAAAAATACGGGCTGAGCATTGAAAGTGAACTTGATGTTGGCACAACCGTGACGGTGCGTATTCCCAAAATATATAAGGAGGCACAAAATGAACCCTAAAAAAATAGTTTCACTTGTTTTGGCTTTTTCAATGACAGTCTGTCTTTGTGCCTGCTCTAAAACCGACTCGAAAGAATACATCGCCGTAATTGCGAAGGCGGTAAACTCAGATTTTTGGCACAATGTCAATAACGGGGTGCTTTCCGCCGCAACTGAGTACAATGTTACAGTAACATTTGAAGGTCCTGAAAACGAGGAGAACTATTACGCCCAGAACTCCCTTATTGAAAACGCAGTGAAAAACGGGGCGGATGCCATAGTGCTTTCGGCAATAGATTACAATAATTCGGTTGAAACCGTTAACGCCGCAGTTCGAGAGGGCGTTAAGGTTATTGCTATTGACAGCGATGTAAATTCCGATGCGGTAAGTCTGTTTATAGGAACGGACAATATTGCCGCAGGTAAAGAGGCAGGCAAGGCAGCGGTGGACGGCTTTTCCGCCGATTCGGAAATAATTATTGGGCTTGTAAATTATAATGCCAATACCGATAACGGCAATCAGCGTGAGAAAGGTTTCCGTGAATATATTGGCACCGTTTCCAATGCTCGGATTGCCGCTTCGGTTACCGCAGAGAGCAATGAGGAAAGTGCTACTGCGGCGGCAGAAAAACTATTAAGGCAGAATCCACGCATAAATGTCATTGTCGGCTTTAACGAATGGATGACCTTAGGAGTGGGAAACGCTGTTAAGAATCTCGGGCTGTCTAAAAAAGTTCGTTCTGTCGGATTTGACAGCAACTTAATCTCTGTGGGTATGCTTGAAACGGGCGAAATGGATGCCCTAATTGTTCAAAATCCTTTTGCGATTGGATATTTAGGGGTCGAAAAGGCGGCCGCCTTAATTTCCGGTGAAAGTTTACCGAGTAGAGAGATTTATACAGATGTAACAACGGTTACAAAGGAAAATATATTTGATAATGATATTCAGAAAATACTGTTCAGGTTTCAATAGATTAGGAGGATAATTATGTATAATGCAAATGAAAAAAGGTATGAAAACGCTGTTTTTAACCGTTCGGGAGCAAGCGGTTTAAAACTGCCTGCGGTTTCTCTGGGACTTTGGCATAATTTTGGCGACAATGCACGGTATGACAATATGAAAGAAATGTGCTTTACCGCTTTTGATAACGGAATAACCCATTTTGACCTTGCTAATAACTACGGACCCGAGGCGGGCAGTGCCGAAAAGAATTTCGGTAGAATTCTTCGGGAAGAAATGTCGGCCTACCGTGACGAAATGATAATCAGCACAAAAGCGGGATACACTATGTGGGACGGACCCTACGGTGACTGGGGTAGCCGAAAATACCTGCTTTCGAGTTTAGATGCCAGCCTTAAACGTATGGGACTCCAATATGTGGATATTTTCTATCACCACCGTCCCGACCCGGAAACTCCCCTTGAAGAAACTATGGGTGCTCTCGCTTCTGCAGTTAACAGCGGTAAGGCTTTATATGTAGGACTTTCAAACTATGACGGTGAAAGACTCTCTAAAGCAACCGAAATTTTAAATGAACTTCATTGTCCCTTTGTTATAAACCAGAACCGCTATTCGATTTTTGACCGCACAATCGAGCAAAACGGACTTAAGGAAACCGCAGTACGCCTTAAAAAAGGAATTATTGCCTTCAGTCCTTTGGCACAAGGTATTTTGACCGACCGTTATTTAAAGGGTATCCCAGAGGACAGCCGTATTAAAACCGACGGCAGATTTTTAAATTCCTCGGCTATTACCGAAGAAAAACTTGCTAAAATCAGAGGGCTTTCGGAAATTGCAAAGCGTAGAGGTCAGACCTTAGCGGAAATGGCACTTTCCTGGATTTTAAAGGATGGGGAAGTGACCTCTGTGCTGATAGGCGCCTCAAAGCCTTCACAGATTCTTGATAATATTAAAGCAACCGTTAACACCTCTTTCACAAAAGAAGAACTTGAGGAAATTGACAGATTTTCTCTTTAAAAGAAATACACAGCATAAACCGTTCTTTTATAGCGGCGCTAAACTTTAGGTTGCAGTATAATGAATTTGTAAATAAAGATTTTTCAAAAGAATTTTCGGAGGTCAAACAATGAAAAGAACATTGATTGTGGTAGATATGCAGAACGATTTTATTGATATGGCACTCGGCACAAAAGAAGCGGTTGCCATCGTTCCAAAGGTTAAAGAAAAAATCGAAGAATATGAAAAAAACGGCGATGAGATTATTTTCACAAGAGATACACACCGTGAAGATTATCTTCAAACAACAGAGGGAAAAAATCTTCCTGTCCCGCACTGTATTAAAGGCACCAAAGGTTGGGAAATTGCAGACGGTCTTTATGTTGAGGGCTCAAAAATCATAGATAAACCAAATTTCGGTTGGCCGCATTGGAACGAGGAGAAACTCGAGAGGGTTGAACTTGTTGGACTCTGTACTGATATATGCGTGGTTTCAAATGCTCTTATCATTAAAGCAATGTTCCCCGATGCCGAGGTGAAAGTAGATTCAAGTTGTTGTGCCGGTGTAACCCCCGAGAGCCATGATGCTGCATTAAAGACCATGCAAATGTGTCAGGTGGAAATAGCATAAAGGAGAAATAGAATGAATTTAAATATATTTTTTTAAAAGCGTAATAGACGCCGACAGGACACCAGTTATTATTTGCGATTTAGAGCATACTGTGGTGTATATGAATCCCGCATCTGTCAGGCATTATAGGATTAGTATTATAGGCAAAAACATAAAGTCTTGCCACAATGCCGAGTCAAATGAGAAGATTGATCGTGTGGTTGCTTGGTTTAAAGAAAGCAAGGAAAATAATGTTGTTTATATTTCTCATAAAGATAAAGATAATAGAGATGTTTATATGGTTGCCTTGCGTGACGATGACGGTCAACTTATCGGCTATTACGAAAAACACGAATACAGAAATAAAGAAACCGCAGAATTATATGCCATGTAGATAGGTTATACTATGATAAAATTAAAGGAAACATAATGAATATTACGTATAAAGATATAGTTTATCTACATTCTTTTTAATTGTTATCTATTATTAGTCTTTTTGATTTTCCGGCGACATAAGCGTCAGAAAACCCCTTATAATTGAAACCCGCCGATAGGCGGGTTTCAATGCTACGTGGGTGGTATCGGCGACTTTGTCGACACTCTCAAAGCGGCTACCCAACTGATGGGTAGCCGCTTCAGTCTGCCAAAAAAGCCTGTTTTCGGCTCCCCTTTAGAGGAAACTATCTCGAAGTCGGATCGTAGCCATGTCGTTCTGTGAGCCAAGGAG
>JAZNOA010000072.1:0-4467 GCA_045580545.1 Acutalibacteraceae bacterium | reverse complement strand
TATATACCTAAACCATACGAGCAGATGCAATATCCGGGACAAAGAGTGCAAATAGATGTAAAATTTGTGCCTGAATCTTGTATTGTAGGTGAAGCAAAAGGACAAAAGTTTTACCAATACACCGCTATTGATGAATACTCAAGATTCCGCTATTTAGAGGCATTTGAGGAGCATAGTTCATATTCATCAGCACAGTTCTTAAAGCACTTAATAGAGAAATTTCCGTTCAAGATAGAATGTGTTCAAACAGATAATGGTATGGAATTTACAAAGCAATTAGGCAACACCCAAAAGCCGACGCCCACACTGTTCGAGCGTACGCTCGAACAGTGTGGCATAAGACATAAGCTTATTGCTCCGTACACACCCAGACACAACGGAAAGGTTGAGCGTTCTCACCGTAAAGATAACGAATATTTTTATGCTACACATTCTTTTTATTCATTCGAAGATTTTAAAAAGCAACTTTCTGTTCACAACAGAAGATACAATAATTTTCCTATGCGTCCTCTTAATTGGAAATCTCCCGCTGATTATTTAAAGGCTTTTCTTATTAACGGTGAAGTTTTCTAATTTTGTAACACATCATTGACAAACCTACATGCCATACTTTTCCTTGCTGTGCTAAGCCACCTCCCTCGTGGGAGAAAGGCAAGGTATCGCCTGTTTGCAAAATGAGAGGAGATGCCGTTTGACGACATCTCCTCCTTGAATTATTTAGCGTAGTTAACCGCTCTGCTTTCACGGATAACGTTGACCTTAATTTGACCGGGATATTCCAGTTCGTTTTCGATTCTTTGAGCAATATCACGGGACATAATAACCATTTCGTCCTCACCCACAACCTCAGGCTTAACCATAATGCGGATTTCTCTGCCTGCCTGGATGGCAAAAGAGGTCTCAACACCGTTAAAGGAATTGGCGATTTCCTCGAGTTTTTCGAGACGCTTAATATAGTTTTCAATATTCTCTCTTCTGGCTCCCGGACGTGCTGCGGAAATAGCATCGGCCGCCTGAATGATAAAGGCGATAATGGACTTAGGCTCAACCTCACCATGGTGAGCGTGGATTGCATTTATAACAACCTCGTTTTCACGGTACTTCTTAGCAACCTCAACACCCAGTTGAATATGAGAGCCTTCCTGTTCGTGGTCAAGGGCTTTGCCTATATCGTGAAGCAGACCTGCACGCTTAGCAAGGGTAACATCGGCACCCATTTCGGCGGCAATAAGACCTGCGATATGGCAAACCTCTAAAGAGTGGTTTAACACATTTTGACCGTAACTTGTGCGGTAACGGAGTTTGCCCAAAAGTTTAACAACTTCGGGATTAAGGTTATGAACGCCCGACTCAATCATGGCACGCTCACCCTCTTGACGTATGATAGCCTCAACCTCGGCTGTAGCCTTGGCAACGGTTTCCTCAATTCTTGCAGGGTGAATTCTGCCGTCAACCACCAATTTTTCAAGGGCAACACGGGCAATCTCACGACGCACGGGGTCAAAGCAGGAAAGGGTGATGGTCTCGGGTGTATCGTCAATAATCAAATCAACACCGGTAGCCGTTTCAAGGGCTCTTACGTTTCTGCCTTCTCGACCGATGATTCTGCCCTTCATTTCGTCATTGGGAAGAGCAACCACCGAAACGGTCATCTCGGAAGAATGGTCAGCGGCACAACGCTGAATTGCACTGCCGATAATCTTTTGAGCAATGCGGTCAGCCTCGTCCTTAGTTTGCTGTTCCATTTCCAAAATTTTGACAGCCTTTTCGTGGGTGAGTTCTCCGTCTAAAAGCTGCAACAAATGGTTTTTAGCCTGTTCCTTGGAAAAGCCCGAAATTTTTTCCAGCAGGTCCATCTGACTCTGCTTTAAGCGGTCACATTCCTCAAGTTTAGCCTCAATAACCTTGGCTCTCTCAGCCAATTTTTCCTCCTTAGACTCTAAATTATCAATTTTGCGGTCCAAGGATTCTTCCTTTTGCTGAATTCTGTGTTCCTGACGCTGAACCTCGCTGCGGCGTTCACGCAAATCCCTCTCGGTCTCCTGACGCAGGGCGTGAATTTCATCCTTCGCTTCAAGCAAGGCTTCTTTTTTCTTTGCTTCAGCATTTTTCATTGCATCGTTTAAAATTCGTCTTGCCTCATCCTCAGCGGAATGAATGGTAGACTCGGCGGATCTGCGACGTTGCATCCAGCCTATCGCAAAACCCAACACTGCGAAAACCACAGCGACGATGCCGGTTACTATCCAAACAATAATAGTACCCATAGTTTACCTCCTGTTTAATTTACACGAATTTAAGGTTTTTGTATCCTCGGGAGTCGTGTTTTTAAAAGCAGGTAACCTCCGTATTATTCTTTTGAAAGCCCATTAAAGGGTTTGAGCAGTAAAACTATAAGTAAAATATATATCAAAAGCGAACGGAGGTTTTGCTTCCTCCCAAAATTTTAATATTGATGATTTTTCATTCGGTCGCCACCCGCATGAAAAGGACATACTAATATTGATTATATTTTAACACTATATGACCTTTATGTCAATGAAAAAAACCACAACTTTTGGTATTTTTCTACAAATTATCTAGGTTGTATACAGGCTGATTGTTGACAAATAACACCGACAGGTATATAATGTATGGGTTAAAATATCTCTTTAAATTAAGGATGTATTATTATGAAATGGACCTCACTAAACGATTTGCGTGAAATGTATTTAAAATTCTTTGAGGAAAAGGGACATTTGCGTCTCGGCAGTTTTCCCTTGGTGCCTCAGGGTGATAAATCGCTTCTGCTTATAAATTCGGGTATGGCACCTATGAAAAAATACTTCACAGGCGAGGTGACCCCTCCCTCTAAGAGGGTTACAACCTGCCAAAAATGTATCCGAACTCCCGATCTTGAGCGTGTCGGCATTACCGCCCGCCACGGCACATTTTTCGAGATGCTGGGCAACTTTTCTTTCGGAGATTATTTCAAAAAAGAGGCTATTCCCTGGGCTTGGGAGTTTTTGACAAAAACCTTGGAAATTCCCGAAGAACTGCTTTGGCCCTCTGTTTATGAGGAGGACGATGAGGCATACGCTTTGTGGCGTGACGTTATCGGTGTTCCCGAAGAGAGAATTGTCCGTATGGGTAAGGAGGACAATTTCTGGGAGCACGGAACAGGTCCCTGCGGACCCTGCAGTGAAATCTATTTTGATCGGGGAGAAAAGTACGGTTGCGGTTCTCCCGACTGTAAACCCGGCTGCGAATGCGACCGATATATGGAAATTTGGAACAATGTTTTTTCTCAGTTCAACAATATGGGCGACGGCACCTACACCGAACTTGAAAACAAAAACATTGATACCGGTATGGGTCTGGAAAGACTTGCCTGCGTTATGCAGGGGGTTGACAATATGTTTGAGGTTGACACTATCCGCAATATTCTGGACAAGGTTTGTGAAATTTCCGGCAAGGAATACGGAAAAGACGAGAAAACCGATATTTCAATCCGTGCCATTACCGACCACGCCCGCGCCTCCACATTTATGATTAGTGACGGTATTATTCCCTCCAACGAGGGCAGAGGTTATGTGCTTCGCCGAATTATCCGCCGTGCCGTTCGTCACGGAAAGTTAATCGGCATTAACCGCCCCTTCTTCTGGGAACTTTGCGAGGCTGTTATAAATGAAAACAGGTCGGGTTACAGCGAACTTGAGGACAAAAAGGAACTTATTAAAAACGTCATTACCAACGAGGAAGCAGGTTTCAACAAGACTATTGACCAAGGTCTTTCAATGCTTGAAAACCTCACTAAAGAGGGCGGTATACTCTCGGGTGAAGATGCCTTCCGTCTTTATGATACCTACGGTTTCCCCTTTGACTTGACTGTTGATATTTTAAACGAAAAGGGTATGACAGTTGACGAATCCCGTTTCAAGGAACTTATGGAGGAACAAAAGCAAAAGGCAAGAGATGCCCGCAAGGCTTCCGACGGAGAAAGTTGGAGCAGCGAGGGTATTGCCTTTGAAAATATTCCTGCCACGGTTTTTGTGGGTTACACCGATTATGAATGTGACGGCACCGTTTTGGATATTGCGGTTGAGGGTGAACATACCTTAGTTGCAAACGAGGGTGCAAAGGCAATTTTAGTGCTTAACAAAACCCCGTTTTATGCCGAAAGCGGCGGTCAGGTTGGTGACGAGGGCAATATCTGCGTCTTGAATCGTGGTGAAAACGGCGGAATGCTTCGTGTCAATGATGTCAAAAAGAACTCAAGCGGAGTGTTCATGCATTATGCCGAGGTCGCAGGCGGAGAACTGTCGTTGGGTGATAGCGTGAATGTTGTTGTTGATGTTGAGCGCAGAACCGCTATCCGCCGCAACCATACTGCGGCTCACCTGTTGCAGGCCGCTTTGAGAAAGGTTCTCGGCACCCATGTTGAGCAGGCAGGTCAGCTGGTAAACGATACCGCAGTCCGATTTGACT
>JAZNOA010000071.1:0-10649 GCA_045580545.1 Acutalibacteraceae bacterium | reverse complement strand
TGAAGTGAACCCCAAAGTTTAGACAAAAATTTAATATTAACTTGCTTGTGAATGAGTTCGGTATTGCACCGGACTCATTCCTTTTAATTTCAGAGATATTCGGTCATTGTTGTAATAATAGATGTAATCATCCAAGGCCTGGATAAAGTCTTCTACACTATCAAATTGTTCTCCATAAAACATCTCAACCTTTAGCCTGCCGAAGAAATTCTCCATAGCTCCATTGTCCATGCAGTTTCCTTTTCTGGACATGCTCTGAGTAATGTTATGTTCTGCCAGAAGTCGTTGGTATTCTGCGTGTTGGTACTGCCAGCCTTGATCTGAATGGAATATCGGTCTGGCTGTATCAGGTAGCTTAGCAAACAGACCGGTGAGCATATCTCTAACTTGTTGCAAATTTGGGCTTAGAGATATAGAGTAAGATACAATTTCTCTGTTAAACAAATCCAGCACCGGTGACAGATATACTTTATCATTGCAGACCTTAAACTCAGTTACATCTGTTGTCAACTTTTCAAAAGGTTTCTTTGCATTGAAATCTCTTTTCAAAATGTTATCCGCAACCTTGCCGACTTCACCTTTGTAAGAGTGATACTTGCCGTTTTTACCCTGTTTTCCTCTCAAATTTAGGCTTTTCATTAACTTTAATACAGTTTTGTGGTTTATGGAATAGCCTTTCTGTTTGAGTTGTTCTGTTATTCTACGGTATCCGTAAATACCCTTATTCTTATCAAAAATCTCTACAATATCTGCTTTCTCACCTGCATACTTATCCCTATTCTTTTGCTTGATGTGGTAATAGTATGTGCTTCGCGCAATACCGGATAGCTGCAGCAAGTCTTTCAGCGGGTATTTTTGCCTTAGTTCGTTAACTATTTTTGCTTTCTCGCATTCTCTCGATCTTCCCGCTCTCGAACTAAGGCATCCAATTTTTTTAAGTATTCAATCTCCATACGAAGGCGCTGATTTTCGGCAATGAGATCTTCTTCAACCTTTGGATTCAGCTTCGGTAGTCTGCCTTTCTTTGTGCCACTGGCAGCACAAGCTTTGCCTCGTCTTTCTTTCATAAGACCCTCTGCTCCTTCTTCCAGGAATATGCGCTCCCATTGTTTAAGAAAGGCTATGCTCCGCTCATTAAGGTGGGGAAAATACTTCCTCATCGTTTCACGATACCCCAAACGATGTTCGCGCATATCCATTATAACACTTTTCTTAAATTCTGCACTATAGCTTCTGTTTTTTCTTCCTGTTTTGCCCATAAAAATATACACCCCAAAAGTGTCTAACTTTTGGGGTGCATATCAACAGGGCGGTTATTTCTTTTTTGTTATGTCTATAACAAGTGCTATAATTGACACTAAAAGAGTTCCTAAAAGGAACAGTTCTTCGTATGTAACCATTGGCACCACCCCCTTTATTCAAGAGGGCGAAAAGTGTGCCCTCTCAAAAAGAGGGACAACCGCCTAAGCGTCAGGATAGTCCTTATGGGTGCAGATGCACCGCCCATATAATACCATAATGCGGCAAAATAATCAACCCTAATTTGATTTTCCGGTTTCCCTATTTCACCACTGAAAATTTCGCTGAAAACCTTGACAAAGGGGCTTTAGAGGAGTATTATATGTTGGTTGGAGAAATCCTACCAACATATATTTTTCAGAGGAAGCGAATTATCGTGTCAACTTTATTATCTGTTTCGGTAGCCCTTTTGGCAGGGCTTATTATGACAAGGTTTTTTAAGAAATTTAAATTACCTTCGGTTACGGCGTACCTTATTGCCGGCGTGCTCATAGGACCCTATTTTTTGGGACGTTTGGGCCTTAACGGTGTTGGTTTTGTTTCCGACGAGGCAGTTGTTAACTTGTCTCTTATTTCCGAGGTTGCTTTAGGTTTCATCGCCTTTTCTATCGGCAATGAATTTCGCTTAGAAGAACTTAAACACACGGGAAAACAGGCTGTTATAATCGGTATTTTTCAGGCTTTGGTTGCAACCCTTTTGGTGGACGCTGTATTAATCGGTGTGTGCTATTTAATGCCAAATGTTCTATCCATTCCCCAGGCAATAACCTTGGGCGCTATTGCCACCGCCACCGCACCTGCCGCCACCTTGATGGTTGTAAGGCAGTATAAGGCAGACGGACCATTAACCAGACTTCTTTTGCCCATTGTAGCGTTGGACGACGCTGTGGGTCTGGTTGTTTTTGCCGTTTCTTTCGGCATTGCAAAAACAATGGTCAGCGGTGAGATGGATTTGATTTCCATTATTTTAAATCCCATAATTGAGATTGTTTGCTCTTTAGCCTTAGGTGCGTTAATGGGTGTTGTTTTAACCTATTTGGAAAAATTCTTCAATTCCAACACCAACCGTCTAAACCTTACTGTGGGTGCGGTACTTTTAACCACATCCCTTTCAATGATGGAGTTTAAGTTAGGTCCCGTTCATATTCAGTTTTCCTCACTCCTCACCTGTATGATGTTGGGTACTGTTTTCTGCAACATCTGTCCCCTTGCAAAGGATTTAATGGGCAAAACCGAAAAATGGACCTCCCCCGTTTTGGCACTGTTTTTTGTTATAAGCGGTGCAGAGTTGGAATTGGGCGTTTTCAAGAGCGGTGCCATTGTGGCAATCGGTGTGACTTACATAATCTTCCGTTCCTTGGGAAAATACGCAGGAAGTTTTGTAAGTGCCAAGATGACCAAATGCTCACCCGAAATTTGCAAATATTTAGGCATAACACTTTTGCCTCAGGCAGGTGTTGCTCTCGGAATGTGTGCCCTTGCCATGCAGTTGGGTGAAATGGGCAGTCTTATCAGAAATATCACCCTCTTTGCGGTGCTGGTTTATGAACTTGTGGGCCCCTTGCTTACCAGAATGGCACTTTCCGCCGCTGGGGAAATTAAACCTGTTTCCGACGAAGTTAAGAACCGCCGTAAGGATAAACTTGCCGCTTTGGATGCAAATAAACAATAATTTTTTTAGAGGAAATGCTTTAATTTGCATTTCCTCTTATATTTTTTCTTGAAAAGTTACGCTATTTGTTGTATAATAAATTGATTATTTATATTAGGAGAACTGCAATGTCTGATTATTTTAAAATGAACAAGCAGGAGTTGGAGGCTGAATTCGCCCTTGTGGCACAGGAATACGAACGCTTCCGCTCTATGCACCTTTCCCTTGATATGTCCAGAGGAAAGCCCGGTTTTGACAGTATGGATGTGAGCCAACAGATGTTTGATTCGGTTGGAAATCACATAGGGTTCAAGAATATTGACGGGATTGACTGCCGAAATTACGGTGGGCTGGACGGTCTTGTGGAACTCAAAAATCTGTTTTCGGAAATACTGGAACTTGCTCCCGAACAGATTATTGTGGGTGGAAATTCCTCCCTTAATATGATGTTTGACACAATTTCTCAGGGTGTGACCCACGGTTTGGGCGGCGAGCCTTGGGGCAAGCAGGAGGGCCTTAAGTTCCTCTGTCCCGTTCCAGGATATGACCGCCATTTCGCCATAACCGAATATTTCGGTTTCCAACTGGTGAGCGTTCCTATGACCGCAGAGGGTCCCGATATGGATATTGTTGAGGAACTCGTCAAAGACGAAAAGGTTAAAGGTATTTGGTGCGTTCCGAAATATTCCAACCCTGAGGGTTTAACATACAGTGACAATGTTGTTAAACGAATGGCACGTTTAAAGCCTGCTGCCGCAGATTTTAAAATCTTTTGGGATAATGCCTATGTTGTTCACGATTTGTATGACGAAGGGGATAAACTTCTGAATATTTACACCGAATGTGTTAAGGCGGGCAACCCCGATTTACCCATTATCTTCACCTCCACCTCGAAAATTACCTTCCCCGGTGCCGGTGTGGCGGCAGAAGCGGCAAGCCCCAACAATGTGGCAATGCTTAAGGGCAGAATGAAGTTCCAAACCATAGGCCCAGATAAACTTAACCAGTTGCGACACGCAAGAATTTTCAAAAACCTAAATGATGTTAAGGTTCACATGAAAAAGCACGCAGCCATTTTAAGACCTAAGTTTGAGGCGGTGTTGCAGGAACTTGAAAGTCAACTGTCGGACAAAAACATTGCCCGCTGGACCAAACCGAAGGGCGGATATTTTATAAGCCTTTATGTTCCGAAGGGATGTGCCACAAGGGTTGAGGAACTTTGTGCCAACGCAGGTATGATTTTAACAAGTGCCGGTGCTACATATCCTTACGGTATCGACCCCGACGACTCTAACCTTAGAATTGCTCCCTCATATCCAAGTGTTGAGGAGATTGAAAAAGCGTCGGTTGTTCTTTGTTTAGCGGTTAGATATGCCGCTTTGGAGATGCTTTTAAAGGCTGAGAAATAATTGCAACAATATCCCGATTGACTTTAAGGCAAAATTACATTATAATAAGTTTAAAGATTTTCAAAATTGGAGGATTTGCCAATGAAATCCAAAAGAACAGGCAAAGTCACCTTTTTTGTGGTTTTCATTTTGATTTTAGCCCTTACATATACGGCTTTCTTCGGAGTTGAGAATTACTACGGTGACAACAGAGAGGTTATCTTCAAGGGCGCTAAAGACATTCGCTGGGGAATAGATATCCAAGGCGGTGTTGAGGCGGTTTTCTCACCCAATAAGCAGGATATTGAAATAACAGGCGAGGATATGGACGCCGCAAAGGCTATTATCGAAACCCGTCTTGTTAACAAAAACATAACCGATTATGAGGTTTATACCGATAATAACAATCACCAGATTATTGTCCGTTTCCCTTGGGAAGCAGGTGAAAGCGATTTCGATGCCGTTTCAACGGTTGAGGAATTGGGTGCATCGGCAGTTTTGGTTTTCCGCAAGGGAACTGAGCAGACCGGCGAGGTTATTCTGCAGGGTGCCGATGACGTTAAGAGTGCCTACCCCACGGTCGATCCGAATAATAACGCACCTATCGTGGGTCTTGAGTTTACAAAGCAGGGTTCCTCGAAATTTGCTAAAGCCACCTCCGAAATGGTGGGGGAGCAAATTTCAATTTGGCTTTCTACTACCACTTCCGAACTTGATGAAGAGGGCAATCCCGTTGTAGACGAAGTTTGTCTTTCCGCTCCCACGGTTCAAGAGGCTATTACCGACGGTAAGTGTACCATTTCGGGCAGTTCCATGACCGCCGAATATGTTAAGGAGTTATCCGAGCAGATTAACAGCGGTAAGTTACCCTTTGCATTAACCGTTGATAACAGCAAACTTCAGGTTATCTCCCCCACCTTGGGAAGTGACGCTTTGAGGGTTATGCTTATTGCCGGCTCCATTGCTTTCGGCATTGTTTGCCTGATTATGATTTTGCGTTACCGTCTAAACGGTTTTGTTGCTGCAATCGCCCTTATGGGTCAGTTGGCAGGTTCCATTGCCTGTATTTCGGGATATTTCGCCAATGTTAACAGTTTCACTCTCACCATTCCCGGTATTGCCGGTATCATCCTTTCAATCGGCGTGGGTGTTGACTGTAACGTTATTGCCGCCGAGCGTATTCGTGATGAGTTCGCAAAGGGCAAGACTATTGACGGTTCTATCGACAGCGGCTTTAAAAACAGTTTGAGTGCTATTATCGACGGAAACGTTACCATCGTTATCGTTTCATTGGTACTCATGGGTGCTTTCGGAAGTCCCGACGGTATTATGGCTAAGATTTTCTCCCCTATTATGTCGCTTTTCGGCACCGCCATTACCGGCTCCATTTATTCTTTCGGTTACACCCTCTTGGTTGGTACAATATTCAACCTTATAATGGGCGTTGTTGCCTCCAAACTTATGCTTAAGAGCATTTCAAAATTCAAGCCTTTCAGAAAGCCTTGGTTCTATGGAGGTAAGACAAATGCGTAAATTTAACATTGATTTTAACAAAACATTCAAATATGTTATTATTGCATACGCGGTAATATTCGTAATCGGCGGAATTTTCAGTGCTTTCGGCATTGATTTGGACATTAACTTCTCCGGCGGCACTAAAATCTCCTATGCCTACACAGGAGATTTGGAACTTAAAGACATTGAGGCTATTGCAGAGAAAGCGCTTGATACCAAATTTTCTGCCAGCAAGAGCACCGCTTTAGCGGGAGACACCGCAACCTTTGAAATTGCACTTTCGGGCAAAAACGCCCTCTCCACCGAAAAGCAGGCGGAGTTGACCTCGGCTTTTGAAACCGCTTTTAAGGACAATGAGATTGAACTTTACAATTCAAACTCCGTAAGCCCCACTATTGCCGGCACTTTCTTCGCAAAGAGTATGGTTGCCGTTTTAATCACCGCCATATTGGTTGTGATTTACGTGGGTATCCGCTTTAGAAAAATCGGAGGTATTTCCGCAGCACTCACCGCCCTTTGTGCTTTGGTGCTGGACGTGTTTGTGAGTTTCTTCACCTGCGTTATCTTCGGGCTTCAAATCGACTCAAACTATATCGCTGTTGTGCTGACTATTTTGGGTTACTCTTTAAACGACACTATCGTTATTTACGACCGTGTCCGTGAAAACAGAAAACTCGACCCCTCAGCCGACATTGCAGATGTGGCAAATAAAAGTATCAACCAGAGTGTTATCCGAAATATCGTTACCACCGTTACCACCCTTTCTGCGGTGCTGACCATCGTGGTAGTTTCCGAAATCTTCGGTTTAACAACACTTCGCACCTTTGCTATTCCCATGGCATTCGGTTTGGTTTCCGGTGCTGTTACCTCCCTCTTTGTAGCAGTTCCCCTTTGGGTTATTTTGAAAAAGCATAAATCGAAAAAAGCAAAAGTATAAACCAAAACTCCCTGAAAAGGGAGTTTTTTTACACTACCAAGCCTCCCCTATAATGACTATAGAATGTCGAAACGCTTTTCTGCGTTTCGACAAACCGATTTTATCGGTTTTTGCTAATTCAAATGAACGTTCATTTGAATTAGCCCGATATTCATTGCAATGGGTATAGTCGAATTTTCTTTGAAAATTTGCCGCCAAATCGAAGATTTGGTGTCGAAATAGTGTCTTTAACCACTATTTCGACTAACTATAACCATTATAAATATGGGAGGTAAAAATAACTGCAAACCAAATCTACCTCCCATGCTAGCAGGGGTGACTCCCCACAGTGTGGGGAGATGTCACGAAGTGACAGAGGGGACCGCCGCCGTCAGCGGGTGGCTGAGCGTAGCGAAGTCGGAGGGGTTGTAATTACTACTCGTCGGAATTCTCCGTCGCTTTGCTCCTCAGAAAGACAATCTATAATCGGAAGGGACAATCGAGGACACCTGTCCCTACAATGTCATTCTGAGCGAAGCGAAGAATCTCAAATTACTCACTACTCATCGAGATTCTTCGTCGCTTTGCTCCTCAGAATGACAATCTATAATCGGAAGGGACAATCGAGGACGTCTGTCCCTAAAATATGTTAAATGACCCGATATCTCCTTTAAACAATAGAGGTTTTTTCATTATTTTGCTTTAAATTTTATTTAAATTGTATTTTCACAAGTTTTACCGAAATACTATTTTCGGAGGGATTAAATTGGCAGATAATGAAAACAAAACCGAAGATACGGTTATAGAAAAGGTTGAAAAATTAGGCTCCTTAGAGGCGGGAGACGGCAAACACAAAATATTTTGCCTTACCATTATCGGTGAAATAGAGGGGCATAATGTTCTGCCCGAACAGAGTAAATCCACCAAATACGAACACGTTATACCTCAACTGGTTTCCATTGAAGAAAGCAATGAAATCGACGGACTTCTGATAATTCTCAACACCGTCGGCGGGGACGTTGAGGCGGGTCTTGCTTTGGCGGAACTGATTTCGGGTATGAAAAAACCCACCGTTTCCTTTGTTTTAGGGGGTGGCCATTCCATAGGTGTGCCATTGGCGGTTTCGGCAAAAAAATCTTTTATTGCCCCATCTGCCACTATGACGGTGCATCCTGTTCGCACCAATGGGCTTATGATCGGAGTTCCCCGTATGATGAACCACTTTGCCCGAATGCAGTCCCGCATTACCGAATTTGTGGTTAGCCATTCAAATATAAGTGCGGAAAAGTTTACGGAACTTATGATGAACACAAAAGAAATGGTGACCGATGTGGGCTCGGTTATTTCGGGAGAGAGGGCGGTGGAAGTCGGTCTTATTGACAGTATCGGAAACCTCAGCACCGTTATCGAAACACTTTACAAAATGATAGACGAAACTAAATAATATACGGCCTTAAAAAACGGCGGTATTCTTCCTTAAAACTTTTGTAGTAATTACGGCTGGGGTGGAGGGTTTCGCCGTTTTTAAGGGTTATGGTTTCGTTGTTGTAACGGCGGATGTGTTTTAAGTTTACCACAAAGGCACGGTTGGTTTTGACAAAATGATTTTTTGGCATTAACTCAAAAACCCGTGCCATTGTGCGGTTGCTGACGAGTGTTTTGTCCCTTAAATGAATGCGACACCGTTTATTGTCCGCCTCCAAATAGTAAATATCATCTGTGTTTATGCAGACAATATCCTCACCGCTTTTTATCCAGAGCGGATAATCCGCACCCATTTTTTTGAAAAAATCGTCCAACAGGGAATTGATTTTTTGCTCCCACTGGGATTTCAGCATAAAACCGAATGCCTGCACCCGAAAGGTTTCAAATATAATATCTGTGCGATCGCTGACAAATATGATGGGGCAGTCCACACCTCTTTCCCGCAAATTTGATGCAATTTGGAGACCGTTTTTACCGCCCAAGTCATATCCTAAAAATATTAAGTTATAATCCTTTCTGTCAACGATACTTTCCCCCGAAACATAGCATTCCGCCACCGCATCAAATTTGTTTGCCGCAGCATATTTATATATCATATCCTTTATTTTCGACAGAAAGATTTTATCAATGTCGCATATTGCAATTTTCATCTTAAATCCGCCTGACAAATAACGTTTATTTTTTTGCTCCCAAAAATATACCTGTTGCTCCATTTTGATTGACATTCCTTCCTTCTATTGGTTTAATTTACAGGAAGGATGTTTTCGAACGTATAATATCTTTCGAGGTTGAGAGCGGTTTTCTCAGCCTAAAAGGACAGTCTGCCTCACAGCAGGCTGTTTTTTTATTATACAATAATATCCATTATTTGTCAACAGATTATATAATTTTTAATGTGACTATGTAAATGTTGTTCTTTTGCTCTCGTAATTCTACCTTTTACTCTGTTTTTTGACAAATTTAGCAAACCCTTTGCAAAAATAACCTTTATGATTTTAAAAGGTTGCAAAATAAGGGTTTCTCTTCTTTACATATTTTCAACCTTTTTCTTTCTTTAGATAAAAGGAGTGTTGAAAATTGTGAAAAACTCAGAGTTTATTTGCTTAATTACAGAGTACCGAGGCGGGAACAGAAATGCGGTCTTGCCTCTTTTGAAACAGTTTGAGGGGCTTATCTATCACTATAAAGCAAAATGCAGTATTGAGGATATTTGCGAGGAATTGACGGCTTTTTTGCTGGAAATGTTTGATAATATCAATCTGAATCTGTTTGATGACCCTGAGGGCGATGGAATTAACCGATATATTGCTGTGAGCATCGGGCATAAATTTGTTGCCCTTTCAAAGGAATACGACAAAAATAAGACCTTTCATACCGTGACCGAGTCGGAAGTGTGCTACACCCCCGACCTTTGCCAAGAGGAAATATTAAGGGAAACCCTGTCAATATTGACACCACGCAAAGAGAGGTGATTTTGTATAAATACATATATAAGTACAGCGACATTGAAATTGCAGAAACTCTCCATATCAGCCGTCAAGCGGTTAACCAAATTAAAAACCGCTCTACCGAAATACTGAGGGAGGTATATTTGAAATGAGGGAAATCACAATTTACAGAGTACGGAAAAGTTTTAGCAATATAAAATCCCAAAAAGGAGCGTTTTTCCTTTTTGCTTCGGCGGTGAAATGTGCCGAAAAATACAGGCTTAATGTTTATGACAATAAAGGAAAACTTCTGTTTTTGGGGGCGGAACAAAACCTATATAAAAGATGCTCACCACCCTTTACACAAGGGAGGCTTAGGTAAGTACAAAGTTGCCACTCTCTTGGCGGGAATGCCGTTCGCCGAAAATCTAATGATTTTCGGACTGCACTCCACTCCCGCCAATACCACCCACGTACCCTTGAAAACCGCCTTATTGGGCGGTTTTCGCTTATAAGGTGTTTTTCTGCCGCACCTGTCGCCAGAAAAACAAAAAAGTAAATTGATTCTAAAACAATCAGAAAATCTGCTTTATCTACAGACTGAACCCTCCGCATAAAGCGGAGGGCCAAGAGTGTCGAAAAAGCCTGTTCTCGGCCTCCCTGTCAAGGGAACTATCTCGGCTCCGCAATTACATCGGGTCAAGGGTGAAACCCTTGTCGTTTAGGAAGTGCGGGTCGTCGGAAACCGCCGACCCCTACAATGTAAAATTAAACATTTTTATGTCTGTTGCAATATAAGTGGGTCAAGGGTGCAACCCTTGTCGTTCGGGGGGTGCGGGTTGCCGGCGGCAACCTCTAAGCGAATGCTTAGAAGCACCGACCGAGGCGGGAGCCGAGACGGAATTGTCGGTGTGCAAACTATAGAAAAGATATACCTTGTCTTTCAATTGGCGAAGCCACGCTTGAAA
>JAZNOA010000070.1:0-8496 GCA_045580545.1 Acutalibacteraceae bacterium | reverse complement strand
ACCACACAGGGTCAACGGGCGACCACACAGGGTCAACGGGCGACCACACAGGGTCAACGGGCGACCACACAGGGTCGCCCCTACGGGATATAATCGGTTGGTTTAAAACAATGACAACCAACGAGTATATTGCCGGTGTGAAATCCGGCAAGTTTATTCCGTTTAAAGGTCGCTTATGGCAGAGAAACTATTATGAACATATTATAAGAAATTATGATGATTATATAAACATTGCCGAGTATATACAAAATAACCCTTTAAAATGGGAATATGACAAATTATTTGTTTCGGAGGGAAAATATGGCTCCAAGAAAAAAGAAAGAGGTTAAAGCCTCTAATAAACCTAATATAAATGCCTATATTTCGGGGGCGGGGCTAACGGCTTGTCAGCCTATAACAGAAACCATTGAAACCAATTTTATGACATACGCTATGAGCGTCATTG
Source organism: Acutalibacteraceae bacterium (assembly GCA_045580545.1). GTDB lineage: Bacteria > Bacillota > Clostridia > Oscillospirales > Acutalibacteraceae > UBA737. Next base: position 8,051 of record JAZNOA010000070.1, on the reverse strand, counting down.
TTTCCCGTGCTATCCCTGAAATTGACGGTTTTAAACCCTCCCACAGAAAACTCCTTTACACTATGTATAATATGGGGCTTTTAAACGGAGGTACTATTAAATCTGCCAACATTGTGGGTAGAACAATGCAGTTAAACCCCCATGGTGATGCGGCTATTTATGAAACAATGGTGCGTTTGTCGGAAGGTTATCAGGCACTTTTGCACCCCTTTGTTGCGTCGAAAGGTTCCTTCGGTAAAGCCTATTCCCGAGATATGGCTTATGCCGCCTCCCGTTACACCGAGGCAAAATTGGCACCCATTGCCGCCGAACTGTTTGCCGATATTGATAAGGAAACGGTGGATTTTGTTGACAACTATGATGCCACAATGAAAGAGCCCACCTTATTCCCCGTAACATTCCCCACGGTTTTGGTTAACGCCAACACGGGTATTGCGGCGGGTATGGCAAGTTCTATTTGCCCCTTTAATCTCAGAGAGGTGTGCGAAACCACCATTGCCTATATTAAGGATGAAGACATAAATGTTGCTGACACCCTTTTAGCCCCCGATTTTCCCATCGGCGGTCAGATTTTATATAACCGAGCCGATATTGAAAAAATCTACGAAACGGGCAGAGGAAGTTTCAAGGTTAGGGGTGTTTACTCTTACGACAAGAGTGAAAACTGCGTTGAAATCACCGAAATTCCACCCACCACCACGGTTGAGGCGATTATTGAAAAGGTAATCGACCTTGTTAAGTTAAAGAAGATTACCGAAATTAACGATATCAGGGACGAAACCGACCTAAACGGTCTTAAAATTGCCATTGACCTAAAACGTGGTGCCGACCCTGAGAAACTTATGAAAAAGATTCTTAAAATGACCACCCTTGAGGACAGTTTTTCCTGCAACTTTAATATTCTTATTGCAGGCTCTCCCCGTGTTATGGGAGTTAAGGAAATAATCGGTGAATGGGTGGCTTTCCGTGAGGAATGTGTTAAACGCAGAATTTACTTCTCCCTTTCAAAGGCTCGGGAAAAACTTCACCGTTTGCAGGGTCTTGAAAAAATTCTTTTGGATATTGACAAGGCAATTAAAATAGTGAGAGAAACCGAGCAGGAATCTCAGGTTATCCCCAACTTGATGATAGGTTTCGGCATTGACGAAATTCAGGCTGAATATGTGGCTGAAATTAAACTTCGCCACCTAAACCGTGAATACATTTTGAAACGCACCGCCGAAATCGAGGAACTTTTAAAGGATATCGAGGATATGGAGAGTGTCCTCAAATCCCGCACAAAACTTCTTAAAATTATCATTAAGGAACTGGAAGAGGTTGCAAAGAAATACGGTGCAGACCGAAAGACCGAAATCGTCTCCGATACAACCGCCACCGATACCGACATAGAGGTTGAGGTTGACGATTCTCCCGTAACGCTGTTCTTCACAAAAGAGGGTTATTTCAAAAAAATAACGCCCCAATCCCTTAGAATGAGCGGTGGGCAAAAACTCAAAGAAGGGGATAAAATAACTCAGCAGATTGAGAGTAATAATGCAGCCGAATTATTGTTTTTTTCCGATAAATGTCAGGTTTACAAGACCAAAACCGCCGAGTTTGATGATTCAAAGGCAAGCATTTTGGGTGAATTTATTCCAAGCAAACTTGAATTTGAGCAGGGCGAAAATGCTATTTATATGACCGAAACCAAAGATTACAAGGGATTTATGATTTTTGTTTTCCAAAACGGAAGAATTTCTAAGGTGCCCCTTTCTTCCTATGAAACCAAAACCAACCGCAAGAAACTGATTAAAGCATATTGCGAAAAATATCCCTTGCATACGGTTTTGCATATCAAAGAAGAAACGGAACTTCTGCTGAAATCCACCAACGGCAGAATGTTAATCGTTAACACCGCATCTATTCCCGCCAAAACCACAAAGGATAACGGCGGCATCGGTGTTATGACCCAGAAAAAGGGTCAGCAGATTTTAGAGGTTTCTCTTTATGACGGTTCCTTGACCGGCGACCACCGTTACAGAACCCGAAATCTCCCTGCTGCCGGCAGTAAAAAGCCTGCAGGTGAAGATGCTGAGCAGGTAACCCTTGATATTTAATCCTTGACTATATTATATAAAAGTGTATAATATGAATATTGAAAAAACCGCCTTTGACGGAGGTTTAAATCGTTCCGTCAAAAGCGATTATCACTTATGTTAGAACAATTTGTTTCCGTTAAGACGGCTTTAACAGTCAGTTTTGCAAACGCTTTTTTACTGACAGTATTATATTGCACAGAAAAACGGAATATATCAAAGTAAAATTTTTCCAAAGGTTGTGAAAAAATAATGGCAAAGGAACTCGCCAAACAGTATGACCCTAAGGACGTTGAAGACCGAATTTATAAATCCTGGTTAGAGGGCAAATACTTCCACGCAAAATGTGAAAAGGACAAGGATACCTACACAATAGTTATTCCGCCCCCGAACATCACCGGTCAACTTCATATGGGTCACGCCCTTGATAATACTTTACAGGATATCCTCATTCGTTTTAAGAGAATGCAAGGGTTTGATACTTTATGGGTGCCCGGCACCGACCATGCATCTATTGCCACCGAGGCTAAAATAGTTGAAAAAATGAAAGAAGAGGGCGTCACAAAAGATGATATCGGACGTGACGGTTTCTTGGAGCGTGCTTGGGATTGGAAAAAACAGTACGGCGGAAGAATTATTGAGCAGTTGAAGAAATTAGGTTCTTCCTGTGATTGGGACAGGGAGCGTTTCACCCTTGACGAGGGTTGCAATAAGGCTGTTAAAGAGGTATTTGTCCGCCTTTACGAAAAGGGTCTTATTTACAGAGGAGAGCGTATTATTAACTGGTGCCCCCACTGTAAAACCTCTATTTCCGACGCTGAGGTTGAGTATGAGGAGCAGGCAGGCCATTTTTGGCATTTGCGTTATCCGTTTTCGGACGGCAGCGGTTATTTAGAGTTGGCAACTACCCGCCCCGAAACCCTCTTGGGCGATACTGCCGTTGCAGTTAACCCCAATGACGAGCGTTACAAGGATATGGTGGGCAAAACCCTTATTTTGCCTTTGGTACACAGAGAAATTCCCGTTGTTGCCGACGATTATGTTGAAATGGATTTCGGTACAGGTGTTGTTAAAATCACCCCTGCCCACGACCCCAACGACTTCGAGGTAGGTCTCCGCCATAATCTTCCTGTTATCAATGTTTTAACCGACGATGCAAAAATCGTTGAGGATTACCCCAAATATGCCGGAATGGACAGATATGAAGCAAGAAAAGCAATTGTTGCCGATTTAGAGGCCGAGGGTGCCCTGGTTAAGATTGAGGACTATACCCACAATGTCGGCACCTGCTATCGCTGTTCTTCCACCGTTGAACCTCGAGTTTCGAAACAGTGGTTTGTTAAGATGAAACCTTTGGCAGGTCCTGCTATTGAGGCAGTTAAAAAGGGTGAAACCAAATTCGTTCCCCAACGTTTTGAAAAGGTTTATTTCCATTGGCTTGAAAATATCCGTGATTGGTGCATTTCCCGTCAACTCTGGTGGGGTCACAGAATTCCCGCCTGGTACTGTGCAGACTGCGGTGAGATTACCGTTTCCAAAGAGGATGCAAAGTGCTGTGCCCATTGCTCAAGTAAGAATATTACACAAGACCCCGACACACTTGATACTTGGTTTTCTTCCGCCCTTTGGCCCTTCTCAACCTTAGGCTGGCCTGAGGAGACCGAGGACTTTAAGCACTATTATCCCACCAATACTTTGGTTACGGGATATGACATTATTCCTTTCTGGGTAATGAGAATGATGTTTTCAGGAATTGAGCAGACAGGCGAAGTGCCTTTTGATACCGTGCTTATTCACGGTCTTGTCCGTGACCCTCAGGGCAGAAAAATGTCTAAATCTTTGGGCAACGGCGTTGACCCATTGGAGGTTATTGCAGAATACGGTGCCGACGCTTTGAGATTTTCTCTCGCCACCGGCAACAGCCCCGGAAACGATATGCGTTATATCCCCGAGCGTGTTGAGGCAAGCCGAAACTTTGCCAATAAGATTTGGAACGCCGCAAGATTTATACTAATGAATCTTGAAAATGACGAAATAATTCCTCTTGATACCGAGAGAATAGCACTTGAGGATAAATGGATTTTATCCAAATATAACACCCTTGTGGCAGATGTTACGGAAAATCTCGAAAAGTATGAGTTAGGACTTGCGGTTCAAAAACTTTATGACTTTATTTGGGATGTTTTCTGCGACTGGTATATTGAGATTGCAAAATCCCGTCTGAACGGCGAAAACGAAGATGCAAAAAATACCGCAAGAAGCGTACTTGTGTATGTTTTCACCAACACTTTGGCACTTCTCCATCCCTTTATGCCCTTTATAACCGAGGAAATTTGGCAGTCTATGCCCCATAATGGTGACTCCTTAATGGTATCTGACTGGCCTAAATTCTCAAAAGAACTGGAATTCAGCGCCGAGGAGTCTGATTTTGAAAAGATTATGGCGGTTATTAAAGCAGTCAGAAACCGCAGAGCGGAAATGAATGTTCCGCCTTCCCGTAAAGCCAAGGTGCAGATTGCCACCGCCTTTACCGACACATTTAAGGCGGGCGAGGCTTATATTTGCCGTTTGGGTTATGCTTCCGAAGTGGAGATCGGCGACTATTTTGACAGTGAGGGTGCAGTTCGTGTTATCACCGATGACGCAACGGTTTATATGCCAATGAAAGAACTTGTGGACTTCACCGCCGAACTTGCACGTCTTAACAAGGACCTTAAAAAGGCTAATGAGGATAAGGAATTTTTCGAAAAGAAACTTAATAACCAAGGTTTCTTGGCAAAGGCTCCGGCACAACTTATCGAACAGCAAAAGCAGAGCCTCGCTAAGGTGCTTGAAAAAATTAAAATGATTGAGGATAGTATTGCCGATATCGAAAAAATGTAAATTTTTATAAAGCCTCCCCTGTGTAAGGGGAGGTGGATTTTTGCGTAGCAAAAAGACGGAGGGGTTGTAAACTAAATTATTCCCTGAAAAGGGAGCTAAAATAGGCTTTTTTTGAGAGCCTTTAGTAGTAGGTGTTTTAATGAATTATAAGGAAACTTTAGATTACATTCATTCTTTAGGTAAATTCACTCTTCCTGCGGGACTTGAAAGGATTGAAAAGGTTTTAGCAATGCTCGGTAACCCCCAAAACCGTTTCAAGTCTATTCATATTGCGGGGACTAACGGCAAAGGTTCGGTTTCTGCCTTTGTGTCAAGTGTTTTCAAAACTGCGGGATATAAAACAGGACTTTTTATTTCCCCCTTTATAATTGATTTTCGTGAGCGTATTCAAATAAACGGCGAATTTATAAGCGAAGCCGATTTGGTGTTTTATTCTCAGCGTGTTATGGAAACGGGAGCGGAACTTAATGAGTTTGAATTTATAACCGCTGTGGCTTTCCTTTATTTTAAGGAACAAAATATTGATATTTTAATTTGTGAAACAGGACTGGGTGGCAGGTTAGATGCCACAAATATCCTCGAAAATCCCGTTTGTACGGTTATAACTAAAATCGGTCTTGACCATACGGCGATTTTGGGGGACACCATCGAGGAAATTGCAGGGGAGAAGTGCGGAATTTTGCGTGACTGCCCCACAGTTACCACACCCTATCAACCGCAAGAAGCCTTAGATGTAATCAAATCAAAATCTAATAATCTTATAATACCCGACATTTCAAAAATGGAAATCTTAAATGACGGCACCTATACATACAAGGGTGAAGAATTTAAAATCTCTCTAAAGGGTGATTTCCAAATTGAAAACTCCTTAGTCGCTATTGAGTGTATTAAAAACAGCGGTTTTGATATTTCTTATGACAGTATATTTAAGGGAATTAAAAATACCTCTTTTCCGGCACGTCTTGAGGTAATTTCCGAAAAGCCTTTGGTTTTGCTGGACGGAGCCCATAACCCTGACGGTGCAAGGGTTTTGGCAAAGGAAATAGGGAAACTTGCCGAAAAACCTGTTGCAATAATCGGTATGATGAGGGATAAAAGTGCCTGCGAGGTTTTAGAAACCGTTTTAAAATACTGCAAGTTTGCGATTGCGGTGGCGGTGCCAGAAAACCCCCGTTCTCTTAAGGCGGAGGAACTTTGCTTGACAGCACAAAAATACTGCCCTTGTATCACCGCAGACAGTTTGCTTTCTGCCTTAAAAATAACCGACGGTGAGGATATTGTGATTTTCGGCTCACTTTATTTGGCGTCGTCCATAAGACCTTTGATGTTAAAAAAATATAAAATTTAAAACATTTTCCCATTTGCGACAAACTTTTCACGGGCAAGCCTTTACAATGGTTATAGGACTTGTCCGAATTTTTTTGCAAAGGAGAATATTAAATGGCTGTGCGTATAGATGCCACGAGTGAGGTTGTAACTGCGTATTTAAGCGGCGAAATCGACCATCACACCGCAAAGGAAATGCGGGAAACCATTGACGAGGCAGTAGAACTTAATATGCCCACTCTTTTGGTACTGGATTTTAAGGATGTCAGTTTTATGGATAGTTCGGGAATAGGACTTGTTATGGGAAGATACAGAAATCTTTTAAAAACCGGTGCCGAACTCTCCATAATGGGAGCACCCTCCAATATTGCCAAGATGCTGAAACTCGGCGGAATTGAAAAATTAGCAAAAATAGAAAGTAGGTAAATCGAAGTGCAAGTAATTAACAAATTCACCATGACCCTCCCCGCACGTTCTGCTAACGAAAGTTTTGCAAGGGCGTGTATATCGGCATTTGCCACCCAATTAGACCCCACTTTAGAGGAAATAAACGATATTAAGACCGCCGTGTCCGAAGCGGTGACTAACTGCATAGTCCATGCTTATAAGGAACAGGTTTTGGGGAAAATATACATAACCGCTTTTATATATGATAATAATTCCGTAAAAATAAAAATCCGTGATAAGGGTTGCGGAATTGCCAATGTTGAACAGGCTATGGAACCTTTGTATACAAGCGTTGGCGGAGAACGTGCAGGGCTCGGGTTTGCCGTTATGGAAAGTTTTATGGACGGCATAAAGGTGTCCTCTGCCGTCGGCAAAGGAACAACCGTTACCTTAACTAAAAAAATCAGCCCACGTATAAGTCTTAATGGTTAAGGATGAAAAACGTCGGGAGGAATTTATAAGTCAAAACTTAGGACTTGTGCATACTATTTGTAAGAGGTTTGCAGGCAAGGGTATTGAGTATGACGACCTTTATCAGTCGGGCTGTATGGGACTTATAAAGGCATACGATGCTTTCGACGAAAGAAGAGGACTGTGCTTTTCTACCTATGCCGTGCCTGTGATTATGGGGTGCGTAAGACGTCTTTTCCGTGACGGCGGTACCGTGAAGGTGTCAAGAAGTGTAAAAGAATTGGGTATTAAAATTGCAAGGGAAAAGAATAAGTTTGAGCAATTACACGCGGAGGAGCCCACGGTCAGCCAACTGGCAGGAATATTGGGGGTTGATGCGGAGGATATAACCGAGGCTTTATGTGCCACACAATCAACGGTGTCTCTTTCGTTTGAAGGAGACAACGGGTTAGAAGAAATGGAGTTGCCCACTGTTGGCTACGAGGAGGAAGTAAACCAAAAAATTTCGGTGGAGCAGGCAATGAAAGGTTTGTCGGAAAAGGAAAGAGAAATAATTAAATGCAGATACTTCATGCAAATGACCCAAAGCAGAACCGCAGAAAGATTAAATATGACCCAGGTGCAGGTGTCCCGTGCGGAAAAGAAAATCTTAAGCAAACTAAGAGAAGTATTAAAGTCTTAAAAACAGGGGCGATTTTGCCTATTGTTTGTGTCAAAAACGGGAAAATTTTAAGTAAAAAAGACCAATTTGAAAAAATTTGATTTTTTTTGAAAAAAAGTGTTGACAAAAGGAAAAGGGTGTGGTATTATAATCGGGCGCCCTTGAGAGGGAGCGAAAAACGGACCTTGAAAATTAAACAACGACAAGTAATAAGGACCCGACGATTCTTATGAGAAATCATATAAATC
>JAZNOA010000069.1:0-10099 GCA_045580545.1 Acutalibacteraceae bacterium | reverse complement strand
GATGAATTGAAGAAATATATTTATTACTACAACAACGAAAGAATTTCCTTAAAACTAAAAGGAATGAGTCCGGTGCAATACCGAACTCATTCACAAGCAATTTAATATTTAATTTTGTCTAAACTTTGGGGTTCACTTCATGTCTCCAAACTGTGCGGTTAAATCTTTTTAACTAAACTATGGGACAACCGTCTGCTTGGTAGTCCTTTTGTATTTATATTATATTGTTATTTTTGTACTTTGTCAAGGGTTTAATGTTTGTTTTTATGTTCTTAGGTCTCTTGCCGACCTAAAAGTGCTACTGTCTCCACATGTGCCGTCCGAGGGAATAGATCCGCAGGGGTGTATTCCTTAAGTTCATATCCCTTTTCGCCGAATATTTTAATATCCCTCGCCAGGGTTCCCACATCACAGGAAACATAGACTACCCTTTGAGGGCTTATATTTTCCGCAACGGTGGAAATCAGTTCCTCTGTGAGTCCTTTTCTCGGCGGGTCAAGGATTACCACATCCGCTTTCATACCCTCTTTTGCCGCTTTTTCCGCAAATTCCGTTGCATCCAAACAGTAAAACCGGGCGTTTTGGATATCGTTTTCTCTTGCGTTGAATTTAGCGTCCTCTATAGCCTCGGGAATAATTTCAACTCCGATTACCTTTTTTGCCTTGTTTGCAAGGGAAAGCCCGATGGTTCCGGCACCGCAGTAAAGGTCAAGGACGGTTTTGCCGTGAATGTCGCCGTACTGTGCCGCCTTTTCATAAAGTTTTTCCGCCATAGTTCTGTTAACCTGATAAAAGGACAGGGCAGACAAACGAATTTTAACGCCGCAGAGAATATCGCTTATATAATCCTCGCCGTAAAGGGTGACGCATTTATCCCCCATAATCACGTTAGTGTCGGCGGTGTTTATGTTTATCTGCACGCTTTTAAGGTTTTCCCCCGCAACTGCTTTAAGGGAAGATATAAGTTCCTTAGCGTGGGGCAAACTTTCACCGTTTATAACCAATGCTAACATAATTTCTTTTGTAGCCTCACCTTGACGGATAAAAATGTGGCGAAGAAGCCCCTTGTGTTCTTCTTCATTATATATACTGATATTGTATTTCCTAATCCATTTTTCCGTTTCTCGTGTTAAAAGGCTGAAAACTTCGGGTTGCAAAAGGCAGTCTTCGCAAGGTATAACCCTATGGGAATGGGTGGCATAAAAGCCCACCTTTCCTTCCTTGTTTACGGGATACTGTGCCTTATTTCTGTAACGAATTTCTTTATCATACATAATAGGCTGAGGTTTCAAATCCACCCCGCCTATTCTTTTTATTGTTTCATAAACCTTAATTTCTTTGGCCTTAAGTTCGGCATTGTATGATATATGGCGGAAAGCACAGCCCCCGCAACGGGAAAAAGCCGAGCAGTCATTTTCTGTTCGGCAATTGGATTTTTCGGTTATTTCTATCAACTTTCCGAATGCGTAAGATTTTTTAACCTTTAAAATTTTAACCTTTGCGGTGTCCCCCACCGCAGTTAAGGGGACAAAAACCGCCATTCCCTCATATTTCCCAACGCCGCTGCCGTCGGCAGTATAATCGGTAATATCAAGGATAATTTCATCATTTTTCTTCATTGCTGTTCCAAATAATATCAAATAATTGATCTATTCTGTCCTGTCGGTCACAAAGATAAAGATAACCGAATAATGCCTCTAAACCTGTTGCTGTGTGATATTCTTTATTTGTGGCACTTTTGGGTGTGCTGTTGGTGTGGAAATTTCTGCCCCTTTTGAAAACGGAAATTTCCTCCTCAGTTAAAATTGGCTCTATAACACAGAAAGCCTTTGCCTGAGCGGTGGCTTTAACATATTCCACCGAAAGTTTGTGAAGTTCCCCCGAGGGGCGGTTGACAAGTGCTAACTTTGTGCGAACGCAAAGACCGTATACCCCGTCACCCACAAAGGCAAGAACCGAGGGACTTAAAAGATTTACATTTTCCATTTTTATACCACAAAATCGAACTCGACACCCAAAACATCAACGGTGTCGCCCTCGTTTATGCCCGCTTCCTCTAAGGCTTCGATAATACCTGTCTGTCTCAGCACCCTCTCGAAATACTGAAGGGACTCGTAATCGTCGGGGTCAACGGTGTTCATAATATCCATAAGCCAGTCGCAGTCCTCAACAAAGTAAATGCCGTCACGCTCATTTATTGTAAATGTGCGTTTATTCAGAGGTTTAATTACTTCGGGTTTTGGCTCTGCCTCATATTTTCTTATGGGGGGCAGTTTTTGAAGTTCTGCCGCAACGCAGTCAATAAGTTCTTTCGTTCCCTCGTTTATTGCCGCCATAACGGGAAAGAATTTATAGCCTTTTTCCCTGAAATAGGTTTCATATTTCTCAATTTCGCCCTCGTCTAAAAGGTCGCATTTGTTGGCAACAACAATTTGGGGACGAAGGGACAAATCCTCGCTGAAAACCGCCAATTCCCTGTTGATTTTTTCAAAATCTTCAATGGGGTCTCTGCCCTCGCTTCCCGAAATATCAAGAACGTGTAAAAGCATTCGGCACCGCTCAACATGGCGGAGGAACTCGTGACCGAGACCCACACCTTCACCCGCGCCCTCAATAAGACCGGGAATATCCGCCATAACAAAGGAGGAACCTTCCCCCATTCTCACAACACCCAGAACAGGGGTGAGGGTTGTGAAATGGTAGTTGGCGATTTTGGGTTTTGCCTCGCTTACTACCGACACTAAGGTGGACTTGCCCACGTTGGGAAAGCCTATCAGTCCCACATCCGCCAGGAGTTTCAGTTCCAACGTAACGTCCAACTCTTCCCCGGGGTTACCGGGTTTTGAAAAGCGGGGAACCTGACGGGTAGAGGTGGCAAAATGCTGGTTGCCCCAGCCTCCGTTACCGCCTTTGGCAATAACCACAGGCTCGTCATCCGAAATATCCGCAATAATTCTGCCCGTCTGAGCATCCTTAACAAGGGTGCCCACGGGAACGCTTATATAAAGATTCGGGGCACTTTTTCCCGTGCAACGGGAGGCACCGCCGTTCTGACCGTTTTCTGCCGCATATTTTCTTTTATAGCGAAAGTCCGCCAAGGTGGAAAGGTTACTGTCCGCTTTGAAGACAATATCTCCGCCCCGTCCGCCGTCGCCGCCGTCAGGTCCGCCTGCGGCAACATATTTTTCTCGGTGGAAAGAAACGGCACCGTCACCGCCTTTTCCCGCCTTTAAATGTATTTTTGCTATGTCTACAAACATCAGTTTTCTTCCTCAAAATCTTCGGTGTCTTCACCGTCAAAAAACTCACCCTCAAATTCAATTTCCTGAGAATTGAATTCCTCTAACATCTGTCGGGCTTTTTCCAAATTGTCTTCTCCAACATAGATGTCCTCGGCAACGAAACCGCCGCCGAACATAACCTGAATTGTATTGTCCCCCATTTCGGAAGAACAGGTAAAAGGTATTTCATTTTCCTTTAAAACGTCCTTAAAAACTTCCGCCGAAATCAAATCTTCAAAAGAAGTGAGCAATGTGGGTTTTTCGATGATATCGGTCTCGACCTCTTCGACTTCGGGTTCCTCTTCCTCGGTTGGGCGATTTAACACCGCACCGCAAACGGGACAAAGTTCCTGTTCTTCTTCGCACTCGGTAGAACAAACGTGACAAATTATCATACTCTCTTAGTCCTTTCTGACATAAGATTTAAAAAAGGGTATTCCCGTGTTTGCCACTGAAAATACCCTTAAAATTATTTGTTATTCTTGAAATCAGTCAGCGTAAATGCTAACCTGCTTGCGGTCACGACCAACACGCTCAAATTTTACCTTACCGTCGATAAGAGCAAAAAGTGTGTCATCAGAGCCACGACCAACATTGTTACCGGGATGAATATGGGTACCTCTTTGACGAACGAGAATGTTGCCGGCTAAAACAAATTGACCGTCAGCACGCTTAACACCGAGTCTCTTGGACTCACTGTCACGACCGTTCTTGGTAGAACCCACACCCTTTTTATGGGCGAATAACTGAATGTTAATCTTTAACATATTTTGCACCTCCGTTAATTGTGATGTTATTACTGTACTGCAGGGAAAGTTCGGTTAAATGAAGTTTCAGCCCCGCTAAGATTTTATAGGTCTCACGACTTGGAGAGGAAACCGAGAATTTTAAAAATCCGTCTCTTTCCTCAATGTTCGCCTTGTCGCCTATAATCTCCGTAACGGTGTTTGCCGCCATATAAACGGCACTTGAAACTGCGGAACAAACTATCTTTCCCTCTTCATCGTCACCGTTTTCAGAACAGTGACCGCTGACCAAAAATCCGCAAATTCCGATTTTGTCAGCCAGAAATTTTACGCCGGTCATAATTAGCCGATTTCGGTAATCTGAACCTTAGTGTAAGGCTGTCTGTGACCCATTTTGCGAGAACTGCTCTTTTTGGGTTTATAGGTGAAGATATTGATCTTCTTACCCTTGCCGTTCTTTAAAACGGTGCCCTTAACGAAAGCGTCCTTAACATAAGGCTTACCAACCTTTAAAGTTCTGTTGCTAACAGCAATAACCTTGTCGAAGGTAACTTCTGTGTCAACCTCGGCACCAAGTTTCTCAACGTAGATTACGTCACCGTTCTCTACACGGTACTGCTTGCCACCTGTTTCGATAATAGCGTACATTTTTTCACCTGCTTTAATTCAGTCTCGCTACGGTAGGCGCACCCGAAATTCGGGCAACTTTAACCAAGCCCACAATATGCGGCTTATACATACTATCACAAGTCCCGACAATTGTCAAGCAAAAATTATTTTACCTCGTATCCTCCGACGGGACGAATGTTTAAAACGTGGCAGGAACCGTTTCCGAATACTGCTTCAACGGTCTTTTTATATTCCGAAACCATATCGGTGGGAACATAGCACTGAATGGTTCCCGCAAATCCGCCTCCGTGAACACGGCAGGCACCCTTGCCCTTCAAGAACTGCTTGGTCAAAGCGATGCCCAAGGGAAGACCCTGCTCGGCAACATTGGAAGTGGAATACAGATTTTGCAGATAATCGAAGGAGGACTGACCCGACTCGTTTACAAGTTTTAGGAAATCTTCAAATCTTCCCTCTTTTAAAGCGGATTTTTGATCTAAAACTCTGTTTTGCTCGTTAAAGAAGTGGAAAGCACGAAGAACCGCCCTGTCACCGCAGTCGGCACGAAGTTTTGCAATGTTGCGGTAGAATTCGTCACTATCGGCATCTCGCAAATAGGAAACGCCCAGAGTTTGGCTGATTTCACGGCACTCAACCGTAATGCCGGCATAATCGTCGGTAAGATCGGCGTGGTTTCCGCCGGTATCCACAACACAAAGACTGTAACCGTAACTTGTAAGGTCGAGTTCAATGCTTTCGGTAATAGGATTTTCGGGGTCATGGAAATCAGCGTATGTAAAACCGCCCAAACTGCTTGCCATCTGGTCTAAAAGTCCGCAAGGTTTACCGAAATACTCCCTTTCTGCAAACTGACCGATTTTGGCAATTTCTATGGGGGATACCTTATTATCGGCAACCAGTCCGTTTAAAATATTGCCCAAAAGCACCTCAAATGCGGCAGAGGAAGAAAGACCGGAACCCTTTAAAACATTTGAAGTGGTGTAGGCGTTAAAGCCTTTGAGGGCGAAGCCTTGTTCCTCAAATTTAAAGCAGACACCCCTGATAAGGGAAATGGCTTTTCCCACCTCGTTATCCTTTTTGGAAAGGTCGTTAATGTTAACAATATCCTCGGGGTAGCCCTCGGATTTTATGCGGATAATTCCGTCTTCATTTGGGGAAACCACAGCAATAACATCCAAATCAACACTGCCTGCCAAAACACAGCCGTGCTGATGGTCGGTGTGGTTGCCTCCTACCTCGGTTCTTCCGGGAGCGGAAAAGAGACGGATTTCACCTGAAACCGGATATAGATCCTTAAAACTGTCGCAAGCGGCGGCATAACGAAGTTTTGATTTTTCGGTTTCGCCGTAAAGTTTCAGAAAACTGTCATCAAAATTTCCGCCTATTATTGCGGTTTTAATTTCGTTAATATTCATAAAATTGCCCCTTAAATTTATTTTACAAGTGCTAAAGTATCTCTTGCAATGGCAAGTTCTTCGTTGGTAGGAATAACATATAGGCTAACCTTACTGTCCTCAGTGGAGAATTTAATCTCACCGCGCTGAGCATTTTTGTCTGCGTCCATAACGGCACCCAAATATGTAAGGCTTTTGCAAACCTCTGCTCTGAGGGTTGCGTCGTTCTCACCGATACCGCCGGTGAAAACAATAGCGTCCACACCGTTCATAGCGGCAGCATAGGAACCGATAAACTTGATTATTTGATAACGCTGCATATCAAGTGCTAATTGGGCTCTTTCGTTACCCTCTTTTGCGGCGGCAACAACATCACGGTTATCGTTGGAAACACCCGAAATACCCAAAATGCCCGACTCTTTGTTGAAAATGCGGTTAAGGTCGGCAGGGCTTAGGTTTTCCTTTTCTGCAATATATGTAACGGCAGAGGGGTCAAGGGTGCCGGTTCTGGTACCCATCATAAATCCGTCAAGAGGGGTGAAGCCCATTGATGTATCCACACACTCACCGCCGTTAACCGCAGTAATGGAGCAACCGTTACCTAAGTGGCAGGTGATGATTTTAAGGTCTTTCTTATCTTTGCCCATAATCTCTGCACAGCGTTCGCTTACGAAACGGTGAGATGTGCCGTGGGCACCGTATTTTCTAACCTTATAATCGGTGTAGTATTTATAAGGAATGGGGAACATATAAGCCTTGGCGGGCATTGTTTGGTGGAAAGATGTATCAAATACCGCCACCTGAGGTTTCGCCTCGCCAAAGGTTTTAATGCAGGCTTTAACGGCCAAAACGTGGGCAGGATTGTGAAGCGGAGCCAATGCACCCAACTCGTCAATATCCTTTAAAACCTCAGGAGTTATAACGCAGGAGCCTTTAAAAATGCTGCCTCCCTGCACTATTCTGTGACCGATGGCGCCAACCTCGTCAAATGAGTCGATAACCTTAGCGTCACTCTCGGTCATAGCGTAAACCACAGCCTCAAAAGCCTCACTGTGTGTTGGCATGGGGTTTTCGGTTTCATAGGTCTTACCGCTTTCGGATTTATGACTGATACGGCTGCCCTCCACGCCTATTCTCTCGCAAAGACCTTTACAAAGCACCTTCTCATTATCCATATCAATAAGTTGATACTTAAGAGATGAACTTCCTGCGTTAACGACAAAAATTTTCATTTAATTTCCTCCTTGAACATTTATAAAAGTTATGTTAAACTATACCTATATATAATACTTCATATTTTTTTAGATTTCAAGGTTTTTATAAAAAAGAGGCGAAAAATGGCAAGGGTCGGAATAATAGCAGAATTTAATCCACTTCATTCGGGTCACGAATTTCTAATAAACGAAGCCAAAAAATCGGGTGAAGTTGTATGTGCTGTAAGCGGTAATTTCGTTCAGCGGGGGGACTGTGCCATAGCCTCAAAGGAAATAAGGGCAAGGTCAGCCCTTATGTCGGGAGCGGACTTGGTTTGCGAAATCCCCGTTTTGTGGAGTATGTCCACCGCTCAAAACTTTGCTTTGGGCGGCGTTTCGGCACTTGCCGCTTTAGGGTGCGACACCGTTGTTTTCGGCAGCGAAGCGGGAGACACAAAACCTTTAATTGAAATCTGCGATATTTTGGAAAGCGACAAGTTTTCCGATTTATTGGGCAAATATATGAAAAACGGCACCACCTTTGCCGCCGCTCGCCAAAGGGCTTGCGAAGAATTAGGTGCCGAAAAGGGCATTTTAGATAAGCCCAACAATAATTTGGGAATTGAATATATTTCGGCGTCCCGCCGTCTGGGGCTTAATATGAACTTTAAAACGGTAAAACGAATGGGAGCCGACCACGATTCCAGAGAGGTTGACACCTTTGTTTCCGCCTCCCTTTTAAGGGAAAAACTGTTGTCGGGCGACCGTGAATTTTGCTCCCGTTATATGAATGATGATATTTTAGAATTTTATGACAGCGAGAATATTGCCGATATAAAACGGCTTGAAAAGGGCATTTTGGCGGTTCTCAAACTCAAAAGTTTAAATGACCTTAAAAAACTCCCCGATTTAAGCGAGGGGGTTGAAAATAAACTTTTTTCCGCCATTAAAACCGCATCTTCCTTAGAAAATCTGTATAACGGGATTAAGGTTAAAAGATATACTATGTCCCGTGTAAGACGGCTTGTGCTGTCGGCGTTTTTAGGGTTTGACGATGAATTTTTTATGAAACCGCTCCCCTATGTTCGGGTGCTGGGCAGAAATAAAGCGGGTGAGAAAATAGTAAAATCCGCAAAAAAGACCAGTGCCGTTCCCATTATTATGAGGGTGGGTGAGATAAATAAACTGCCCGACTGTGCAAAAAAGGTTTTTGAAACCGAAACGAAGGCAACGGATTTATATAACTTAAGCCTTGCAAATCCGTCAGTCAGCGGAAAGGAATATACATTTAAACTTTTAACGGAGGAATGAAAATGGTAAAAATTAACAGAATTGAAAATTATAAGGATTACGGCAGGTGTGTTGAGATTACCAACGGAGTAATCTCCGCCTTGGTAACCACAGAAATCGGTCCGAGAATTATTTCTTTCGGTTTGTCGGGCGGTCAAAATTTTATGAACGATAACCGCAAACTTTTAGGCGGAAAGGATATGGATAAACCCTATACCGACTTCTTCGGCGAAAACAGGCGTTGGGAGAATTTGGGAGGACATCGGATTTGGCTCTCCCCCGAAAGTTATCCCGAAACCTACACTCCCGACGATAAACCTTGCACCGTTAAGGAGACCGAAAACGGAGCGGTATTTATCTACGCTGAGGACAGTGAAATCGGTGTTCAAAAGGAAATGGAAATTAAAATGGACGCTGACGACACTAATATGCAGGTTTTAATGCGTGTTAAGAATATAGCAAAAGAGGATAAGGAATTTTCTGTCTGGGCATTGTCGGTTTGTGCTCAAAACGGCACCCTCATTATTCCTATGAACACCGCCAACAAGGGACTTCTTCATAACCGTGAACTTTCTATTTGGTCCTATACCGATATGTCCGCCCCTAACTTCTACTGGGGCAAAAAATATATTACCGTTAAGCAAATTCCCGAGGGTGAAACGTATGCGGGAAAAATCGGCGTTGACCTAAACTGCGGAACGGCTTACTATGTTTTGGGCGAGGATATTCTCTGCAAAAAATACGAAACAGATCATCCTGCCTCCAAATACCCTGACGGCGGTTGTTCCTTTGAAACCTATGTTTGCAACGAGATGATAGAGTTTGAAACCCTTTCTCCCCTTAAAAGGGTGAAATCCGGCGAAACCGTGGAGCATATTGAGAGTTGGTGCCTTTGCAAGAAACCCTGCGAGGTTGACTTCAGAAACGATGCTTCCATTGAGGAAATGTTAAATAAACTTTAAATCAAAATGCTCTTCGGACATCAGTTCGGGGAGCATTTTAAATGCGTAATGCATAATGCGTAATGCGTAATTGAGATTCTTCGCTCCGCTCAGAATGACATTTGAATTACCTCCAATGCTTGCAGGGGAGGGGGACCGCTTGCGGTGGAGGGGTTGTTATTCTGCAATTCTTAATGCATATTTTGAGATTCTTCGCTCCGCTCAGAATGACATTTGAATTGTCGCCCTGAGTGAAAGGTCGGGTCTGATTGCAAATTTGCTTTTGAGATTCTTCGCTCCGCTCAGAATGACAGGAAAAACTGTCACCCTGAGTGAAGCGTTGGGTCTCATTGTAGGGGTCGGCGGTTCTCGACGACCCGATATCTGCCGTCTGTATTGTCCTTCTGCGGAGCAAGCGTTGAAGAATCTAAATTCACAATTCATTTTTCCGTAACCTTTTCTTGATAATGCAACACAAAAGAATTATAATGACTATAGAATGTCGAAACGCTTTTCTGCGTTTCGACAAACCGATTTTATCGGTTTTTGCTAATTCAAATGAACGTTCATTTGAATTAGCCCGATATTCATTGCAATGGGTATAGTCAAATTTTCTTTGAAAAT
>JAZNOA010000068.1:0-2910 GCA_045580545.1 Acutalibacteraceae bacterium | reverse complement strand
TCCCTTTACACAAGGGAGGCTTGGGGAGTGCCAAATTTGCAACCCACATAGTCAGTAATCCCTCATTAGCCTACGGCGGCGTTATATAAAATAATACACCGTATCCCACGCAGGAATTGACGGGAAGTGACGCATATAAATTTTATAGTCCTCCCTAATGCCCAGCACCTCTTTGGGCAACTGCAAAAAATCCTCTGTTCGGTGGTAGGCGGAAATTATGAGCCTCGGTTTATTTTTAAGAATTGTTTCTTTTGCACCTTTAATTGCCTTTGCTTCCTCCCCCTCAACGTCCATTTTAATAAGGGTGATGTTTTGGTTTCCTACAAGGTCGTCAACTGTGACAAAATCGGTTTCTTCACCATACCCCACAAGGGAATTTCTGCCTCCGTTCATTAAAAAGAAGCCCCTGCCCGAAAAATCGGAAACGCAAAGGTTGTGGCGGTATATATCCCTTAGACCTTCCGTATTTAAAAGAAGTTTTTTAAAGGTCTTTTTGTCCGGCTCCACGGCAATTATCTTGGAATAGTCGGGGAAAACAGAGGAAAACTCTAAAGCGGTATCCCCGTTATATGCTCCCAAATCCAAAATAACCTCCCGGCCCCTATTGTTTAAAAAGGAGTTATAAGGCTCGCCGGGGTCTGCCTCACACTCTGTGAGATAATCTATTTTTCCGCTTATTTTATACTTAATTGTGTTTCTAAAGGTCTCTTTCGATTTTTCGTCTGCCAACAAGGAGTAAATTTTCTCAAATTCACATCTGTTTGCTTCGTAATATTCTTTATTAAAAAGTCCTTTCCCCACAACCGGCACTTCGGGGGCGTAGATTTCCTGTTCTTCGCCTATTTTTTTGATGTTCGCCATAACCTCCGCTCTGTGGGTGCCGAAACACAGCAACACAATCATTTCCCCAAAGCGGTCTTTAAGGGCGGAGTAACTCTCAATTTGTAAACCGTAAACCTGCTTGTTTCTGACAAATCCGTTTGAAGCGAAAATGCCTTTAATCTCAATTCCCTTATTGTTAAGCACCGAAACAATCTTGTCAGCCCCGTTGCCCATACCGTAAAGCACAATGGGTTTATCGGTTTTTTTAAGGTATTCCCACAAGTCTCTTTCCAAATTGTCACCCGCCTTAAATCTTCTTGCAAATTACTTTAACTTATGTTACAATTTTAATATATAATATAACAAATCGGAGGATAAATCAATGAAAAAAGTTCTTTCTTTTGATTTCGGTGCAAGTAGCGGCAGAGCAATGCTTGCCACCTTTGACGGTGAAAAGATTTC
Source organism: Acutalibacteraceae bacterium (assembly GCA_045580545.1). GTDB lineage: Bacteria > Bacillota > Clostridia > Oscillospirales > Acutalibacteraceae > UBA737. The sequence goes on along the minus strand of JAZNOA010000068.1, from coordinate 1,626 downwards.
CATGGAGGAAATTCACCGTTTCAGTAATGATACCGTTATTGCAAACGGCACTATGTATTGGGACATTTTGCGTTTGTTCTTTGAAATAAAAACAGGTATCACAAAGGCTGTAACCGCCGGCGGTTTCGATGCTATCGGTATTGACACTTGGGGTGTTGATTTCGGTCTTATTGACAGGCGGGGAAAACTTATATCAAACCCCGTTCACTACCGTGACAGCCGAACAAACGGAATTTGGGACGAGGTTTATAAAATCATTCCTAAGGACGAAATTTATAACAGAACCGGCATTCAGTTTGCAGCCTTCAACACGCTTTATCAGTTAATGTATCTGAAACTCAAGGAGCCCGAGGCTTTAGAAAACACCGAAACAATGCTTTTCATTCCCGATTTGTTTGCATATATGCTAACAGGCGAAAAAAAGGCAGAGATGAGCATTGCCTCCACCTCCAACCTTTTAAACCCCTACACTAAGGATTGGGACTTTGAACTAATAGAAAAATTAGAATTACCGAAATCCATCTTCCCACCCGTTATAAAGTCGGGTGAGGTTATCGGTTATTTGACCGACGAAATTTGCGAAGAACTGGGTTGCAAAAAGGTTCCCGTTATTGCCGTTCCCGAGCACGATACCGCTTCTGCCGTTGCTGCAACCCCCAGTGATACCGACGATTTTGTTTATATCAGTTGCGGAACCTGGAGCCTTTTCGGTACCGAAAGTAAAGAACCCCTCATAAGCCGTCAAACAGCGGACCTTAACTTTACCAACGAGGGCGGATTTATGGATACCATCCGTTTCCTTAAGAATATTACAGGTTTGTGGCTAATCCAGGAGTCCCGCCGTCAATGGAGAAGAGAGGGCGAAGAGGTTGGATTTGACACACTGGAAAAGGAAGCCCTTGCCAGCGAGCCCTTTAAATGCTTTATTGATGTTGACGATCCCCTGTTTGCCCCTGCCGGCAATCTCCCACAAAGGGTAAAGGAATACTGCGAGAAAACAGGTCAGTATGTTCCTCAGACCCGAGGTGAGGTTATGCGTTGCATCTACCAAAGCCTTGCTATGAAGTATAAATACACCTTTAATAAACTAAAGGAAATCTCAGGCAGAGATTATAAGAGCATAAATATGTTGGGTGGCGGAATTAAGGACAAATTCCTTTGTCGGTTAACCGCCGACGCCACCGGTGTTAAGGTGCTTGCAGGCCCAACCGAGGCTACGGCTATGGGTAATATCGGCGTTGTTTTCTATGCCCTCGGCGAAATTCGTGATTTCAAGCATCTGAGAGAGGTCACCTCCGCCTCCACCGACCTTAAAATCTATACCCCCACCGACTGTGAGGCTTGGGATAAAGCCTATGAGAACTATGTTAAACTCATTGATAATAACTGATATACTCAGAGCGTCACACAAATTCTAAGACAATTAGAAAAACTATATTTTTCCTCCCTCTGACCATGATCGCAAATTTGTACTTCCCCCAGCCACCCCTGCTTGCAGGGGTGACTCCCCACAGTGTGGGGAGATGTCACGAAGTGACAGAGGGGACCGCCGCCGTCAGCGGGTGGATTTTTGCGTAGCAAAAAGACGGAGGGGTTGTAAACTATGAAGTTGAAGACCCCTCCACC
>JAZNOA010000067.1:0-33281 GCA_045580545.1 Acutalibacteraceae bacterium | reverse complement strand
AAGCGGTCCCCCGTCTCGGCTCCCGCCTCGGTCGGTGCTTCTAAACTTCGTTTAGAGGTTGCCACCGGCAACCCGCACCCCTATAAATATGGGAGGTAGTTTAGTGCAAATCTTTACCTCCCATGCTTGCAGGGGAGGTGGCTGAGCGAAGCGAGGTCGGAGGGGTTGTTAAAACTCAGCAAATGTCATTCTGAGCGTAAGCGAAGAATCTAAAATTATGCATTACGAATTGCAATTGACAATCCTCCTGTCACGCCTTACAACGGGTGCCACAAATAACGTTTTCGAAAAAGCTTATTTCATACTGTTTTCGTAAGACTCAATCATCTTTTTAACCATCTGTCCACCGATAGAACCGGCCTGCTTAGATGTTAAATCGCCGTTGTAACCCTGCTTAAGGTTAACGCCAAAACCTCCCTTGATGTTCCTGAGTGTTATTAAAATTGTCAAAAATAGTACATAGACGAGTCGAACCACTAAAATAGCACTCATTCATTATATTTGTGTTAAGAAAAACAGGGAACAGTCCGAAACTAATATGCCCATTGCCACGGTTGCATTTATTATCTGACAGTACAAATTTTTTTGTAAAATTTAAATTTTTTTTAAAAATCTTTTTTATTTTAAAGGTTGACAAATTTTTCAAAGGGTGATATAATAACCAGAGTTAATAGTAAACGCAATGATGCGGAGCAGTAGGCGTTTGATTTCGTCTTACAGAGAGATGCCGGTTGGTGCAAGGCATTGAGGAAGAAATACCGAACTCACCGCGGAGCGGCTGCCCGAAATCCTTTGAGAGTAGTAGCAGACGGAAACTCCCGTAACAGAGTTAAGATGTGTTAAGCATCTGAGTGCACCTTTCCGAAGAGAAGGGTGAAAAAGAGTGGTACCGCGGAAGAATAAATTTTGTAATTTATCGCTTTCGTCTCTTTGCGTTATCAGAGGATAGCGAAGAGGCGAAGGCTTTTTTTATAACTAACAGGAGGTTATCTTTTTATGAACGGAGAAAAAATGACAGGCGCACGCATTGTCATTGAAACCCTTATAGAGCAGGGCGTTACCGATGTTTTCGGTTATCCCGGAGGTCAGGTACTTAATATTTATGACGAACTTTATAAGGCGAGCGATAGAATCAACCATTATCTTACCGCCCACGAGCAGGGTGCGTCCCATGCGGCGGACGGTTATTCCCGAGTTACGGGCAAGGTTGGTGTTGTGATAGCAACTTCGGGTCCCGGAGCGACAAACCTTGTAACAGGTATTGCTACCGCAATGCTTGATTCAATACCGATGGTGGCAATAACAGGAAATGTTCCGACAACCCTTATCGGTAAGGACAGTTTTCAGGAAATCAATATTACGGGTATAACATTACCTATTACAAAGCACAACTATTTTGTAAGCGATGTTAAGGAATTGGCGGACACTATAAGAGAGGCATTCCAGATTGCAAAGTCGGGAAGACCCGGACCTGTGCTTATAGATATTCCCAAGGATGTTCAGATAGCCGAGTGCGAGTTTGAAAACAAGGGAGTTGTTTCCTTTGCCGAGCAGGAAAAAGCACCCGACAGCGACATTGACCGTGCAGTCGAACTTATCAATAAGGCAAAAAGACCTTATATATATATAGGCGGCGGTGCTGCAGGCGAGGGTATGACAAACGATATTAAAGCATTGGCTGAAAAGATTGACGGTTATATCGGCTGTACCTTTATGGGTCTTTCGGCTCTGCCCAACTCCTATGAACGGTTCCTCGGTATGCAGGGTATGCACGGTAAATATGCTTCGTCAATGGCGAATAAGGAAGCCGACCTTATAATCGGTATCGGCGTACGCTTTAGCGACAGGGCGACGGGCAACACCGCAAAATACTGCAAAAACGCCAAGATAATTCAACTTGATACCGACCTTTCCGAGATCAATAAAAATGTCAAGGTAGATGTGGGCATAATAGGCGATATTGTTTCCTCTCTTTCGAGAATACTTGAAAGATGCGAAAAACAAAGCCACCCCGAATGGAATGAAGAGATTGCCGAACTTAAAGCAAAGGGCAGGGAGATAAGCGATAAGAATGAGGCAGCGGACGAATACGCCCTTACGCCGAAAAAGATGTTCGATATTATAAATGCTGTTAAGGACGAAAACACAGTTATCGCTACAGATGTAGGTCAGCACCAGATGTGGACGGCACAGTACACCGACTTCGAAAGAACCCGCCGTTTCGCTTCAAGCGGTGGCTTAGGCACTATGGGATACGGCCTCGGTGCGGCAATAGGTGCACAGATAGCGTCAGGAGACCGCACGGTGCTTATAACAGGTGACGGAAGTTTCGGGATGAATTTAAACGAACTTGCCACCGCCGTTACATATAATACCCCCGTTGCAATAGTTATTATGGATAACGGAGTCCTCGGAATGGTACGCCAATGGCAGACCCTTTTCTACGGCAAGCGTTATTCAAACACGGTGCTGGGCAGAAAGACCGATTTTGTAAAACTTGCCGATGCGTTTGGGCTTCCCGGTGAACTTGCGGCAACACCCGAGGAGTTTGAAGCCGCCTTTAAGCGGGCTATGACCCATAACGGGCCTTACCTTATAGATGCGGTTATCGGTATGGACGAATTTGTACTTCCTATGCTGCCGCCCGGCGGCTCTATTGAAGATATTATCACTTCAAAGGAGGAGGCGAGCAAATGAAAAGATTTGTAATTGCGGCTTTGGTCGAAAACAAATACGGTGTGCTTACAAGGGTTTCGGGTCTCTTTATGAGAAAGGGTTTTAATATCGACTCCCTTACGGTTGGCGAAACCGATGATCCCGAGTTTTCCCGAATTACCGTCACCTTAAAAGGGGACGATTACGCAAGAGAACAACTTATTAACCAACTTAAGAAACTTCACAATGTAAAAAATGTTGAACTTCTTGATGATGAACAGACGGTTGAGCGGGAACTTATGCTTGTAAAGGTAAAAAATTCCCCCGAAAACCGCAGCGAGGTAATGGCGGCTTCGGAAATTTACAGAGCCAAGGTTATCGACTACAATCCCGATACCCTCTGTGTTGAGGTGACGGGAGAACCTTCAAAAATCAATGCCTTTATCAATGTTGTAAAGCCACTGGGAATAATCGAACTTTGCAGAACAGGCGTTGTCGCCCTTGAAAGAGGACGCAGTATTGTTTAAAACTTAATTTTAATATTATTTTAAAGGAGTAATATACTATGCAAAAAATTTATTATCAACAGGACTGTAATTTAGCAAAACTTAACGGCAAAACCGTTGCAATCATCGGCTACGGCTCACAGGGTCATGCCCACGCCCTCAATTTAAAGGATTCTGGCGTAGAAGTAATAGTAGGTCTTTACAAGGGCTCAAAGAGTTGGGCTAAGGCTGAGTCTCAGGGTCTTACCGTTATGACTGCCGCCGAAGCCGCTGCTAAGGCAGACATTATAATGATTCTTATTAACGATGAAAAACAGGCCAAACTTTATAAAGAGAGCATTGAACCTAATCTTACCGAGGGCAAAACCCTTGCTTTCGCTCACGGTTTTAACATTCATTTCGGCTGCATTAAGCCACCGAAGAATGTTAATGTTATTATGATCGCTCCTAAGGGACCGGGTCACACCGTTCGCAGCGAGTATCAGGCCGGTAAGGGCGTTCCCTGCCTTGTAGCGGTTGAGCAGGACGCAACGGGTGACGCACTCGAAATCGGTCTTGCTTATGCACTTGGTATCGGCGGCGCTCGTGCGGGCGTTCTTGAAACCACCTTCCGCACCGAGACCGAGACCGATTTATTCGGCGAGCAGGCAGTTCTCTGCGGCGGTGTTTGTGCACTTATGCAGGCCGGTTTTGAGACACTTGTTGAGGCCGGATACGACCCCCGCAACGCTTACTTCGAGTGCATTCACGAAATGAAACTTATCGTTGACCTTATTTATCAGAGCGGCTTTGAGGGTATGCGTTACTCAATCTCCAACACCGCTGAATACGGTGACTACATCACAGGACCTAAGATTATCACAGAGGACACCAAGAAGGCTATGAAGAAGATACTTTCCGATATTCAGGACGGTACCTTTGCTAAGGACTTCTTGCTTGATATGTCAGACGCAGGTGCTCAGGTACACTTCGGCGCTATGAGAAAGATTGCCGCAGAGCATCCCTCCGAGAAGGTTGGCAAGGAAGTAAGAAAACTTTACAGTTGGAGCGACGAGGATAAGCTCATCAATAACTAATTGAGGAGAACCGATATGGTTAAGGATAGAATAGTTGACGGAGCACACAATGCTCCGCACCGCAGTCTCTACCATGCTTTGGGACTTACAAAGGAGGAGCAGGCAAGACCGCTTATAGGTATTGTCAGTTCCTATAACGAGATAGTCCCGGGGCATATGAACCTTGATAAAATAGTTGAGGCGGTAAAAATTGGGGTTGCAATGGCGGGAGGAACGCCTATTGTATTCCCCGCAATCGCCGTCTGCGACGGTATCGCAATGGGTCATACCGGAATGAAATATTCCCTTATCACCCGTGATTTAATCGCCGATTCCACCGAGGCTATGGTATTAGCCCACGGCTTTGACGGGCTTGTTATGGTGCCTAACTGCGATAAAAATGTCCCCGGTCTTTTAATGGCGGCGGCAAGGGTTAATATTCCGACGGTTTTCGTAAGCGGAGGACCTATGCTTGCAGGCAGGGTTGATGGTAAAAAGACCAGCCTTTCAAGTATGTTTGAGGCGGTTGGCTCCTACAAGGCGGGCAGAATCGACGAAGAACAACTTTGCGTATGTGAGGAAAATACCTGTCCTACCTGCGGTTCTTGTTCCGGAATGTATACCGCAAACTCTATGAACTGCTTAACCGAGGTTTTAGGTATGGGACTTAGAGGCAACGGCACAATCCCCGCAGTTTATTCGGCGAGAATTGAACTTGCAAAGCATGCGGGTATGCAGATTATGGAACTTGTTAAAAAGAATATCCGCCCACGGGATATTATGACCGAGAAAGCAATCAAAAACGCCCTTACCGCCGATATGGCGCTGGGATGTTCTACGAATAGTATGCTTCATCTCCCTGCAATCGCTAATGAGTGCGGCGTGGAATTTAACCTTGATATGGCGAATGAGATAAGCGAAAAAACGCCTAACCTCTGCCACTTAGCCCCTGCCGGACGCACCTATATGGAGGACTTAAACGAGGCCGGCGGAGTGTATGCGGTACTTAAAGAACTCACAAAATTAGGTTTACTTAACACAGACGTTATGACCTGTACAGGCAAAACCTTAGGCGAGAATATTGAGAATGCCCAAAATAAGGACACCGAAACTATCCGCACAGTGGAAAATCCCTATTCAAAAACGGGTGGTATTGCCGTACTCAGAGGCAATATCGCACCCGACGGTTGTGTTGTAAAACGCAGTGCGGTCGCTCCTGAAATGCTTGTTCACGAAGGTCCCGCAAAGGTTTACGACAGTGAAGAGGAGGCTATCGCCGCCATATACGCAGGCAAAATCGAAAAGGGCGACGTTGTGGTTATCCGCTACGAAGGCCCTGCGGGAGGACCGGGTATGAGAGAAATGCTCTCTCCCACCTCTGCTATTGCGGGAATGGGACTCGATAAGGATGTAGCCCTTATTACGGACGGCCGTTTTTCAGGTGCCACAAGGGGTGCCAGCATCGGTCATATTTCACCCGAGGCGGTGAGCGGCGGAATAATCGCCTATGTTAAGGACGGAGACATTATTTCGATCAATATCCCCGAATACTCGATTGAACTAAAGGTATCGGACGAAGAAATTGAAGAACGTAAAAAGACAATGGAAATCAAGCACAAAACCGATATAGGCGGTGCACTCGCCCGTTATGCCAATCAGGTAAGTTCTGCCGATAAGGGTGCAGTAATCAATAAATTCAAGGGATAAGGTGTAAACAATGACCGAACAGAAGGCAAAAAGACTTGCGTGTGAACTTTCGGCACTCAGCGTGTTCAGGGGAATATCAAAATATGATACAATGAGTGCGTTTATCGGGCTTTTAAGCACGGACGGTGACAGGCAGGAGAAACTCAGACTGTTCGGGGGGTTTGTTTATTCCCTTGCAGAAGACAATTATTGCTTTTCGGACTTTCTGTGCCGTGCGGTGTTTTCGGACGAAAACAGATACATCATTTCGGCGGCACAGAAGACCGAAATTCCGCAAAGTCTTGAGAATAATGCGAAAAGGGAACTTGAAATTTTTTCAAAACTTACCGAACTTGACGCAAACGACCTTTGCGGCGGTTTGGATTTCGACGGATATATTCCGCAGTTTGACAATAAGAAAACTGATTTTGTAAAGATTTATGAAGAGAGACTTAATAATGTAGGGAAATACGGCTACGGCATTTTTGCCACGGCTAAGATGTTCCGTGTTTCGGGGGAGGAAATAGTACCCGTAAAATCGGCAGACAATACCTCCCTTACCGAATTTGTCGGCTATGAGGAGGAGCGTAAACAGGTATTTGAAAATACCCGTGCCCTCTGCGAAGGCAGACCTGCCGCCAATGTGCTTTTGTGCGGCGATGCGGGAACGGGCAAGTCCTCAACCGTAAAGGCGTGTGCCAACTATTTTGCGGATTACGGGGTAAGGCTTATAGAACTCAGAAAAGACCAATTATTCAGCCTTTCCTACATAATGGGGCGTATAGCCGAAAATCCGCTTAAATTTATTATTTTTATTGATGATTTATCCTTTAACAAGAATGACGACTGCTTCAGTATGCTAAAAGCCGCACTTGAGGGCTCGGCTTCGGCAAAGGCGGATAACGCTGTTATTTACGCTACAAGCAACCGCCGTCATATTGTTAAGGAAAGTTTTTCGGATAGGGAGGGCAGTGATGATATCCATCACAGCGATACCGTACAGGAACTGATGTCACTATCCGACCGATTCGGACTTACCGTTTATTTTGAAAAGCCTAATAAGGCACTTTATCTTGAGATTATCCACTCTCTTGCCAGGAAGAACGAAATTAAAATCGATTTAAAGGAACTTGATATTAAGGCGGAGGCCTTTGCCCTTAGCCGAGGCAGTCGTTCTCCCCGTGCGGCAGAGCAGTTTATAAATAGTTTATTGTGAGGAAAAAAATGGAAGAACTAACGCTTGATAATGTATACAAAGCAAGATTTGCCCTAAAGGATGTAGCAATACAGACCGATATTTTATATGCTCCGAAGTTAGCCCCCGGTACCGAACTTTATCTAAAAACCGAAAATTTGCAGATTACCGGCTCATTTAAGGTGCGAGGCGCTTACTATAAAATGTCGAAGTTAAGCCCTGAGGAGAAAAAAAGGGGAGTAATAGCCTGTTCGGCGGGAAATCACGCACAGGGTGTGGCACTTGCCGCACAGAAGAACGGCATTAAGGCGGTAATCTGTCTGCCTGACAGTGCCCCGATTTCAAAGGTAGAGGCTACCAAAAGTTACGGTGCCGAGGTTTGCCTTGTAGAGGGCGTTTACGATGACGCATATCAAAAGGCACTCGATCTTCGTGACAAAAACGGTTATACCTTTATTCACCCTTTTAACGACCCCGATGTAATAGCGGGTCAGGGTACTATTGCCTTGGAACTTGCAGAACAACTTCCCGATATGGACGCAGTAATAGTGCCTATAGGCGGCGGCGGACTTATTTCAGGTGTTGCTTATACCATAAAAAGCCTCAACCCCAATATTAAGGTTTACGGCGTTCAGGCATCGGGTGCACCGTCAATGCTTAACTCCATTCATGATGAGCATATTGAAAGGCTTGACTCGGTATTCACTATAGCCGACGGTATTGCGGTTAAGGAGCCGGGCACGCTTACTTATGATATTTGTTCAAAATATGTTGACGAAATCGTAACGGTTACAGACGATGAGATTTCTGCGGCTATTTTAGCCCTTATGGAAAAGCACAAACTTGTAACCGAGGGTGCAGGAGCGGTCGCAGTAGCAGCGGCAATGTTCGGAAAGGTTAACCTTAAAGGTAAAAAGACCGTTTGTCTCCTGTCCGGCGGAAATATTGATGTTACTATCCTTTCCCGTGTTATCACAAGGGGACTTTTAATGTCGGGCAGGCATTGTCAATTTATGATTGAACTTGTCGATAAGCCCGGTCAGTTAATGACCGTCTCCCGTGTTATAGCCGAGCAGGGCGGCAATGTTATCTCGGTGCATCACGAACATTCAAACGAGGGTTCCCATGTTAACGGATGTTATTTAAGACTTACTCTCGAAACCAGAAATTTTGAGCATATTGAACAGATAAAGAAGGCTTTAACCGCCGAAGGCTTAAAGCTTATTCAACCGTAATATAAGTATTAAAGGAGAAAATTAAAATGATTGATAAAATTTCTACCGATAAAGCCCCCAAGGCAATAGGACCTTATTCACAGGCAGTTTTGTGCGGAGGTATGCTTTACACTTCGGGACAGATAGCCCTGTCTCCCGAAAGCGGCGAACTTGTAGGAGATAGTATAGCCGAGCAGACCGAGCAAATTATGAAAAACCTTTCTGCTGTATTGGAAACGGCGGGAACAAGTTTTGAAAACGTGGTAAAAACCACCTGCTTTTTAGCAGATATTGCCGATTTTGCCGTTTTTAACGAGGTTTACGGCAAATATATAACCTCTGCCCCCGCACGCAGTTGCGTGGCGGTAAAATCCCTACCCAAAGGTGCACTTGCGGAGGTTGAAGTAATAGCAAAAGCCTAACAATTTGGAGGTTATTAAATGCATAATACAAACAAATATACCCGCCAGTTTTTCCCCGTCAAAAACCCGACGAGGAAGTGGGCGGATAAAACATATATAGAAAAAGCACCGACCTGGTGTTCGGTGGATTTAAGGGACGGTAACCAGTCGCTTATTATTCCTATGAGTCTTGAGGAGAAACTTGACTTTTTCAAACTTTTGGTTAAGGTCGGATTTAAGGAAATCGAGGTTGGATTCCCCGCTGCAAGCGAGACCGAGTACACCTTTTTGCGTACCCTTATCGACAATAATATGATTCCCGATGATGTTACCGTTCAGGTATTAACGCAAAGCCGTGAGCATATTATCCGCAAAACCTTTGAGGCCTTAAAGGGTTGTAAAAACGCCGTGGTACATCTTTATAATTCCACTTCCTTAGCCCAGCGTGAGCAGGTTTTCAGAAAATCCAAGGAAGAGATTAAGAAAATCGCAACCGACGGTGCGGAACTTTTCAATAAAATTGCCGCCGAAACGGGTGCCGATTTCCGCTATGAATATTCCCCCGAATCATTTACGGGAACAGAGCCGGAATACGCTTTAGAGGTCTGCAATGCGGTGCTTGATGTTTGGAAACCGACCCCCGACCGCAAGGCAATTATAAATCTGCCTGTCACGGTGGAACTTTCCTCACCCCACGTTTACGCCGATCAGGTCGAGTATATTTGTGACAATCTTAAATACCGCAACGCAGTTGAGGTTTCTCTCCACCCGCACAATGACCGCGGCTGTGCCGTGGCAGACTGTGAATTAGGTCTGCTTGCCGGTGCGGACAGAATTGAGGGCACTCTATTCGGAAACGGTGAGCGTACAGGTAATGCCGATATTGTAACACTTGCTCTTAATATGTACGCTCAGGGTGTTGACCCCGAACTCGACCTTTCAAATATGCCCGAAATTGCCGAACTTTACGAAAGGGTCACCCGTATGCGTGTATACGACCGTCAACCCTATGCAGGAAAACTGGTGTTCGCCGCCTTCTCAGGCTCGCATCAGGATGCTATTGCAAAGGGTATGAAGTGGAGACAGGAGAAAAACTGTGATAAATGGACAGTTCCATATCTTCCTATCGACCCCAGGGATGTGGGGAGAGAGTACGAGACAGATGTTATCCGCATAAACTCCCAGTCGGGCAAGGGAGGAATAGGCTATCTGCTTGAACACAACTTCGGCTATGTTCTGCCCGCAGGTATGCGTGAGGAGGTCGGCTATACCGTAAAGAGCGTTTCCGACCACGCCCACGCCGAGTTGTCGCCCAAAGAGGTACTCGATGTATTCACTGAAAACTATGTCAATATAAACAGTTGTATTAAACTTGTGGATTATCACTTTGTCCGCACGCCCGAGATTAACGTTACTTTAACGGTTGAAATCGACGGCGAAACAAAGGAACTTAAGGCTGTCGGAAACGGCCGTCTTGATGCGGTAAGCAATGCGGTTAAAAAGCAACTCGGCATCGAGTTTTCCGAGCTTACCTACGAGGAACACGCCCTTACAAAAGGCTCTTCCTCACAGGCTATAACCTATGTAAGCATAACAAAGCCTGACGGTAAAAAGGTCTGGGGAGCGGGTATTCACGATGATATTATCGCTTCGTCAATTAACGCCTTATTCTCTGCAATTAACCGCAGTTTAGAGGAGAAATAATCTATGGGAATGACATTAACACAGAAGATTTTAGCCGCCCACGCGGGACTCGAAAGCGTAACCGCGGGTCAGCTTATCAGTGCAAAACTCGATATTGTTTTGGGCAACGATATTACCACCCCCGTTGCGGTGAATGAGTTTAAAAAGGCGGGTTTCGACAAGGTATTTGATAAGGACAAAATAGCAATCGTCCTCGACCACTTTGTGCCGAATAAGGATATTAAGGCGGCCCAGCAGTCCAAAACCTGCCGAGAGTTCGCTTGCGGACATTGCGTAAGCCATTTTTACGATGTGGGCAAAATGGGAATTGAACACGCCCTTTTACCCGAACAGGGTGTTGTGACCGCAGGCGACTGCATAATCGGTGCGGACAGTCACACCTGCACCTACGGAGCACTGGGTGCATTCTCAACAGGTGTCGGCTCAACCGATATGGCGGCGGGAATGGCAACGGGTACTGCTTGGTTTAAAGTACCCTCGGCTATAAAGTTTAACCTTACGGGTAAACTCAAAGAAAATTGCAGCGGTAAGGATGTAATTTTAACCATAATCGGTATGATCGGTGTTGACGGTGCACTTTATAAGAGTATGGAGTTTGTCGGCGAAGGTGCGCACACATTATCAATGGACGACCGACTTTGTATCTGCAATATGGCGATTGAGGCGGGCGCTAAAAACGGCATTTTCGCCGTTGATGATGTTACACTTGCTTATCTTGAGGGCAGAAGTGAAAGAAAGCCCGTTGTTTTCGAGGCTGACCCCGACGCTGAATACGAAAAGGTAATTGATATTGATTTATCAAAAATCGTTCCAACCGTGGCCTGTCCCCACCTGCCTGAAAACACAAAGCCTGCAAGCGAACTTGAAAGTATAAGAATTGATCAGGTAGTTATCGGCAGTTGTACTAACGGCAGAATGGAAGATATGGCGACCGCTTACGCTGTTCTTAACGGAAACAGGATTGCAGACGGCGTGCGTTGTATTATAATCCCCGCCACAATGCAGATTTACCGCGAGTGTGTTGAGCGTGGATATGTCACCGCCTTTATTGATGCGGGTGCAGTTGTATCAACACCTACCTGCGGACCTTGTCTTGGCGGTTATATGGGTATTTTGGCGGAAGGTGAGCGCTCTATTGCCACAACAAACCGTAACTTTGTGGGCAGAATGGGTCACGTTGACAGCGAGGTATATTTAGCGAGCCCCGCAACCGCAGCGGCAAGTGCACTGACAGGATTTATCACCGCTCCTAAGGAGGTAACTAAATGAACACACAGGGAAAAGTATTTAAGTACCCCGATAATGTAGATACCGATGTTATAATCCCCGCACGTTATTTAAACACTCCCAATGCCGAGGAATTAGCACTTCACTGTATGGAGGATATTGACGCAGACTTTGTAAAAAAGGTAAATGCGGGCGATGTTATGGTAGCGGGCTGGAACTTCGGTTGCGGCTCTTCAAGAGAGCACGCTCCGCTTGTTATAAAAACCTGCAAAACAGGTTGCGTTATAGCCAAAAGTTTTGCAAGAATTTTCTACCGCAACGCCATCAATATCGGACTTCCTATCTTGGAATGTGAGGAAGCCGCAGAGGAAATAAACGGGGGCGACGAGGTTAAGGTAGACTTTGACACAGGCGTTATTACTGACATCACCACGGGCAAGATCTACAAGGCACAACCCTTCCCACCCTTTATTCAGAATATCATTAAAAAGGGCGGACTCCTAAAATCTTTAAAGGAGGAAACCTCTGATGAATAAGAAAATAACCGTCCTACCGGGCGACGGTATTGGCCCGGAAATAGTAGCCGAAGCGGTAAAGGTATTAAATAAGATTGCCGATAAATTCGGTCACAACTACAGTTATACATATGTTGACATCGGCGGTTGTTCGATAGATAAATTCGGCGTGCCGATTACCGATGAGGGTATGCAAAAGTGCAAGGAATCGGACAGTGTGCTGTTAGGTGCAGTCGGCGGCCCCAAGTGGGACGGTTGCGACCCCTCTATCCGCCCCGAAAAGGCATTGCTCAAAGTTCGCAAGGAACTTAACCTCTTTGCAAACCTTAGACCCACAAAACTTTTCCCCCAACTTAAGGATGCGTCACCTCTTAAACAGGAAATTGTGGGGAACGGCATTGATTTGCTTATAGTCCGTGAACTTACCGGCGGCGTTTACTTTGGACAAAGAAAGACCGAGAATGTAAACGGAGAATTGGTTGCCACCGATTATATGCCCTACAGCGAGAGTGAAATTGAGCGTATAGGCAGGGTTGCATTCACTACCGCTATGAAACGAGGCAAGCGTTTAGCCTCGGTTGATAAGGCGAATGTGCTTGACACTTCGAGACTTTGGAGAAAGACAATGCACCGTTTATCCGAGGAGTATCCCGAGGTTGAATACAGTGACATTTTGGTTGACAACACCGCTATGCAACTTATCAAAAACCCAACCCAGTTTGATGTGCTCGTAACCGAGAATATGTTCGGTGATATACTGTCGGATGAGGCTTCAATGCTTACAGGCTCTATAGGAATGATGCCGTCTGCCTCCCTTTCGTCGGGAACACTCGGTATGTACGAGCCTATTCACGGCTCCGCACCCGACATTGCGGGTATGAACATCGCAAACCCACTTGGTACTATCCTTTCTGCCGCTATGATGCTCCGCTATTCCTTTGATATGGCAAAGGAGGCAGACGCTGTCGAGGAGGCAGTCAACAAGGTGCTTGACGGTGGATTCCGTACAGGCGATATTATGCAGGACGGTTGTAAAAAGGTTACCTGCTCGGAAATGGGCGATTTAGTCGCCGAAAGAATATAAATCTCAAATCCTCCCAAGTTTTTGCTTTGGGAGGGTTTTTGTTTACCAATAAACGGTTATATTCATTATTGTGTATAACGGATTAAAAATCGGAGAACTCAAAACTTGATACGAAATTATTCAGAAAACTCGTTGGGCTATAGAATCGGCATCTTTAGGATTTATATTGAAAATTTTTGTAAGTATGATATTTTCCTATTGACATATACCCCATAAGGGTATATAATAATACCCCATTGGGGTATATAAGGAGGATATGAAAATGTCTGAAAAGGAAGTATGCGGATGCTGTGGAAAAACAACGGCTCGCTCAGATGAAGAACGCAAAAAACTGATACACCGCCTGAACCGAATTGAGGGGCAGATTAGAGGAATTCGAGGAATGGTGGAAAAAGATGCTTACTGTGCGGATATTTTAATCCAGTCCGCCGCTGTGAACGCTGCGGTAAATGCCTTCAATAAGGAACTGCTGGCGAGTCATATCAGAGGCTGTGTTGCCAGAGATATCCGTGACGGCAAGGATGAAGTAATTGACGAGTTAACGGCAATTTTGCAAAAACTAATGAAATAAAAGGAGGCGTTTCAAATAAACTATGGAGCAATATACAGTAACCGGTATGAGTTGTGCCGCCTGCACCGCCAGAGTGGAAAAAGCGGTATCAGGCGTGAAAGGTGTAACTTCCTGCTCGGTTAGCCTCCTTACCAATTCTATGGGTGTGGAGGGAACTGCCGATGCTGAAGAGATTATAGCGGCAGTTCGCAACGCAGGATACGACGCAGCAATTAAAAAAAGAAATACGGAGCGAGACACACGGTCATCTTCCGATAAAGACTCACTGAAAGACAGAGAAACCCCCGTACTTAAAAAGCGACTGATTGCCTCTCTCGGCTTTCTGATCGTTCTTATGTATGTTTCTATGGGGCATATGATGTGGGGCTGGCCTCTGCCGTCTTTCTTCCATAATAACCATGTGGCAATGGGACTTTTGCAGTTATTGTTAACGGTTGCAATTATGGTTATCAATCAGAAGTTTTTTATCAGCGGATTTAAGAGTTTGTGGCACCGAGCACCGAATATGGACGCATTGGTTGCATTGGGTGCTACGGCAGCCTTTGGTTACAGCACCTTCGCTCTGTTTGCCATGATAGATGCACAGGTGAAGGGCAATACAGCGGCCGTAATGTCCTATATGCACGAGTTTTACTTTGAATCCGCCGCTATGATACTGGCACTGATAACTCTTGGTAAAATGCTGGAGGCACGCTCAAAAGGAAAAACCACCGACGCACTTAAAGGACTGATGAAACTGGCTCCCAAAACTGCCACGCTCTATAAGGACGGTACCGAAATAACCGTACCTATAGAACAGGTGGCAAAGGGTGATGTCTTTGTGGTGCGTCCGGGTGAAAATATCCCTGTGGACGGAACCGTTTTAGAGGGAAACAGTGCAGTAGACGAATCCACCTTGACCGGCGAGAGTATACCGGTAGATAAAACGGTTGGAAGCACAGTTTCCGCCGGAACGCTTAACCGGTCGGGTTTTATCCGCTGTGAGGCGACAAGAATAGGTGAGGACACTACGCTTTCGCAGATTATTCAGATGGTCAGCGATGCGGCTGCCACAAAAGCACCGATTGCAAAGGTTGCAGACAAGGTGTCGGGTGTATTTGTGCCTGCCGTTATTGTTATTGCAATAATAACTGTTATAGTATGGCTTATCGCCGGTCAGACAGTTGGGTTTGCTTTGGCGAGGGGTATATCTGTATTGGTGATTAGTTGCCCCTGTGCACTCGGACTTGCCACCCCTGTTGCCATTATGGTCGGAAACGGAATGGGGGCAAAGAACGGGATGCTCTTTAAGACTGCCGTTTCTTTGGAAAAAACAGGCAGAACACAGATTGCGGCACTTGACAAAACCGGAACGATAACCCGAGGAGAACCAAAAGTTACGGATATGATTCCGATAAACGGCAAGGATGAAAAGGAACTTTTGTCTATCGCTTTCGCACTGGAGAAAAAAAGCGAGCATCCGTTGGCTCGTGCAATCACTAAAAGAGCGGAGCAGGAAGGTTTGGCGGCCGTTGAGGTGGAGCAGTTCAAAGCCTTACCGGGTAACGGACTTACCGCATCTCTTGACGGTGCTATTTTGCTTGGCGGCAGTTATAAATTTATCAGCGAACAAATCCCTGTGCCCGATGAAATAAAGGCACAATCCGAGAGGCTCTCGGAAGAAGGAAAAACGCCCTTGTTCTTTGCCTCTTGCGGTGAACTTTGCGGTATTATCGCCGTTGCGGATACTATCAAGGAGGACAGTCCGCAGGCGATAAAAGAAATGCAGAATATGGGCATCCACGTGGTGATGCTGACAGGCGATAACGAGCGTACGGCTAAGGCGATCGGAACAAAGGCCGGTGTCGATGAAGTGATTGCCGGTGTGCTCCCCGACGGCAAGGAAAGTGTAATCCGTGAACTTAAGAAAAAAGGCAATGTTATCATGGTCGGTGACGGCGTCAATGACGCTCCGGCACTTACAAGTGCCGATATCGGCATCGCCATCGGTGCAGGAGCAGATGTTGCGATTGATGCGGCGGATGTGGTACTGATGAAAAGCCGTCTGTCTGATGTTCCTGCGGCAATCCGTTTGAGCCGTGCAACGCTGAGAAACATTCACGAAAATCTGTTTTGGGCGTTTATCTATAACATTATCGGTATTCCTTTGGCAGCCGGCGTATTTATCAGTCTGCTCGGCTGGCAGTTAAATCCCATGTTTGCTGCGGCGGCAATGAGTTTGTCAAGTTTTAGCGTAGTCACCAACGCACTGCGGTTAAATTTCTTTAGGATGCACGATTACGGGCGGGATCACAAAATCAAGAATAAATTAAAAATCACAACCGAAAAGGAGACAAAGACAATGGAAAAGACATTAAGAATTGAAGGTATGATGTGCGGACATTGTGAGATGCACGTAAAAAAAGCCCTTGAAGCACTTGACGGCGTGAAGAATGCCGAAGTCAGCCACACGAACGGAACGGCAGTTGTAACACTGGAAAGAGAGATTTCCGATGATGTTTTGAAGAAGGCTGTTGTCGACGGTGGCTATCAGGTTACGGATATTAAGTAATCAACCTTTACCGCATATAAAAACAGGCACCGACCTGCTGTTATTTCAGCGTGTCGGTGTCTGTTTTATTATAAAGGCTAACTGAAAACCTATTTCATCGGTTTTTGCAAATTCAAATGAATGTTCATTTGAAATTGCCCGATATTCATTGCAATGGGTATAGTCAAATTTTCTTTGAAAATTTGCTGCCAAATCGAAGATTTGGTATCGAAATAGTGTTTTTTGAACACTATTTCGACTAACTTATAACCATTATAATGAATATAGTGTGTAGAAACGCAAAAAAACGATTTATTTAAATCGGGATAATAAAATATTTTGGAGGAGTAAAAATGAAACGATTAACAAGCATTTTTCTGGCGTTTGTTCTTCTGATGTCTCTGGCTTTCAATGCCTTTGCGACGACCGGACAAACGCTGCCTGATAGGATTGACGGTAATACGTCATGGTCTTATCTGGACGACGACACCGACCCCGCAAATACCAAATTCGCAAACTACATCAATTCTCGTGAATTTGACGAGGTAATTAAGGGTGATGTATCCCCCGAAGGACTCTGCTTTATCCCCGTTTCAAGCAGTAAAACCGGCAAAGCAATGCTTCTTGTCGCCTGCGAGGTTTCCGGCACTTTAGCCGCATATCAATGCGATTACGAGCAACCCGAAACAAACGATTATAAAATCACCGAGGGTGCTAACGGAACATGGACCCAAAACAGTGACGGTACGCTTACTATCATAGCAAACGGTGATTTTGCTAAGTTCACAGGCATTAAGGTTGATGGTAAACTGATTGATGAAAGCAATTACACAGCGGTTTCCGGTTCCACGGTAGTCACTCTTAAAGCCGAATACCTCAAAACACTTTCTGCCGGCACCCATGAAGTGACATTTGTCTACACAGACGGCGAATGCAGCACGAATTTGGAGGTTAAGAAGGTTTCCTCTAAGGAGACAAAGCCAACAGAAGAAAATAAAACCGATACCACAACGTCTACGGATTCCGAAAAGGATAATTCTAATAACGGCACTTCGGATAATACAAAATCTCCGCAAACAGGAGATAAGTGTAATCTTGCACTTTGGTTAGCATTGCTGTTCATTTCCGGTGCAGGCACACTTGGAACAGTAGTCTACAGAAAAAGGAAAAACAGTATTAGAGTTTAGGGCTGAAAGATATTTCACCCATTGCAATGTAGGGAACAAATTGCACGTTAAATAATAGAAAAAGTTCCCTGCAACAGAATAATCCCATCTCAAACGTCACCATACACGGTGGCGTTTGAGAGCGGCGACAAACCTTGCCCTTGACTCCCCTTGTCAGCGACAGAGGCGACTGCCGCCGTCAGCAGGTGGATTTTTGCGTTGCAAAAAGACGAAGGAGTTGTTAAAAAAGAGAATTTGTAAAATCGTAATTTAACCCCTCCGACCTCGCTTTGCTCAGCCACCGTCTCGGCTCCCGCCTCGGTCGGTGCTTCTAAGCATTCGCTTAGAGGTTGCCACCGGCAACCCGCACCCCTATAAATATGGGAGGTAGGAGAAATTGCAAATCGTTACCTCCACTACTTGTAGGGAAGGTGCCGAGGAACGAGGCGGTGGGGTTGCGAAAATGTATGGGTTGCGAAAATGTTAGGGTTGCGAAAATGTAAGGGTTGTGAAAATGTTGGGCTTGTCATTCTGAGCGTAAGCGAAGAATTTAATAATAGGCGTTCCAAATAACGGGCGGTCGAAAATCGCCCGCCCCTACATTGTCATTCTGAGCGTAAGCGAAGAATCTCGAAAAATATAAATTGCAACCAGACCCGACCTTTCACTCAGGGTGACAATTCAGACGGCAGATTACAGATAGCAGACGACAGATATCGGGTCGTCGGAAACCGCCGACCCCTACATTGTCATTCTGAGCGTAAGCGAAGAATCTAAAATTATGCATTACGAATTGCAATTGACAATACTCCCGTCAGCCAGCGGCTGCCACCCTCCTTTACACAAGGAGGGCAAATAGCACCATACCGCCGACCGCTGCAAAAGGAGGGAAAATTTCGTCCCGACCCAACTATCCAAAAGGCCGGCATTGACGTAGTATTCCCACAAAGTACCATATAATTGTGGCACCCACCTTACGGCGGGTGCCACAAATAACGTTTTCGAAAAAGTCTTATTTCATACTGTTTTCGTATGACTCGATCATTTTCTTAACCATCTGTCCACCGATAGAACCGGCCTGCTTTGAAGTTAAGTCACCGTTGTAACCCTGCTTAAGGTTAACACCAACCTCCCTTGATGTTCCCGAGTGTTATTAAGAAACCCCTTGAAATAGCGGATTTTGGAAATTTTCCAAAATTTAGGAGGTTGAAGGCTCCAACAAAAAGCCACAAAATACATTTATGAATTGAACCACTATCCCCGAGATACATACTCGAACTCTCGGTACAAGACAATAGTAAAATCCTACGGTTTTCACCGTAGGATTTTACCAATTAAAGAAACATGGTCATGTATAGCGGTAAGAACAAAATTCCGTTCTCTGCTTTTAAGTCGCCGGTGTGCAAAACATAAGGAATATGTGTCTGCTCGGCATATTTGGTCTTGAATTTTTGTAAAGATTTGAGAGTGTAGTTTTTACCCGACTTAACTTCTATGGGTGAAATATTGTGACGATTGCTAATCTTACTTTTAGAAACCAAGAAATCTATTTCCATGCGAGAATTTACATCCTCACGCGAGGAATTGGAGTAGAAGAATAATTTATGGTTACTCGCAACAAGCATTTGAGCTACAATATTCTCAACAACCATACCCATATTAACTTCAAGTTTGTCAAGTAAGAGTTTTTTGTAAATCTCTTCACTGACAATACCGTTTTCATCAAAGGTATGACTGATAAGAAGACCTGTATCACCCATATAACACTTTAATAAAGTGCGGTCTAAGTTAAGACTAAGTCCAACATTCGGTTCTGTAGAGTTATAACAATGATTAACGATCATAGCATCAGATAGCCAAAACATAGCATCTTTATATTCATCGAATCTGGCACCTTGTTTAAGAGAAGATAACTTAAAATGTCTGTTTTGGTTTTTTAGCTGAGAGGGAAGTTCATCATAAATAGCTTCAACCTTCATTTCGTAACCTTTAGCGTGTTTGCGAATATCATCACGGTACAGTTTTAGGATACGGCGTTTTGCACGGTCAACTTCATCAAAATCGTTTGTCTCAACAAATGCCTTAACAGCCTGTGGCATACCGCCGATAATCATATATTGTCTAAAGTAGTCCATAGCCTTTCGATGAAGCGCTTGACCAAGCGGTTTCTTCTTCTCATAGCAATCACGAATCAAGTCATACATAGATTCGTTACCAACTGCCCAAAGGAACTCTTCGAAATCCATAGGATGCATATTGATGGGATCTTCCTCAGACGGAATAAGAATATCTTTTACATTCTCACGAATTGAAATCAAAGAACCGGTTTCGATATAGTCGTAACGACCGTCAGCAACTAAATATTTGATAGCACTTCTTGCTCTGGGGAATAGCTGAACTTCGTCAAAAATTATTACGGAATCACGCTCGTATAATTTCTTTCCGTAAAAAGCGGTGAGCTTCATAAAGAAAGACTGTAAATTATCAAGGTCGTGAATAAATATATCCTTCACTTGTTGGTCAGCCTTGTTAAAGTCAATAAGGATATAGGATTTATATTCTTTTTTAGCGAACTCTTCGACAATATGGCTTTTACCAACTCGTCTTGCACCTTGCACTAACAAAGCACTTTCACCGTTTTGATTTTTCCATTCAAGTAGTTTGTCATATATTTTTCTACGCATAATGATACCTCAAAATTGTCTTTTAAAATAGATAAACATTAATTATTATACACAAATCATATGTTTTTATGAACGAATTATAACACAAATCGAGATTTTTGTCAACGTCAAAACCACACAAATCAAGATTTCTTGCACTGCCGTATGTTTGCACAACGCTATTAGTGAGAATTTAGTATCTTCCCTAATTGTCCGATATTTTACTAAAGGGTGGCAGTGGGATGTATAATATTTCGAAAGAAGTTTAATTGAATATAATATAAAAATAACACCTACTGCCAAGTGGTATAATAATAACTTGGTGATAGGAGTTATTTGTTATTGAAATAAGAAAACAGGTGAGTTGATTTTATAATATATCTTCTATTACATCTTGCAAATGAATTAATTCTAATTTTTCTTCGTTACATAACTTAATAAATTCTTCTGCTTTTAGTTTGTCAAAAAATATATCGGCAACGGATTCTAATACGTTTTCAAAGCGGTCAAGTGCATCAACGCCGTATACAGTATGTTTATTGTTGTCCTCATCGGTCACAATATCTGTTCTTAATGTATATTTTACTTGCATAACTCTCATTCCTTAAATATCTTTTCTTCGAGGTTTCTGCATAGTTATTTTTGAATCTAAAAAACGTTTCCAACTAAGTTTCTGACCGCAATTATCGCAGTAACTTTGCCAATCGTTTTGTAAAAGTGTGTTACAGTAAGGGCAGATAGGTATATATGTAGATAGGGTTTCCTGATTGTTGCAATAAACGGTATTAACGCACATTGCAATAGACCTTTCTTCATCCTTTGATTTATCGCTTATTAATAAATCATTAGGCTCAAGTTCTAAAGCAGAACATAGTTTTTCTAAACTGTTTAGTGTTGGAACCTGTTTTTCGCTTGTGACATTGTTAATAAATCTTCTTGAAAGGCCTGATGCTTCGGATAAAGCTTCCAATGTCATATTTCTTTCATCAGTAAGTTTTAAAATCTTGGTTGATAATTCCTTTGAAAACATTGTAGAAACCTCACACTTCTTGTTGAAGGTTAAGTTTTACATTAGAATATTTTGGAGAAATATGGTAGGAACTATAGTTCCCAAAATTAAATTCTTATTGTATTTGTAATTCTTATGCAACCTTTTTGTTTTATACTCTATAAAACAAAGAAAGTTACTGTGTTAGTAACTTTCTATAAGGAGGTTTTATAAAATTATAATTTGTACAAGTGGGTTGCTTTTACTGTATTGGCCATTTTTATATAATCTTCAACGTTTATATTAACGGAAAAATAGTTGTTTTTGTGACTGAATTTTACAAAATACTGGAAATTAGTCAATACAAATGCTATAATTTAAAAAGATTTTAGGAGGGGATTAATGTGCTACTGTTTTATTTAAGTTTAATAGATAATGAAGAGGATAAATCCAAATTTGAAATGCTTTATAATAAGTATAGAAAATTACTCAAATATATTGCGGTAGAGGCACTTAAAGATGAGTATTTGGCAGAAGATGCCGTTCACGAAGCGTTTATTAAATTAACCCGATATATTAAGGGTGTTGACGATGTAGACAGTCACAAAACAAAGGCATTTGTCGTTATAATTGTTAAAAGCGTTTGTAAGGATATGATTAGAAAAGATAAACGCGAGAAAACTGTTGCATTAGAAGAAGTTGATAACCTTAGCCATACAAATAATGACGCGTTTAAAAATATAGAATTTGAATACATATATAAGGCTATTGAATCATTGTCTGATAAATATAGGGAAATAATAGAACTAAAGGTATATTACGATTTATCAGATAAAGAAATTGCTGATATACTGTGTATCACTAATGCAACGGTTAGAAAAAGACTGCAGCGTGCAAGGGAAATTTTAAGAAATAAACTCGCACAACAAGGAGAAGATTATGTTTCTGTCTAAAGAAATTGATGAAAAGCTAATACAAGCTTTTGAACTTTATAATAAAAAGTTATGTGAATCTTTGCCGACAGATGAAGAGCTCGAACACATCACATTTTCAGATGCATTTGAGTTAAAATTGCAAAAACTGATAGCGGCACAGAAAAAGTCATATTTTTACCTTATAAATACCGTCGGTAAACGAGTGGCAATTATTATAGCAGCAATAATTATAACACTTACCGCTACCACCTTTGGTGTAAAAGCAATAAGAGAAACGGTTATTGAGTTTATTACCGAAACATTTGAGAAATTTACTAAAGTTACGGTGGAAAGTGATGAACTCGACGAACAAGCTGAAATTGTTAAAACTGCACCCACTTATATTCCTGAGGGTTATGCTTTAGAGTCAGAAAATTTTTTGGATGTGGCGTACAAAACAGCATATAAAAACCAAGATGATAATTTTATAGATTATATCCAAAAGTTTGGTTATGGTACTATTAATAATTTAGATACAGAAGATATCGAATATGAGAAAATAAATATAAATTCTTTTGAAGGAATTAAGTATAATAAAAATGGAGTTAATAAGGTTGTTTTTGCAGATGAAACTTATATGTACACTATTTATGGACAGGTTTCCTTTGAAGAATTAATTAAAATGGCAGAATCAATTAAAATAGAATAAAAAAATGTCACAAAATGTCGCCCGCTTTCGTTTATATATAAAGGGATTTTATCTCAATTTATATTTAGAAAGGGGGCGACATTTATGCTTAAGAAAATTTTAGCTTTGGTTATGTGTCTTGTTCTTATGTGCGGTATGGGTATTGTAGTTAGTGCTGAAAGCGGCGAAAAGCAGGTTCAACCACGTTATACTTATACAAGTGAAATTAGTGCAACGTTGAGAGATTCAAACGGTAAGGCGTTATGTGGTGGTGATGTTAACGGTTATAGAGGAACTACTACTAAAATTATCTTAACAGTAACTTTGCAGAAAAGAACATTGCTTCTTTTTTGGAATACCGAAAAAGAATGGACAACGACAGTAAATGACTTTATGGCTACAATTTCTAAAACGGTAGCAGTTGACAGCGGTACTTATCGCGTTAAGGTTGAAGCTAAAGTTTACAGCGGAAGCAATTACGAAAATGTTGATTGCACAAGTCCAACACGCGAATTTTAACCACTAAAAAAGGACTGTCTCGAATTACGTTTCGAGACAGTCCGCAATTTTTAAGTAGAAAAGTTTTTTGGGAATGGAGTTGTAATTATGAGTGTTATAAAAAGTTTTTCAGTAGGTAATGGTGATATGTTTTATATTAAGCATAATAGTGATAATTTTACTATTATAGATTGCAATATGGACGATACAAATAAGCAAAATATTGTATCTGAAATACAAGCAGTTATTAAAGATAAAGGAATGAGAAGATTTATTTCTACTCATCCAGATAAAGACCATATAACAGGATTAAAGTATCTAGATGAACAAATTGGTTTATGGAATTTTTATTGTGTTAAAAACGATGCTACAAAGAACGAAAATTTTGAAGATTTTGATTATTATTGTGAACTAAGGAACAGCGATATTCATTATTATCTTTATAAGAATTGCGAAAGAAAATGGATGAATAAATCCGATGAGAATGATAAGGAAGATCATGGTTGTGCAGGCATAAATTGTTTGTGGCCTGTTGAAAACAATGAAGATTTCAAAAATGCATTGGATTTAGCTGAAGAAGGTAAAGCATATAATAATCTTTCTCCGGTATTAACTTATTCGTTAAATAACGGTGTAAAAGTTATGTGGATGGGAGATATAGAAAAAGATTTTCTCGAAAAAATTAAAGGTGAAATTAATTGGGATGAAGTTGATATTTTATTTGCACCTCACCACGGCAGAGATTCAGGAAAGGTACCGTCAGATGTTTTAAAAAAATTAAATCCTTCTTTGATAATTATTGGTGAATCACCTTCTCAACATATTAATTATTATACGGGCTATAACACTATCACCCAAAACTCTGCAGGCGATATTGTTTTTATATGTGAAAAAGGATGGGTTCACATTTATATTTCAAGCGAGAGTTATAACAATGGTACGTCTTTTTTGACAGATAAAAGCAAGAAAAATGACTTATATGGTAATTACATAGGCTCATTAGAAACAAAAGAAAAATAATTAGTGATATATTTTTTTGATAGGAGCGTTTGGAATGAAGAATTACAGAGATAAAGAATTAAAATATTTAATGATACTTTTAATTTTACTGTTTTTAGTTTATTGTACACCAATTAAAAATTTGAGTTTTACTGCTATAGAACTTAGTGAAACATTAACAACTGCTTTTAGTGGTATAGTTATATCAAGCGTGTTATCTTTAACAACGTTTTTATTAGATTGTTTGATAAGTACTAACCTAAAAAACAAAACGGTGGGTTTATTCTTTATTCATAAAGCGGGCGAAACAATTTTCACTCGTATTAATAACTTATCTGTTAAAGATGATAGGTTCTTAATTTTTGAAGCAAAAACACAATATAAAGAAATAATATGTAATATACCAAAAAACGACAAAGAGCGTTATGAGTATGAAAATTCTAATTGGTATAAAATTTATCGAAAATATCAGGATAAAGGTCAAGTGTTGCAAAGTCAAAAAGATTATTTAACCTGTAGAGATTTATTTATAGAAACGATATTATTTTTGGTATTATATTTTTTGTCATTAATTTTCTATAGGGAGTTAGTTGTGTTTTCGTTTGAATATTTGTCTATTGTAATAGTAATATCGGTGCTTACAAATGTTTCGACACACGTAAAAATGAATCGTTTTGTTAATACGGTAATTGCACTTGATGTTGCTGAAAAATCCGACTAATGGAGATAGTAAAAAATGAGTCAAACTATAAAATTTTATCCACTAGGAAATGCAGAAACATGTTTATTAGAATTAAATGATGGAGCAAAGATACTGTTTGATTATGCACATATGTACACGGATGAAGCGGATGATTTAAGATATGACATAAAAGAAGAATTATCAAGTATAAAAGAATTTGAAGTTGTAATGTTTTCACATGCTCATGAAGATCATGTGAAAGGATCAAGTGAATTTTTTTATTTAGAACATGCAAAAAAATATCAATCGGATGAGCGTGCTCATATTAAAGAATTATGGGTCTCTGCAGCTTTTTTGTTAGATACAGATTTGGAAAATCAGTCTGATGCAAAAATAATTAGAAATGAAGCTAGGTATCGCTTAAAAAATGCAGAAGGTATAAAGATTTTTGCTGATCCGAACAATTTGAAAGATTGGTTGGAAGAACAGAAAATTGATTATGATGACATAAAACACTTAATTATTCATGCCGGAGATAACATATCAATTTCGGGATACGAAGACGAGATAAAATTTTTTATTCATGCCCCATTTTCGGATGATAGTGAAGAAGTGCAAGACAAAAATGATCCTTCAATTGTTATGCAAGTTAGCTTGTATTTTGAAAATGTTGAAACGAATATTTTAATTACGGGTGATACTCCATATTCTGTTTTAGATAAAATTGTAGAAATTTCTAAAGAACATGGAAATGAAGATAGGCTGGTATGGAATATTTATGATATCCCGCATCATTGTAGTCATACTGGATTGAATGAAAAAGGCGAAAGAGACACAAGTATTATCACACCTACCGAAAATGTTCAATGGTTATTAGAGCAAGCTAAAGAAGATGCATATATGGTTGCTTCGTGTGAAAAAATAACAGAAGATACATCCCCGCCACATATTATTGCTAAACGGGCGTATGAAAAATATACTGCATCAGATGTAACTTTTTTAGCTACTATGGAATATAAACGGTCGGAAGATAGTAGACCCTTTCCCATTGTGTTTTCTATTGATGAGAATGGAATTACATTAAATGAAATTGCTGATGGCGAAAACAGCATTGTTGAAAGAAGTAGTTATCAGCAAGTTTCTTTTCGAAATACAGAGCAATTTATAAGAGAGATGTTTACTGTAAGAGAATTATACAGACTAAGAATAAATTGTAAAGTTTCACAAAACGGTTGGAGAGATTTCTATTTGAATGATTTTCTTAAAAGCGGGGGATATTTGCGAAGAAATAAGTCACTAGATTTCTTTATAGAAAGTACAAATTGTCCTCCACCATATGATATTTATTGGAAAGTAAGAAATGTAGGATATGTGGCAGAAGAAAGAGATTGTATTAGAGGTGAAATTAAACGGGGTAACGCACATCATAAAGAAAGTACTGATTTTTATGGTGAACATTTTGTTGAATGTTATCTTGTTAAAAACGGAGTTTGCGTAGCACAAGATAGAATAGATGTACCTATAGGTAATTTATAAAATTAAATAGCATCGTTTTACAAGCAAAGAGTAAAATAAAGAACAATCATATCAAAGATAGAAAACAGGTGCTTTTAAAGCTACCTGTTTTTGCTATTTAATTTTGTCTGTGACAAAGTTAACCCCCTGTTCTACAGGGGATATAAAAATAGCTTTTAGCGAGGAGTAGAGTAGACAAGAAAAAAGCTCCTTGGTATAGTAGAAGTGGTTTGCCGACCACACAACTAAAATATCAAGGAGGTCTTTATCGTGAAAGAGAAAGACATAAATAGTTTAGACCATACAAGTTGGAGATGTCAATACCATATTGTATTTGCGCCAAAATATCGTAGATAAGTAATATACAGAGAAATCAAGGTGGACATAGGAAAAATCTTGAGAAAACTATGCGACCAAAAGGGTGTAGAAATTATTGAAGCAGAACTATGCCCAGACCATGAGCATATGCTCGTTAGTATACCGCCAAAGTATAGCGTATCACAAATAATGGGGTACCTCAAAGAAAAAAGTAGCTTAATGATTTTCGACAGACATGCAAACTTGAAATACAAGTATGGAAATAGGCATTTCTGGGCAAGAGGATATTATGTAGATACTGTAGGAAGAAATAAAAAGCAAATACAGGAATACATAAAGCATCAGTTGGATGAAGATCAAATAGCAGACCAAATGAGCATAAAAGAATATATTGACCCGTTTACGGGTAGCGAGAACAAGAAGGCATAAAAAGAAACCCCTTGGGGGTAGCCCGAAAAAGTAATGCAGTCGGCAAACCTTTCGGTGCCCCTTTAGGGGTTTTGTCTGTAAAATTCCCTTGAAGGGCTATTCAAGCCTCCGGCTTAGCCGGAGGTCCTGACTCAATCAGCTCTTCTTATATACAATTACCCACGCTCGTACCTGAATATTCCTCATTTTATGCAGCTATTTCGCTTGGTATGGTTCTTTCAATTTATATTCAACATCTATATCTTTTATTATCTACTCTAAAAGCATATCAGACATTTTGCTCCCTTGATGTTCCCGAGTGCTATTAAATTACGTAAAAAAACAAATACATAGACTAATCGAACCACTGTAATAACACTTCATTTTTTGACGGTATTGTTGCAAAACTTATCAAAATCAGATAGGCTATAGTATAGTTGTTAAAAATATTAAAAATGAGACTGTATTTATGGCGACTTATAGAAACTATCTCAACTTTTGATGAAAACACACTAAAACTTGAAATTATGGCAAGAGAAGCAAAGAATTCGTTTATATATTAATCTTATTGAATGAGTGATTTGTCATTTTATAAATATCTTTTTTAGTACATTTGTATAAATGTAATTCAAAATTGGTTGCTTCGAATTGCAATCTGTAGTTTTTACCTTTTTTGCAATATGGGGCCTTTATTGTTGCAGTGAAAAATTCCAAATCAATGTAATACACACATTGATTTGGAATTTTTTATTTTTTTGTTTTAACCCTGACATTAGTTGTCAGGGTTAAGTTTTAAACTGTGTTCAAGAAAGGAGGGAGTACGAATGGGAACTGCCGAACGAAGGACAGAAATAATGCGTGTGCTGTGCCGGAGAAGACACGAAACAATTTCAAATTTAGCAGATGAGTTCGGTGTTTCCATAAGAACCATTTTGCGAGATATTGAAGTGCTTAGTGTCACAGAGCCTATCTATACACAGTGCGGTAGATATGGTGGTGGAGTTTATGTGACTGATGATTATTCAATGACACGAATGTATATGACTGAAAGGGAATTAAATCTATTACATAAATTATCCAAAATGGCAGATGAAAAGGCTATGTGTGAATTAAGTATAGAAGAAAACAAATTGCTTAAATCTATTATCTCGCAGTATACAAAACAAAAAAATTGAAAGGAAATTTAGTATGAAAAAAAGAGAAAAAGAACTATTTAAAAGTTTGTGCAGTTTCAAGGAAAAGGAATTTGATGGAAGTTTGCTTGATGATGCAACTCCCGCAGTGTTGGGACATTTGTTTTTTAATCGTATGCAAGCAGTTGCTTTTGGTACGCTTGAAAAGCACGGCCTGTTAGGAAAGGTGAATCGAGAATTTAGAAACTCACTTAAGGGTGCCTCTACTCAAAATGTTGAAAAGAATAATAGCTTTTTCCAATGTGTTCAGTTGGTAGATGATGCGTTGGCTGAATGTAAATGCAAATATGCAATGCTGAAAGGAGCATACCTTTGTAAAGCCTATCCCGAAGGTTATAGAACATCAAATGATATTGATTTGCTCGTTCATCCTGATGATGTTACTGAAATAGGAAATGCATTGCTCAAGTTAGGGTTTAAGCAGGGCAATATCCGAAACGGTAATTTTGAATCTGCAACACGTAAGGAAATCATTGAATCAAAAATGACACGTGGTGAAACGGTACCGTACATTAAAGAGGTGAATCTTCCCGGAATGCGGTTTTTGGAAGTGGACATTAACTTTTCGCTAGATTATAAACCCGGAGATACTGAACTTCTCAAGGAAATGATGAGTAATTCGGTTGTTTTAAAACTTGGGGAATATAAAGTTCATACCTTGCGTAATGATGATTTCTTTATCCACCTTTGCAGCCACCTATATAAGGAAGCAACAACTCTTCCGTGGGTGGAAATGATGCGTGATATGACCTTATATAAATATTGTGATATTTATATGTTGCTTAACGATGCTGATGAGGAGCAGATTGATTTTCTTTTTGACAGAGCAGAGAAGCTCGGCGTGGAAAAGGTTTGTGCTTTTGCTGTATTGCATACGGCAGAATTGTTTAAGTTTAGAAACCTGTATGCAGTAGAAGTGGCTACAAGAGCGTTGGGTTATGACATGGATTTTATTCATAGAATTGTTTCTCCAAAGGACAAAAAAGAACTGATTTTTACGGAACGCAGTGTGTGTGAACGCTTTTTCGCGGATAATCGCAAGGAATTACTGGAGGAGGTGAAAAAAGATGAAACCATTAAATATGAGGTCTAATGAAACATCCGGTTATTTGTTTTCTTTTTGCGGACTTGATGGTTGTGGGAAAACTACAATGTTAACGAGACTTGAAAAAGAATTGGGCGAAAAGTTCCCAACATTTATGACAAAACAGCCTACCAATGCAGTTCGAGAATCAGATATTTTCAGAACCTATATGGATAATCCTGACCATGATGCTTACGACTATAGAAGTTTGTCACTATTGGCGGCTAGTGATCGTTTGCAGCATGTTAACAAAGTTATAGAGCCGCAGATGGCACAGGGGAATGTTGTTATCAGTGATAGATATTTTTATTCTTGCCTTGCTAATTTACGTGCACGTGGTTTTGAAAACGACCAGTGGATTTATGAGATTGCAGAGTCAGTTGTTAAACCGGATGTTGCATTCTTTTTTGATGTTCCGGTTGAAACCGCTGTAAAGCGTGTAAGAAGCCGTATTGAAGAAAAAGACAGATACATTGATATGGAACTCCAGTATAAGCTTAGAGATGAATATATTAAAATTTGCAGAGCGAATAACGGAGTATTGATATATACTGAAATGCCTATAGAGGACTGTTATGCGATTGTAAAAAGAGAAGTGGAAAGGGTGTTGACGAAATGAATATTGAAGAAAAAGTAAAAGGGATTTTATGTGAGCTCAGCGGCGAAGAAACCATTGAGAATACTGACCATTTACAGGAAGATCTTGCACTTGACAGTCTTATGATGGTCACCATGCTCGTGGAAATCGAAGAAACTTTTGAAATCGAGTTAGATGAAGTAGATATGAATCCTTTTGATCTTGGCACCGTGCAAAATGTTATTGATATGGTTGCTAAATACTGCGGTGATGAAGATGAATAAACTTGTTGAATTGCCGATATATGAGCCGATTTATAAAACATATCAATATCAGGGTTCAGGCGCAGCAATAATAGATAGCAATAATCCAATAAGAAACTGGTATTTAAATGAAATCATGTTACTAAAATGCACCAGAGCATTTTTTAAGGGCTGGGGATCTCCTGGAATTGATATTGTTAATTCATCGTTGCAAGATAATCCGTATTTGGAAAAAAACAAAGTCCCATTAAAAGTATTAAAGGGTTGTACCAACCAGATGATACGTAATTTTATTGATTTAGGGTATTATGTTTATTTTACAGAAGTGGATGATTATTACATTAAAAATAAGAGCCTTTATAAGGAAAGACATCTTTATCACGATGGACTTATTTGTGGATATGACAAGTCGAATAAAACATATTGTATCTATGCACACGATAGCAATTGGGTTTACCGTAAATTTTGGACACCAGAGATATGCTTTACTAATGGATGTAAATCGGCTCTTAAAAAACAAAAAGATGTTAACATCTTTACTTTAAAAGTAAAAAATCAGGATGTTGAATTTTCGTTAACACAAGTATATAACAACTTGTTAAAATATCTCGATTCCAACCTCGAAAAATATCCATTAGATAGCGATGGAATTGTGTATGGGATAGTTGTTCACACCTATATTTCCGAATATATAATGAAATTGTTTAGGGGCGAAATTTCATATAGGTTTGCTGATTGGCGTATTTTGCGGTTAATCTGGGAACATAAAAAGGTCATGCTTGAAAGGATTGTAGTGATTGAGAAAAAATTGGATTTGGACAATACCTTGAGCGAACTATATAAAGCAATTGTAAAAGAAGCAGATAATATTAGAATGTTCTATGCGTCTTATTGTATGAAGCGAAGAGATTCAATATTGTTGATTATCTCAAAAAAATTATTAACTATAGAAGCAAGAGAACGTGAAATATTAACGCAGCTTTTACAAGTGATGAAAGAGGATATTGAAGATGGAACTTTGGAAGCATCTAAAAAATAAAATGCTATTGAATATGCAACAGGAAGTCTGCGAAAATAATGTTTCAATGACATATGAAGAATTGATTGTTTTTGCAGAAGAATTTGCAAAAAGGTTAAAAGGCATTAAGTGCTGTGCAATTTTATGCCAATCTGAAATGGCTGCAAGTATGGCGTTGTTAAGCTGTTTTGCCGCAAAAGTGACGGCATTGCCACTATCACAACGATACGGTGAATTACATTGTAATAAAATTTTAGATGAGATAGAACCTGATGCAGTAATTACTGATCAGGACGGTGAGTTTCAGATTGTGTATATTAAAGACTCTACTTATGTTGAACCGGATGTTCATCCGGCACTGATTATGTGTACTTCCGGAACTACGGGGGTGCCTAAAGGAGCAATATTAAGCGAAACAAATGTAATGACAAATGTTTCTGATATTGCAGAATATTTTAATATTGACTCTTCTGACTCTCTCCTTATTTCCAGACCGCTATATCATTGCGCGGTACTGACAGGAGAGTTTTTGACAGCGTTGGTTAAAGGTACTAAAATTCGCTTTTATTCAGGAACGTTTAATCCGGCAGTTGTACTTAAGATGCTAAAGGACTATGATATCACAGCCTTTTGCGGAACTCCGACCTTACTTTCTATGATGGCGCGGTTCAAAAGAAAATCGGACGCAGATGTTTTGAAGCATATTTGTATAAGCGGAGAGTGTATGAGTATGGAAACAGGATTATCTATTGCCGAAGCATTCCCAGATGCTGAAATTTATCACATCTACGGACTCACGGAGGCGTGTCCTCGAGTTGCATATTTGCCACCAAACAAATTCAAGAAAAATGCTGATTGCGTTGGTATCCCACTACGTTCGGTGTCATTAAAGATTGTTTCTGCTGATGGAAGTCTTGTTGGTAAAAATGAGATCGGTGTACTGTGGGTTAGGGGAGATAACGTAATGGCCGGATACTATAAGAATCCTCAAAAAACAAATGAGGTGTTGAAAGATGGATGGCTGTGTACGGGCGATTTGGCATTGTTTAACGATGAGGGATTCCTTAAAATCAAGGGTCGTAATGATGACTTGATTATAAAGGCGGGAATGAACATATATCCGCAGGAAATTGAAAGTGCTTTAAAACTTGATTACCGTGTTAAGGATGTGTTTGTTCGTGGCTATACAGACGATAAGCTCGGCGTACAGATTGAACTGAACATTACAGGAGATTTCTCTGATGTTTCAGAGGTTAAAGATTTGTGCCGTATTAATCTCTCAGCATATCAGGTTCCGACTCGTATTAATTTGCTTGATGAGATTCCTAAAAACGGTTCCGGTAAAATAATCAGGAGGTAAAAATATGCTTGAATATGAAAAGAAAATTATGCTGACCGCTGATGAATATCTTTCTATTTTAATGCTGATGTGTAAGTATGCACCTACGCAGACTCAAACAAATTATTATTTTGATAATGATGATTTATCTATGAATGAAAAGGGGATTACCTGCCGCATTCGTGCAAAGGATGGAAAATATAAGGCAACGGTTAAGAATCACAATGCCGACCATCCGGATTGCAGCATTGAGGTGGATTTGGTTGAAAAATCGGAGTTTGATCCGCAGATATTTAATGTGTTTGGACTTCATCACCAAGGAGAACTTGTAACCGATCGTGTTGTAATGCATAAGGATTCGATGTGTGAAATGGTACTTGACCGCAATGTGTATCTTGGTCACACGGATTTTGAACTTGAAGTCGAATACAGTAAGGAAAGCGAACATAGAGCACAAACGCTTATTGAAAATATTGGTGAATGTTTAGTTGCCACCGAGCAGTTGACGGGAATCGATGAGTTTTTAGCTCGTGTCGGTCAGGGTAATTCTAAATCTCAGCGTTTTTTTGAGCGTTTGAAAAATAATTAAAAATATTTTTTAACCCTGACACTAGTTGTCAGGGTT
>JAZNOA010000066.1:0-18754 GCA_045580545.1 Acutalibacteraceae bacterium | reverse complement strand
ACAAGTAGTGGAGGTAAATTTGCACACCAATTAAATTGTATATTGTTTTTACCTTGTCGCTCATGCCGCGACGGGCACGCCCTTTCTTGTGTGGCGAAAAGAAAGGGCGGAAAGATTCGCCTTTAAAGGGGGATTTCGATTTCCCCCTTTGAATTGTCGGAATTAGAGTTTCTTCTTAAAGTCTTTCAAGCGTGGCTTCGCCAATTGAAAGACCGGTTTTTAATAAAAACTAAAACCTCAACACCGACAATTCCAACCCCCTAAACGAAAAGGGCAAGCCCCTGACCCCTAACTTTGCGGCACACTAAAACATTTCAGATAAAAACGAACTTTATAAACGCTGTTTTATTTGCATTCAAAAAGGAGAAATCAAGTTATGAAATTATGTGCATTATTTTTAAGCATTGTTTTAATGTGCGGTATGATTTGCGGTTGTAACGATAAAAGAGACAACCAAGATATAAACAGTGCCGTTTCTTCGGTTACGTCAGTTGCAAGTGAAGTGACCGCAATGGCGGGGGATACCATTTTAGACCCTCAGGGGGGTGAAAACGGCAGACCTTTAGGTGAAACGGTGAATATTTCCGATGTGGCACCTAAAAACGGTGTGCATAACGGCGTTGATGTTTCAAAATGGCAGGGTAAAATTGATTGGAGCAAGGTTAAAGATGCGGGAATTGATTTTGCCGTTATAAGAATAGGCTTCAGGGGAGAAAACGGCAAGATTTATAAGGATGAATATGCCGATTACAATATTCAGCAGGCTTCCCGTAACGGGGTTTTAGTTGGTGTTTACTTCTTTTCAACCGCCGTTAATACTAATGAGGCGGCAGAAGAGGCAGAGTGGGTTAAGGAAAATATAAAGTATTACCCCGTTTCTCTGCCCGTAGTTTACGACTGTGAGGGATTTCACAATTCCGCCAGCAGAATGTATAATCTAAGCAACAAACAAAGAACCGATAATGCTTTGAGTTTTATAGAAAAAATAAAAAGTTTAGGTTATGACGCTCTGTTCTATGCCTCTAAAAACGATTTGGAAACAGCCTTTGAAACCGAGAGAATAGAGGCAAAGTCTAAAATATGGGTTGCCCATTTTGACGGTAAAATTTATCCCGAGGCTAAAAATCCCCAGTACAGCGGAAAATATACTATGTGGCAGTATACCAATAAGGGCATTGTAAACGGTGTTTCGGGGGATGTGGATTTGGTGGTATCCTATGAATCTTTTACGGAAAAAGAGCCTAAGGAAGCGGGAACAGTAAGCGAAGCCACCGCACCGAAACCTGCGGACAATACATATAAATCGGTAGATGACAGCGTTACGGCAAAGGATATTGTAAATTTGCGTAAAGAAGCAACTTCCACATCGGAAAAGATGGGCGAATTAAAGGCAGGGGAATACCTGAAACGCACCGCTATCGGTACTAACGGCTGGTCAAAACTGTTGATGGGCGGCACAACCGTTTATGCGGTAACCAGTTATCTCACAACCGAGGAAAACTACCAAAAGCCTGCGGAAAGCAGTACTGTGCAACCTGTAAGCGACGGATTCAAAACGGTTAATGATAAGGTTACACCTAAAAACTCCGTTAATCTCCGCCGTGAGCCTACAACTAATTCACAGGTGGTTGCCGAAATTCAAAACGGCACGGTGTTAGACCGAATAGCCAAAAATGACGATAAAGGCTGGTCAAAAATATCCTACAACGGCGAAACTGTTTATGCTGTGAGCCAATATTTAACCACAGATCTTAGTTTCAATCCCAATACCTCTTCTGCCCCATCAGACCAGAATACCGAAATGTTTTTCCACAGTATAAGCGATCAAGTGACTGCTAAGAGTGAAGTAAATCTGCGGTCCTATTATTCTCAGGACGATGCCGAGGGTCAAAAGGTACATCTTCTTAAAAAGGGTGAATATGTTGAACGCACGGGATACAGCGACCGAGGTTGGTCAAGGGTAGTGTGGAACGGTCAAACTTTGTATGCGGTAACCAGTTATTTAGAGGTTAAGTCTTGAATTTAAGACAGAAATGAAGTATAATGTTTAAAAAAGCAAAGGAATAATACTTATGAATTTCAATCCTTTAGACAATAACGGTTTGGTTGAGGGCTTTTGCATTATAAAAAGCATTGACCAAAAAACCTCCACCCGGGGAGACAGTTATCTTGATATGACCCTTTCCGATAAGGACGGGGAAATCAACGGAAAACTTTGGAGATATTCAAAGGAACTTCACGGGGAATATACCGCCAACGATTTGGTAAAGGTCAGAGGAACTATTTCGCCCTATAACGGTGTTGACCAACTTAAAATCGAAAAAATCAGGCATACTATCGGTAGTGACGGTGTTGACCCTGCGGATTTTGTTAAAACCGCCCTCTATTCGGGGGAGGAAATGTTCGGTGAACTTTATTCCTTGGCAAAAAAATTCGGGGATGAAGATTTAAAGCGGATTGTTTGTGCAGTTTTAGATGATAACCGCCTGAAACTTTTGTATTGGCCTGCCGCCTTTAAACTTCACCATGCAGTCAGAGGGGGGCTTATGCTCCACACCCTGTCCATTGTCCGTTTGGCAGAGGGTGTTTGCAAGGTTTATCCCTTTGTGGATAAAGACCTTTTGATTGCGGGTGCCATTGTTCACGATATTGCGAAACTCAGCGAATTTGAGGTTGCGGATACAGGTCTTGCAACCGGATATTCGGTGGAGGGAAATCTTTTGGGCCACCTTGCTATGGGAGCGGCGGTTATTGACCGCTATGCCGAAAAATTGGGAATAAAAGGTCAAGTTCCCACCCTCTTAAAACATATGTGCCTTTCCCACCACGGCGAGCCTGAATTCGGTGCGGCGGTGAGACCTATGTTTATTGAGGCGGAACTTCTAAGCGAACTTGACCTTATGGATGCAAGAATGTATGAAATGAAGGAGGCGGTTGATGCTTGTCCCAAGGGGGATTTTACAGGAAGACTTTGGGCTATGGATAACCGAAAACTTTATAACCACGGAAGAACGGATTTGTTAGAAGAAACTAAATTATTTTAAGGAGATATAAAAATGAAAATTACTAAGGATATGTTAATAGGCGATGTTTTGGATATTGATACCGGCTGTGCTGAGTATTTCTTTGAAATCGGAATGCACTGTTTGGGTTGCCCCGCGTCCCGTGGGGAGAGTATTGAACAGGCCTGCCAGGTTCACGGCACCGACTGTGATGAATTGGTTGAAAAACTAAACAAATACTTTGAAGATAAATAATGAACAACCTATCTTTAAGACTCAGTACAATTGCTTCCTTAGTTTCTAAGGGGGCATTTGTCTGTGATGTGGGTACCGACCACGGTTTTTTGCCGATTTTTCTTATGGAATCGGGAATAGCAAAAGGTGTTATTGCCACCGATATCAATGAAAAACCTTTAAAAAAAGCGGAAGAAAATCTAAAAAAGACAAGGGCTAAGGGCATAACTCTCAGACTTTGTGACGGTCTTTCGGGTGTTAAAATAGGCGAAGTCAACACTGTGATTATTGCGGGTATGGGCGGTGAGGTTATTTCGGGTATACTCGAAAGAGGCAAGGAAATCACCGAAAATGCCGATATCACCCTCATTCTGCAACCCACCACTTCCCCCGAATTTTTGCGAAAATATCTCTATGAAACGGGATATGAGATAATAAAAGAAATACCCGTTGAGGAAAAGGGTAAACTTTATTCGGTAATGCTTGTAAGGTTTCGGGGTAATCCTCAAAAAAAGGAGGATTGGGTTTATTTTGTGGGGTTGGTTGACCCTAAAGACCCCATAGGCAGAAAATATATTGAAAAGCAAAAATTAAGGGCTTATAAATGTATGCAGGCTTTGGAAAATATTGGCAAAAAGCAACAAGAGTTTGAATTTCACAAGGAGATTTACGATAATTTATGGCGTTTGACGGAGGATTCTTATACAAAGTCTTAGCAGAGGTAAAAGAGGCTAAGGATTGCCATATTGATAAAATATACCAACCGTCTAAGGACGAGTTGGTTTTCTTGCTTCGTAAGAAAGGGTTTGTAAAAAGGCTATACATAAACGCAAAACAAGGCTCGGCAAGGCTTCACTTCACCGATGAAAAATTGGAAAATCCTGCCGTTCCGCCGAACTTTTGTATGTTGCTTAGAAAGTATATATCTTCTGCAAAACTTATTGATGTTACACAGCCAGGGCTTGAGAGAATTGCCGAGTTTGTTTTCACAGCCTCCAACGAAATGGGGGATATTGAAAAATACCGTTTGATTTGCGAGATGATAGGGGCTAAAGCCAATGTTGTTTTGGCAAGGGAAAACGGAAAAATTGTTGATGCACTAAAACACAGTGATGTGGAAACCGCTAAAAGGCTGATTTTGCCCGGAGCCTGTTATGAATACCCCGAGAGGGAGGAAAAACTTAATCCCATAACCGAAAGCGTATCAAAGGTTTTAGAGGGACTGAGCCGTGATACCCCCGACCTTGCAAAAAAAATCCTCGGCAGAATTGAGGGATTTTCACCTTTGGTTTGCCGAGAAATTGAGGAAAAGGCCAAAACTTTAGGTTTAGAAAATGCCTATTTGGAGGCGACCGAATACCTTAAAAGCGATAAAGTGTATTTGGTTTCAAAACCCGACGGCAGTCCTCTGGAATATGCATTTATGCCCATTAGTCAGTATGGCAAGCATTATGAATGTAAAGAGTTTTCGACTTCGGGAGAGTTGCTTGACGGGTTCTACAGAGAAAAAGAAAACACCGCCCGAATTTCCGCTTCGGCACATGATATTATAAGGCTTGTAAAAAATCTCAGTAGCCGTGCAGAACGCCGTTTGGCTTTAAGGCTTTCCGACCTTAAAAAGTGCGAAAACAGGGAAAAACTTCGAATTTACGGCGAACTCATTAAGGCAAATTTATATAGAATAAAATCGGGGGACACCGAGGCTTTGGTGGAAAATTATTATGACGAAAATCTCTCACTCATAAAAATTCCCCTAAACCCCGCCCTTTCCCCCTCTAAGAATGCGGACAGATATTTTAAGGAATACAAAAAGACCTATACCGCCGCCGAGACACTTAGCCGTTTGACCGAGGAGGATAAAAAGGAAATCAGTTATTTGGAATCTGTGCTGGAAAGCATTGAAAGGTGCCGAAGCATTGCGGAAATCGGGGAAATAAGAGAGGAATTAAGCCTTGCGGGTTATATAAAAAGACCTGCCGGCAAAGGCAAACCCAAACAAAACATCCCAAAACCTTTGGAGTATGTGTCAAGTGAGGGCTTTAGAATTTTGGTGGGTAAAAATAATCTTCAAAACGATTATTTAACCACCCGCCTTGCTTCGAAAAACGATTTGTGGTTCCACACAAAGAATATTCACGGCTCTCACGTTATTGTTATGTGCGAGGGTAAAGAGGTAAGCGATGAAACCGTAATTTTTGCCGCCACCTTGGCAGCCAAAAATTCAAAGGCGAAAAATTCTTCTCAGGTGCCCGTTGACTATACACCCGTTAAGTATGTGAAAAAACCCAACGGAGCCAAGGCGGGAATGGTCATATACACAACAAATAAAACCGTTTTCGTAGACCCCGAAAGGGAGGTAAAAATATGAATTTAGGAATTTCAACCGCTTCTCTTTATCCTCTCGAAACCGAACTGGCTTTAGAGGAAGTGGGCAAGGCAGGGGTTAAAAACACCGAAATTTTCTTCAATGCCGAAAGCGAACTAAAGGACAGTTTTATAGAAATTTTGCTGCGTCTTAAGGAAAAATACAATATGAATATAACCGCCGTTCACCCTGCAATGTCCCTGGCGGAATCCTATATGCTTTTTTCTGCCTATGACAGGCGGTATTATGAGGGATTAAAGCAATACCGCCGTTATTCCGAGGTTGCAAAGGCTTTGGGGGCTAAATACTTAATAATGCACGGCGGAAAACCCAATGGGATTTTAAATGACGAGGAATATTGTCAAAGGTATATGGCACTAAACGCAGAAACGGGTCAAAACGGGGTTACGGTTTTGCAGGAAAACGTGGTGAATTACCGCTCGGGCGATATTGAGTTTATGCGGAGTATGAAGGATATTTTAGGGAATGATGCAAAGTTTTGCCTTGATATTAAGCAGTGTATACGATGCGGTTATGTGCCAATGGATTTAATAGAAGAATTTTATGACAATATAAAACATTTTCACATAAGCGATCACTCTGTGGCGGGGGATTGTCTCTTGCCTCTGAGCGGAAAGTTTGATTTTAAGGGTCTTTTTGATTTTCTAAATCAAAAGGGTTACGAGGGTGCATTGATGACCGAGGTTTACAGATATGCCTATAAGGAATATGATGAGATATTTACTTCTTTTAGAAAATTGGGGGAATTATCTGTTTAAACCTTAAATTTATACTTGTCTATTTGATTTCTGTGTGATATAATAAAATAGATATATAATAACTTCTATGTAAAGCATAGGAAAGGAAACGCAAGTGAATAACTACAATTTACTTTTTATGCTAAAATTGGCTGCAAAGCATTGGAAAACGTTGGTTTTGTCTGCCGTTATAACCGCGGCCTTGGCATTTTCTTATTTTAATTATATTGCAAAGCCTATGTATTCGGCGACCGGTTCCATTGTTGTAACCAACGGAACCATTATTTCGGACAGCGGATATATAAGCGATAAAGATAAATTGGAAAACTCCGATATTGTGGCATCTCTTAATTTTGTTGATACGGTTGTTGATATGCTTAAAACTTCGAAGGTATATAAAGAACTTTCTGATGAAATCGGCGGGAAGTATGATTTTGCCACTTTGAGAGCAAAGACAACCGTTGAAAGAAGAAGCGATACCACCCTTTTTGTGGACGTATCTTTTACTGCCTCCAGCCCTAAAGAGGCGGTGGAAATCGTTAACAGTTATTTTAAGGTAGCACCTAAGTGTATATCCGAATCTTTTCCAAATGCCACCTCAACGGTTATGCCCGCCGACAGTGCAAGGTCAATGTATCCGAGCAATTTCATAATCATTTTGTTTGGCGGAGTTTTAGGTGCGGTTATCACATTTATAATCATTTTATTGGTTTATTCTTCTAACCCTGTTGTCAGGGATGAGGAAAGTTTCAGAGAGCATATAGGTATTGAAGTAATCGGAACCGTTCCTGATTTTGCGGCATCGAAAAATGCCGAAAAACGCATGAACAAGCACCGTCTGTAAGCCTTCGGAGGAAAGTTATGGAAAACAATTTTTTAAATGAAAATTCTGTTGCAAAAAATCCGCTTATAGACGAAGCGAGCGGCAGTAAAAAAACCGGAAAACCGAACTTGCCCTGTAAGGCTCCCTTTGCTGTTGTTGAGGCATATAAAAACATTCGCATCAGACTTATGTCTATTCTCGAAAAATTTTCCGATAAGAAAATCATTGCAATAACAAGTCCCAATGCGGCGGCGGGAAAGTCGACCACATCGGTTAATCTTGCAATTACCCTTTCTCAAATAGGCAAAAAGGTTATGCTTATAGACGGAGATATAAGAAGGGCTACTGTCGATAAAAAACTGCGTATTGAAAATGAACTGGGTTGCAGTGATGTTTTGGCGGGCAACTGTAAATTAAATGAG
Source organism: Acutalibacteraceae bacterium (assembly GCA_045580545.1). Taxonomy (GTDB): domain Bacteria; phylum Bacillota; class Clostridia; order Oscillospirales; family Acutalibacteraceae; genus UBA737. Next base: position 11,150 of record JAZNOA010000066.1, on the reverse strand, counting down.
GCATTGGTTAATTTTAATCCTAACTTAGACGTTTTAACCTCAGGCAGTGTTGTCAACAACCCTTCGGATTTACTGGGTTCGGTGGAATTTGACCGTCTTTTAAATGATTTAAGAGAAACTTATGATTATATTCTAATTGATACCCCTCCCCTTAATTTGGTTTCGGATACCTTGGCAATTTCCAAAAAGTGCGACGGTGTTATTTTAGTGGCACGTGTAGGGCTCAGCACCTATGCTGAACTGAAGAGTGCTTTGGAGTCGCTGAAAATTTTGGATATTTGTGTGCTGGGTGCCATTGTCAACGGTGTTGAAGATGTAAAGAAAAAGTATAAATCATATTACGGATATAAATAAATTTAAAACCCATAACGAGGAGGTTATGGGTTTTTTCAAAAGGGCGGTGAAAAAATGTATTTTGATATTCATTCTCATATATTGCCCGATATTGATGACGGTGCAAAGGATATCTGCGAATCTGCGGAACTTATAAATTCTATGAAAAAAGAGGGTATAACCTCAGTAATTGCCACACCGCATTTCTACCCTAATGAAATGTATTTATCGGATTTTTTGCAAGACAGAAATAACGCCTACAAAGTTTTATGTTCTGATTTAAAAGGCGATATTCCAAAGATTTATTTAGGATGTGAAATTTTATATTTCAGGAAAATGGGTGCCTCCAGGGAATTGGAGAAACTCAGTCTTAATAATTCAAAATACATTTTGTTGGAACTGTGCGACGGTCATATTGATAATTACCTTTTTGAGGATTTTTGTCTTTTTTCTGAAAACGGTATAACTCCGATTATCGCCCATATTGAAAGGTATTATAGAAACAGAAACTTTAAAAAATTATTAGAAGAAATAAAGTTGAGAAATTATCCCGTGCAGATAAATTCTTCCTCTCTGCTAAACAAAAAATACCGCCGTGCAATAAAAAGGGTGTTTAAAAGCAATCTGTTTTGCGTAATCGCAACCGATACTCACTCTCTCCAAAAACGACCTCCCGTAATCAGGTCGGCTCTGGAGGTACTGAAACAAGATTTTGGCGAGGAAATATACAGTAAGGTTATAAGTAATAACCGAATCCTTTATAACGAAATAATAGGTGATAGTGGTGACAAGTAAAACCCTTAATATTGTTAAAGATAATGATTTAGTATACATTCAGTTTCCTAAACTGCAAAAAATTGATTTTATAAGGCATACCTTTTCCACCCGCCACGGGGGAGTAAGCACAGGCGACGCCGCCTCCATGAATTTAAGTTTTAATAAGGACAGTAACCCTCAGAATGTTATTAAAAATTTTGAGATTTTGTGCGGTGCTGTGGGAATTGACACTGCCAATTTAGTTTTAAGCCACCAGACACATACTAACAATGTAATCTTTGTTGATTCTTCCCATCGAGGAACGGGTATTACTAAACCCTCCTTTTCCGATGTGGACGGTATGATTACGGGTAAAAAAAACGTTGCACTTGTGACACAATATGCCGACTGCACACCCTTGGTTTTCTGCGACCCCGTAAAACGGGTTATTGCCACTTCCCACGCAGGCTGGCGGGGAACGGTTAAACTAATCGGCAAAGTTACTGTGGAAAAAATGGTGAGTGAGTTTGGCTGTGACCCAAAGGATATAATCGCAGGAATAGGACCTAATATCGGCAAATGCTGTTACGAGGTGGATGACCCTGTTATAAATGAATTTAAAAAACTTGAAAATTTGGAACTTGAAAGGTTCATTTTTCCAAAGGATAACGGCAAATATATGCTTGATTTAACAGAGGCTAACCGCCAAATTTTAGTTTCGGCGGGAATAAAAAACGAAAATATGGATATTAGTGACATTTGCACCTGCTGTAACTGTGAAGATTTGCACTCCCACCGTGCAACAGGCGGAAAAAGAGGGAATCTGGCACTTATAATTCAAATGGTTTAGAGGTAAATTATGGATATAAATGTGGGAGACCGCTTGATTATGAAAAAAAGTCACCCCTGCGGATGCACTTCTTTCAAGGTGACGAGAATAGGAATGGACTTTAAACTTGTCTGCGAGGGTTGCGGACATGAGATTTTCATTCCCCGCAAAAAAGCAGAAAAAAATATTAAAAAGATTATAAAGCCTAACGAGGAGTAGATATGTTTAATAAACTTGAAACGGTGGTAAACCGTTATGAACAAATAGGAATTGAGTTAACAAGGCCTGATGTGGCTTCCAATAATGAACTTTTCAGAAAACTTATGAAGGAACACAGCGAACTTACCCCCATTGTTGAGAAATACAGGGAATATACCGCCGCCCAAAATGCGGAAAAGGAAGCCTTGGAAATTTTGGCAGAAGCAGGGGGCGACAAGGAACTCAAAGAATTAGCCGAAGAGGAACTTAAAACCGCAAAAGAGAATATTGCAGTTTTTTCGGATGAACTTAAAATTTTGCTGCTGCCAAAAGACCCTAATGACGAAAAGAACGTTATTGTGGAAATACGTGGAGGTGCCGGCGGTGAAGAGGCGGCTTTGTTTGCCGGCAGTCTTTACAGAATGTATACTATGTATGCCGAAAGCAGACGCTGGAATATAGAGGTTGTCAATGCCAACGAAACGGAACTCGGCGGTTATAAGGAAATAAGTTTTATGATTGAGGGTGCGGGTGCATATTCCCGTCTTAAATACGAAAGCGGTGTTCACCGTGTTCAGCGTGTCCCCGATACCGAAACCCAAGGCAGAATTCATACCTCCACCGTAACCGTGGCTGTACTTCCCGAGGCAGAGGACGTTGAACTTGAAATCAACCCCGCCGACCTTAAGATTGATACCTTCCGTTCTTCGGGTGCCGGAGGTCAGCATATCAATAAGACCTCTTCCGCAATCCGTGTCACCCATATTCCCACAGGTACTGTTGTTGAATGTCAGGACGAGAGAAGTCAGTTTAAAAATAAGGATAAGGCACTTAAAATACTGCGTTCAAGACTTCTTGACGCGGCTCAGCGTGAACACGACGAGGCAATTGCCTCCGATAGAAAGGCTCAGGTGGGAACGGGAGACCGAAGCGAACGCATCAGAACCTATAACTATCCGCAAGGCAGAGTTACCGACCACAGAATAGGTTTAACCCTTTATAAATTAGACCAAATTTTAAACGGAGATATTGATGAGGTGGTAGACGCACTTATAACCTACTACCGCACCGAGGCTTTAAAGGCCGAACAGGAAAATTAAATGAAAACTCTAAAGTTAAAGGACGATAAAACAGGCATAGAAAAAGCCGCAGATATACTTAAAAACGGCGGAATAGTGGCAATTCCCACCGAAACGGTATACGGTCTTGCCGCCAACTGTTTTGATAAACGAGCGGTGAAAAATATCTTTTTCGCCAAGGGCAGACCTCAGGATAACCCCCTTATTGTCCATATATCCAATATGGATATGTTAAAGGAAATCGCAAGGGATATACCCGAAATTGCCCTTAAATGTGCAGAAAAATTTTGGCCCGGACCCTTTACCATGGTTTTGCCTAAAACCGATAAAATAGGGGACTGCATTTCACCGAACCTTAATACAGTCGCCGTTAGAATGCCCGAAAATAAAGTGGCATTAGAGATTATAAACGCAAGCGGTCTTCCGTTGGCGGCACCCTCGGCTAACACTTCGGGAAGCCCCAGCCCCACTTCCGCTTCCCATGTTGAGGCAGATTTAGACGGTAAGATTGACGCTATTGTTTATTCGTCAGATTGTAAAGTTGGGGTGGAATCCACCGTTGTGACCTTTTGTGAAAATCCTCCGAGACTTTTAAGACCGGGGGGAATTACCGCCGAGCAGTTAAGGGAAATAACCGACATTGCGGTGGACAAAGCGGTTTTGTCGGAACCCGAAAAGGGTAAACAGGTGGCGTCGCCCGGAATGAAATACAAGCACTATGCACCCAAAACCGAAAGTTTTTTGGTGGAGGGAACAAGTGAAAAGTTCGTTTCTTTTGTAAATTCCAAAACAAATGCGGTTGCAATCTGCTTTAGGGAAGATGTGGAAAAAATCAGTATTCCCACCCTTTGCTACGGTGAAGAAGGGGACGAAACCACCTTGGCACACAGCGTTTTTTCCGCTCTTAGGGAGGTTGACGAAATGGGTGCCGATAAGGCATATATACACGCTCCCTCAAAAAAAGGTATCGGTTTGGCGGTTTATAACCGACTGCTCAGAGCCTGCGGATTTAAGGTGATAAATTTATGATAATTATAGGTTTAACCGGTCCTACGGGAGCGGGAAAAAGCAGTTTAACGCCTGTGGCTGAAAAATTAGGTTACAAGGTGATAGACTGCGATAAAACCGCCCGACAGGCTGTGGAAAAAGGCACAGAGGGGCTTATGGCACTTGTCCGAACTTTTGGTGAGGATATTCTACTGCCGGACGGCAGTTTAAACCGCAAAGCATTAGCCCAAAAGGCGTTTTCCACACCTCAAAAAACAGAACTTTTAAATAAAACCCTGCTTCCCTTTATAACCGAATTAGTGCTTAAGGAATGTGATGCGGATAAGGTTTTGCTTGATGCTCCCACGCTTTTTGAAAGCGGACTGAATTTAAAATGCACCGCAACGGTTGGCGTTTTGGCTGATAGAAAAACCCGTCTTGCAAGGATAAAAGAAAGGGATAATTTAAGCGAAGTTGAGGCACTTATTCGCATAAATGCAGGCAAAACCGATGAATTTTATAAAAAAAATGCCGATTATATAATTTACAATAACGGTGAATGCCTCGAATTTCAAAGGGGATTTGAGGTTATACTAAGTAGATACAAGGAGAGATAGAAATGAGCGAAACTGTTTCTGAAAAACTTAAAAAAGAACTGTTCAGCAATCCCGAAAACGGCAGAAAAACCGCAAGTGAAGAAGTTTTAAAGGAGGCTGACGGTTATGCTGAGGGTTATAAAGACTTTTTAGACCGTGCCAAAACCGAGCGTGAGGCGGTGGAAACTGCCATAGAATTAGCCAAAAATAATGGCTTTGTTGAGTTCGACCGCAATAAAAAGTATAAAGCCGGAGACAAGGTTTTTATCAATAACCGAGGAAAAAGCCTTGCCCTTGCGGTTATAGGCAGTGAGGCGGTGGAAAGCGGCGTTAATATAAGTGCCGCCCATATTGATTCTCCCCGCCTTGATTTAAAGCCAAATCCCCTTTATGAGGAACTTGAATTGGCACTTTTTAAAACCCATTATTACGGCGGAATTAAGAAATATCAGTGGACGGCAATACCTTTAAGCCTCCACGGTGTTTTTGTGCTGAAAGACGGCACAGTTAAGAAAGTTTCCATCGGTGAAGAGGAAGATGAACCGAAATTTGTTATAAACGACCTGCTCCCCCATTTGGCTCAGGAGCAGTCTAAACGCACTCTTAGTGAAGGAATTAAGGGGGAGGAACTAAATGTTCTTATAGGTTCCCATCCTTTTAAGGACGAAAAGGGAAGCGAACTTGTTAAACTGAATATCCTAAAACTCCTTAATGAGAAATACGGTATAACCGAAGACGATTTCCTCTCTGCGGAACTTGAAATTGTTCCCGCATTTAAAGCCACAGATATCGGTCTTGACCGCTCCATGGTCGGAGCCTACGGTCAGGATGACAGGGTTTGTGCATATCCCGCTTTAACTGCTGTTATGTCGGTTAAAAACCCCCGAAAAACCGCCCTTGCCATTCTTGCCGACAAGGAAGAGGTAGGTTCCATGGGCAACACCGGCTTAGAGTCGGATTTCCTGCGTTATGTTATCGGTGACCTGGCTTTAATGCAGGGGGGAGACGGCACAGTTGCAATCAGAAATTCAAAATGCCTTTCTGCCGACGTTAACGCAGGTATCGACCCCACATTCCAAGATGTTATGGAAAGAAGAAACGCAAGCCGTTTAAACTACGGTGTTGTGGTTACTAAATACACCGGAGCCAGAGGCAAATCCGGCACATCCGATGCTTCCGCCGAATATATGGCAAGCATTAGAAAACTTTTGGATGAAAACGGAATTATCTGGCAAAGCGGAGAACTGGGTCGAGTTGATTTGGGCGGCGGCGGTACCGTTGCACAGTTTATTGCAAATATGGGGGTTGACGTGGTTGATTTGGGCGTTCCCGTTCTTTCAATGCACGCTCCATTCGAAACCACCGCAAAACTTGATATATATATGTGCCACAGAGCCATGTATGAATTTATGAAATAATGGATATTAAATTGGGAAAATACCGCCATTACAAGGGCAATGAATATGAGGTAATCGCCATTGCCAAACATTCCGAGACCTTAGAAGAAACGGTGGTTTATAAAGCACTCTACGGGGACGGCGGATATTGGGTTCGACCCGCCTCTATGTGGAATGAAACCGTTATAAAAGACGGCAAAACCTTTAAAAGATTTGAATTTTTGGGGAAGTGAAAAAATGACGGGCAGAACAGTTGCCGCAATAGCCACCCCGCAGGGAGCGGGAGCATTGGGAGTTATCAGAATATCGGGCGACAGGGCAATAGAAATTGCAGATAAGGTGTTTTTTCCTTTCTCGGGCAAAAAACTTACAGATCATAAAGGTTATACCGCTTCCTACGGTCAGGTGAAAGATAATGATAAAATCCTTGACGACGGTGTTGCCCTTGTTTTCAAAGCACCCCACAGTTATACGGGCGAAGACACTGTGGAAATTTCGCTACACGGCGGAGCCATTATTTTAAGGGATACCTTAAGGCTTATTTTAAGTAAAGGTGCCTTTCCCGCCGAAGCAGGGGAATTCACCAAACGAGCCTTTTTAAACGGCAAAACCGACCTTACAAGGGCGGAAAGCATAATGGGTTTAATATCTGCCGAAAGTGACGCTCAACTAAGACTGTCCCGTGCTGCCCACTTAGGAAAAACCGCCGAAAAAATAGAAAAAATAATTGAAGATTTAACTAAAACCTGTGCCTCAATTTCGGTGTTCTCCGATTACCCGGATGAGGAAATTGAGGGGCTTGACCGAGAAAGTTTCACCGAAATGTTAGGGAATGCCAAGGTTTCTTTAGAGGAAATGCTTGCTACCTATGATGCGGGAAAAATTCTCAGAGAGGGCGTGGAAACGGTTATTGTGGGCAAACCCAATGTGGGCAAGTCTTCCCTTATGAATATGTTAAGCGGTGCCGACCGCTCCATTGTTACCGATATTGCCGGCACCACCCGTGATGTTATTGAAGAAACGGTGAGGGTTGGGGATATTGTGCTTCGTCTTGCCGATACTGCGGGTATCAGAGAGACCGAGGATAAAATTGAAAGCATAGGTGTTTTTCTTGCCAAAAAAAGAATTGAAACCGCACAACTGGTGTTGGCGGTTTTCGACTGCACCGACGTTTTAAGCGGTGAAGATTTGGCACTTATTAAGGGACTAAACCCCAATAACACCCTCATTGTTATAAATAAAACCGACCTTGAAAGTCGGATTGAAAAGGGCACCTTTAACGGTTTTGAAACTGTTGAAATTTCCGCTAAGGAAAATAAAGGTTTAGAGGAAATATCTGAGAAAATCGGAAAAATCTGCGGTACTGCCAACCTGTCTCCCGACAGTGCAGTGCTTATAAACGAACGCCAGAGGGCTTGTGCGGAAAATGCCTTAACGAGTGTTAAAGAGGCATATGAGGCTATAAATATGGGACTTACCTTAGACGCTGTGGGTATTTGTCTGGATGACGCTTTGTCCTATCTCTTTGAACTCACAGGCAGACGGGTCACCAATGAGGTGGCAGACGAAATCTTCCGCAGTTTTTGCGTTGGAAAATAGGCGGATTATATAGGTTTTATTTGAAATATTCGGGTTTAGTAAATTTTTACTTTTAATGCCTCCCTTATGTAAAGGGGGGCAAAAATTTTTGATTTTGACATAGGGATTGTAAAGTCAGTAAATTCGAACGGAAATTTTTTTCTTGACAAAGTTAAAGGTTTGCTGTATTATTGTGGTAGTACAGTGGTACAATAATACAAAGAGGTGATACAATGGCTTGGAGTTTTACTCAGGACAGTCCCGTTTACCTGCAGATTGCCAGACGGATTATAATGTCGGTTTTGGCGGGGGAATACACCGCAGGGGAACAAATTCCAAGTGTCCGTCAGTTGGCACTGGAGGCGGCGGTTAATCCCAATACCGTTCAGCACGCCTTTCAGGAACTGGAGGACGAGGGAATTATCATTTCTAAGGGCACCATGGGAAGATTTGTCACCGAGGACACCGAGGTTATAAACGGGTGCCGAATAAAGCAGGCAGAACAACTGGTTAAAAACTTTGTTTCTCAGGCAAATCGGCTGTCGGTCCCCAAAGAGCAGATATTCACAATGTTAGAGGAGGAAATGCAATGAATGTTTTAGAGGTTAATAATCTCACTAAATCCTATAAGAAGCATATACCTGTGTTGAATAAATTCAATCTCAGTATTCCCGCAGGCAGGATAGTAGGGCTTTTAGGTCCCAACGGTTGCGGAAAATCAACGCTGATTAAACTGATATCCGGACTTTTACAGCCGGACAGCGGTGAAATTTTGGTGGACGGCAATGAAATCGGCGAAAAGACCAAGGCGGTTATCTCCTATCTTCCCGAGAGAACCTATTTTAACTCATGGATGAAGATTGAGGAACTTGTGACCTATTTCGATGAGTTTTATGCCGATTTTGATAAGACGAGAGCCTTAACCATTTTGCGTGATTTAGGCATTGACCCTAAGGCAAAACTTAAATCTCTTTCAAAGGGCACAAAGGAAAAGGTTCAACTGATACTTGTTATGTCGAGAAACGCAAAACTTTATCTTCTTGACGAGCCTATTGCGGGTGTTGACCCTGCCGCCAGAGAGTATATCCTAAGCACTATTGTTTCAAACTATAACCCCGATGCGTCGATTATAATCACAACCCACCTTATAAGCGATGTGGAGCAGGTGTTGGACGATTTCTTCTTCCTTAGTTTCGGCGGGGAAATACTTATGTCGGGTAACGCAGAGGAAGCCCGAAACGAGAGCGGAAAATCTCTTGATATGCTTTTCAGGGAGGTATTCAGATGTTAAAAAAACTTTTAAAATATGATTTTTTGGCCACCTTTAAGATTTGGTGGATTGCGGCGGTAACATCACTGGGACTTTCGTTTTTGGGCGGATATGCCGTAACATTGATAAGAGCACCAAGAGACCTGCCAGATGTGGTAGACGCTTCGGCGGGGATGATGCTTTTTATCAGTATTTTCAGTCTTTTCGCCTTTGCGATTTTATCGGAAATTATAATACTGGTTAGGTTTTATAAAAACTTTTTCACCGACGAAGGGTATCTCACCTTTACACTGCCTGTAAAAACGGGAAGTCTCATTAACTCAAAACTGATTATGAGCGTTGCGGTAACCCTCACCACGCTGATTGTGCTTGCCGTTAATGTATGCGTTATTTTAGGGATAGGCTTTTTTGATGTGATAGTTGACAAGGAACTTTTCAAATATGCAGCCAAAATTATAGACGAAGTTGTTGCTAAATTCGGTGCCTATCTTTTTATATACATACTTGAGGCAATTGTTATATTTGTCTTAGGCGTGGTATTCTCCATTTTGTTGATGTTTTGCTGTATTACATTGGCATCTATAATTACCAAAAAAGGCAGAGTTGCCACCGCAATCGCTATTTATTACGGTGTCAACTGCGTTCTTTCGTTCGTGATGGAAATGATTATGATTTTCGGTGTGAGCGGTATAGGTGTAAGAATGGAAGCATTGTCGGATAAAATGATAAATTCGGTTATGGCGGTTATTTTGCTGGCGGTAATTCTGCTTTTCGGTTTGGCGTCGGTAATGCTTTATACCCTCCAATACCGGATGCTCGACAAAAAACTCAATTTAAACTGAGGAGGAAAAGAAAATGAAAAGAATAATAGCCCTAATTTTAGCGGTTTTCTGCCTTTCCTCTATCTGCGTATTTGCCGAAACGGCTGAGAATGTCGCCCGTGTGAATGAAAACTTTTCCACCCTCACTTTAAACGGCGAAAGGTATGAGACCTTTGATTCCGCCACGCTGAGAACATCGGAATTCAATGAACTTAAATGCACCTTTGATTTAACCGATACCCAAAAGGAAACCGTTGAGCGGATTTACACACAGACAAATGAAAAAGGTAATATCATAACGGCTGAATATACCTTTAAAAACGGAAGTGTTTTGAATGCGTATTACCTCCACGAGGACTTTTTGGAAGAATATAATACGGTTAAAAGCGATGACTGGAATTTGTGCGAAATTGATCTTATTTATCCCGAGAACAACATATTAAGCATTTCTAAGGATAAACTCTTCGGTGAAAGTTATAATCTCTTTACCGCTGAAGTGGATATAGACAACTGGTTTGATGTGGATGCGGTAAGTAGTGATAAAAGTTTTGGGGTTACAAAGGGTATACTTATAGATACCGATGAAGAATATTACTATTTGGATTTTAATACCGCCGGAATTACCTATTCCGATTTTGATATTGAAAAGTATGGTCATTTGCCGGTTTATAAAATAACCGACCCGCAGTTTAAAGAACAGATTGATAAGGCGATTGAGGAGTTCTATGATTATGATTACGGTTTTTTGACCGACGATAAAACCACCCAAAAAATCTCCGATATTGTTTTGGTCAGCATTTTCTTAATGCTGCCCTTTGCGGTATTTGTTTTATTCTTCGTGTTAGCCCTCAGAAGCAAAACAAAATACAAAAAATTCTTCAGAACAATTTATATTTTAGCCTTATTACTGACTTCGGTTTTCGTTATTCTTGCGATAATTCTTTAAATTTAGAGTGTCGATAAACCATCTTTTGCCTCCCTCTGACGAGGGAAGTAAATTTGCACCAATCCTTGCCTCCCCTGCTTGCAGGGGAGGTGGATTTTTGCGTAGCAAAAAGACGGAGGGGTTGTAAACTATGAAGTCTACAAATTAGCACGCCAATTAAATAATATATTATTTCTACTTTGTCGCTCATGCCGCGACAGGCACGCCCTTTCTTGTGTAGGCGAAAAGAAAGGGCGGAAAGATTCGCCTTTAAAGGGGGATTTCGATTCCCCCTTTGAATTGTCGGGAGTAAAGCCTCTACTCAAAGTCTTTCAAGCGTGGCTTCGCCAATTGAAAGACAAGTTTGATAAAACTAAAAAA
>JAZNOA010000065.1:0-5404 GCA_045580545.1 Acutalibacteraceae bacterium | reverse complement strand
TTCCTTGCATCGAAAAGTGCAGAGCCAAAGTGCAAATCGTGGATGAAATAGATATTTGCAAAATCTTTTCCCCTTGGCAGATTTACAATTATTGGTGTTTCGTCGGTCAAAAACAAACAATCACCGCTTTCTGCGAATTTTAATGCCCTTAATGTTCGCTCTTTTCTTCTTCCGTTTGATTTTCACTTTCTGCGCCATTGTTTAAATCACCTTGATCTCAATAATTCACATTATTGATGCCTTCGCCGTCTTGCTCATAGGTGATAGTCTCGAATTGGCTCTCATAAATCAACCAACCAACATTGGTTGCAAAAGCCAACACAATCGCAACAATCAACGCTACGACAAGACGCTTCACATTCCTCTCATTCCGTGCCATAGCCGTTTCGTGAACGATATACGGCACATTTTCGGGGGTATTTGCCACCATTCTTTGTTCTTTACATTCTTTACATTTTGCCATTTGTTATATCCTCCTTAAAATATACAAGCGGTATACCGCCTATAAAGCCATTATAAACGATATACCGCCCATAGTCAAGAGTTAAAAAGCAATTTTACGCAAACGCCGATGATAGGCACGGCAATAGTTGACAAAATGCCGATCAAAATGTTCAATTTTGTATTGCTTTTTGCAAATTCAACCGTCAATCGGTCGATTTTTTGTTCTTCCTTCTCAACCGTGCTTTCGCAGTCAGCAATCTTGACATATCTTCCGTCAAAGTGCTCTTGCATTTGGCTTTGGATTTCAAGAAACTCTCCGTGACCCATTTGCATTATTGCTCACCGCCATTTTTGTTATAATTGGCGGAACTAATGCCGATTAATGCGCCGATCAAAACGGAAAGAGCGGCACAGGTGGAAAGAACCTCATCTCCCAAAGGCAAGCCCCAAATCGTTGCAATGGTTTTATAAAAGATGCCAACCGCATCCAAGGCTACCAAAGCAACCCACTTCAAAATGTCATAAACCTTATTAGAAATCATAATAAAAAATCCCTTCGTTCTTTGTAAATAAGAAATCAAACATTTTGTTTTGATACATATTATTTTAGTTGATTATATCTGTGCAAAAGCACAAGAGCATCTTGAATGGTGATGTTGGTATGCAATCTGTAGTCTCCACCGTCAGTTCCCTTCAAAATGCCGATTGAAACAGCCCAATTAATAGCGTCCTTCGCATATGCATCAGGGGTGTTGTCTTTGTTCATTGTCGGTTTCTCCTTGTAAAGTTCATCATATTTCTTTTGTACTTCTGATCTAAACCGATCTAAAGTGATGCCATCATCCAACAATCTGTGCGGGCAATATTTGCCGTCCCAATTTTGATGGTACACGATTTTTGATGCGGGTATATAGAACATATGCATAAGTTGTGCGGTCAGTTCGATTGCATTCTGCAATGCTTTTTGATACCTTGCGCCGCCGCTCTTTGAATAGCAAATTTCAATGCCAATACTTTTGCGGTTGCCTGTTCCATTGCCACCATCACCCGCGTGCCACGCATTTCGAGAACAGGAAATGCCCTGCACCACTTCTTTGTCGTCCACTGCAAAGTGAAATGATGTTTTGTCGTTGTTTCTTATCATATAGGCGATTTCGTTTGCCGCGCTTGCATCATTGTCGGTGTTGTGAATTGTAATGTATTCAGCAAACATTTCATGTGGGCATTTGATGCCATATTTTTCTACAGGCACAAGTTGTTCCCTAATTTCCATTTTACCATTTCCTCTCTTTATTTTGTTTGCGACCATTTAACCGAAAATTTGATCCGCCGGAACGTCGCTTGCAAGCACGGCGTAAAGTCCTCGCGGGTTTTCGGCAAAGTCATAATTCGCGCCGATCGTACGCGTTCCGTTGTAATATTCCAAAATGGGTTCGCCAATCGGGTTTCCGCTCTCGTCGCAATCGGGGTACGTGTCAAGCAGGTTGTCGTGCAAAACATACCCCGCGTTTGGTTTGATAAGAAAGGTTGTTTGCACGCCATCGCTTGTGCGAATTCGTATTTGCATTGAAGTATTTTCAATCAAAGTCGGTTCAACGTCTTCGTATCTGTAATACGCCTCCGCCTTAATAGTTGTTTTCTTTGACATAACAATTTCCTTTCTTTTAGGTGTTCCAACCTAAAATGTCCACATAATCACGCCAACCCGAACCCATAGGCGGGGTGCTTCCTTCGCTTTCCAACCTCTCCCAACATTCCTCGGAAAATGTGAGGGTGTGCGAATAGGGGTTAGTTCCCGAAAAATCGTATAAATGATTTATAATATTTTCCATACTTTCAACCGACAACGGGCAAGGTGCAAAACTTATAGTATTCATAATTTTTCCCTCAAAAGAAATGTTCTTCAAAGCGGGGCATTGTGTAAATGTTTCCGTAAATGTAACCGCTTTTTCTTCGGGCAAAATTATTTTGTCTATCGTTTCAAGCGCGGGGCTGTTATAAAACATATAGTTCGCACTTGTCATTCCGCTAAAGTCCAAAGTGAACCATCTTGTCACATACGGCACATCACGAAACGCTTGTGTTGCAGTATAAGCATTAAAGTTTTCAAACGAAAAAGTTACACCCAATTTTTCCAAATAATCCGCCACATCACCAACAAAACCAAAATATTTAAAGCCATTTTCAAACGCGGTCGGCTTTATATTATACTTTGGCTTAAATGTTTCGTTGTTCCAATAATTATTACCAAATGCAAAGGAATAATTCACGCGGTTTCCGTTGTCTTGATATGCATCCCAAAAGCGGTCATATTCGGCTTTTTGCCCAGCTTTATAACCTTCATCCAAGCCTTCGTCATAACCGTTGGTATGAATTTGAGGGCTAAACAGGATTTCTTTTCCATTAAAAAATGCCATTCGTCACACCCCCAAATTCGGAACACGGAAACCAATGATTTTGTCAAAGGTAAATGAATTTGTGAACGTTTCTTTTGTTTCCACATTATAGGTTTTATATGACTGATCAAGCACATATCCACCATTTCCCCAATGAAAATATAGCGTGTATGTGGTCAAGATGGTTATATCGTCGGGATGAAACAAAAATGCCCTTGCATAACAATCAAGACTTGTAGTGTCACAATCAAGACGGGTGAATACAACCTTTTTTTCAACGCCATCTTCATTCAAATAACCGATAAAGAAGGCAAATTCTCTTGGGTCATATTGAATGGGTGAAGTTCCAATGTTGACAGACCGAATTGACTCGCTTGCCTTCATATTTCTCGACCATTCACTGAACTTGATTTTGCCGTACCCGTCAGTATAAACATATCTAAAATATTCGTCGCCAGTATATGTGATTATTTTTTGCAACAAATATTCATAAGGCTTCCCCTCAACCAATTCTGTGTGAATGCCCATCCCGCTCACAACGTCCATAGTGAATGCGGCGGTTGTGGGGCTGTTCTTAACGGTTACACCATTTCCAACACCAATGCAATTCAACCGGCAACAATATGTGTAATCGTTAAGATCGGCACCGTTTGCAAGACCTGTTCTGCCCGTGTTGGTGATTAAATAATCAATCATTTTGTCGTTTGGGTCGTCAGTAATGACACAAAATGTGTTTTCGGGTATGTTGTTCTTCTGTTCTTGATATTCTTGCTTTGTTCCAACCCAAAATCTAAAGTCATTTTTTTTGTTGTGTTCCATCAATGAAGGTGCGTATCCGGGCTTGACAGAGTCTTGCATATATCCGCAACATTCCCTGTTGTCTCGAAGGTCTGTGATATTAGATTTTGAAATAACAGACGAACCTGCCGTTCTTAATACGGAATAAAGATACAATTCATAAAGGCTTTCGGTAGTCGATCTTGCAGGAATTTCAGGGCTTGAAGATGCAACGCCTTTTTTTACAATAATGTCTGTTTTGTTTTCAACAGAGTCAAACTGAATTGCAATAACATCAATTCTGTTATAAGAAGGATCTGCAACCCCAAGGTCAAGCGTTTTTTGCTCTTTTTGCGCCACCACTTTACCCGAAAACTTTGCATTTGCAATCCAAGCAAGGCCCTCGCCAATCGTTACAACAGTGTCGTTTCCTGTAACTTCGGCATCAAACGCAGAACCGCTCCAAACACCGCTTGTTCTAACAGCATTATATAACTCTGCATCTTCAGCATTATATTGAACATTATTTAAGGGATATGTTACCATAGCCATAAAAATCACCTCTTAATTGTCATTTTACCGACCTCGACGGTCGTTTCTGTCTTGTTCCCTTGCGATGTTTGAAAAAAACGAACAACTCTTGCATTTATTTTTAACCCATAATCGGAAAGATTTATTGTCAAAACATCGCCCAAATCGAACCTTTTGCCGAAATCGTCAGCAGATGGCGTAAACGAACACTTCGATGTTTGGTTACATTCAAGCAGTTTTTCAATGCCCCTTGCCGTCAACTTTGAGCGATACGAACTGTCGGTTTCGCCTTCTTCTTTTTGAATGTCTTTGGCATCAACAATCAATTCAAGCCGTTGGTTTCCGCCGCTCGCATCAACATCAACCCTTACTCTTTGTTCCCCTTCGCCTTCGCCCAAAACAATCGCATAGTTTTTATAAGGCTCGGTTGACATAAGAATATCATTCAAACTCAAATTGCCTATTTGCTTTGAAAAAATAAGGTTGGAATTTTCGGTTGGTTGATAGAACTCAATGTTTATCGTTTTCCCATCCTTGACAGCCTTAAAACCAACATCTTCTTCTTGGCACATAATCTCGCAAAGTTGCAAAAAAGACTTATTGCTGATTTGCCCCTTGTATTTTACACCCACCCCGCTTTCAACAAAATTGACAAGCGGATATTTGTTACTTAAATTATAAGCGTTTTTGATGGATTTGTCAATGATTTGGTTTTCATTAATCGTGCCAACAAAAGCAACATCATTAAGAACCCTTTGCCCTTGCTTCCCGCTTGCTATGATTTTGTTATCCGCGAATTGCACGGACTTAATAACCATCAATGTTTTGCGGTCATCCCTGCCAACATAGAAGTCGGGTTGAACCTTTTTTCTGTATTCTTCGGTATCGTTCAATTCAAGGGTGAACGGCTGTGTTGAATTGTAACCCTCCGACCAAAAGCAAGAAATATATCGCTCGCCAATGATAGCGACCCTATTCAATTCTTTGTCGTAAATGTTAATCTTCATACACAGCCACCACAGCGGGATTGAATGTAATTGTTACATCAAGGTTTGCACCGTTTTCATCGTCATTAAATGTGATGATATTTGTGCCTTGATCTAACTCAAACAAATCGCTATCCTCATCAATCCAAGAAATTATGTCCGTTTTTTCGCCATCCCTCGTCAATTCCGCTCTCAAGATGTTTTTATCATCTCTATAAACCTTAACAGAATCGCCAATAGTCAAAGCACCATTTAACCGCAAATATTTCA
>JAZNOA010000064.1:0-20504 GCA_045580545.1 Acutalibacteraceae bacterium | reverse complement strand
GCCCCTTTCAACCGATAATAAGCTTGCTGCTCTTGTAGTTGGCAACGCTACCATTTCACCCGCATTTTCAACCGACATTACAAGCTACAGTGCAAGCGTTCCCTTTGATGTTTCCAAGCTTAACGTAACCGCAACCGCCGCCAACAATAAGGCAAAGATTTCGGTAAGCAGTCCTAACCTTACCCCTGGCGGAACAACAAAGGTTACCATTACCGTAACAGCAGAAAGCGGTGCAAAGAAAACATACACAATTTCAGTAAAGAGAGCACAAGACCCCAACTACAAGGCAAGTAATAACAATAAGCTTTCGTCAATTAAAGTAGACGGATTTTTGCTCTCTCCCGGCTTTTCGGCCGACACCACAAGCTATGTTGTTTGGCTCCCTTACGAGAGCACAAGCGTTAAAATAAGCGGCACAGCAGCCGACAGTAAAGCTTCGGTTGTTGTGGTCGGCGGTGATAAGCTCGCAGCAGGTCAGGACAATCCCGTTAAGGTGATTTGTACCGCTGAAAACGGCGACAAGAAAGAGTACACCGTTATCGTAAAACGCGCCGCCGCACACGATGGTTCTGTCGAAGAATTACCGGACGAGCCCTCGATTGATACATCTGTTGATGTTGAGCCCGACACAAACCCGACCCCTGCAGGCACTCTCGCTTGGTGGTGGCTTGTAATCGTCGGCGCAGCTGCACTCGTACTCGGTTTTGTTCTCGGCTTTCTCCTTAAAGGCAAAGCCAAGAATAAATAAAACGACCGATACCAAATATAAATAAAAAGGAACTGACTGCAAAGTCAGTTCCTTTTATTTTGGTCGGGATAGCGATATATTAATTAAGAGTAAACCCGCAGAAATACTGGGTTTCTAAAATCAAGGCAAAGCCTTGTATATCATCAAAACTTTAGTTTTGCATATCATCAGTGGCAAGGCCACTGTATCTCATCAAGCCGATAGAAGTATTCACACCTGCGGTGTAATGATATACGCCGCACGAGCGCGGCAATGATATACACGCTATCGCGTGATGATATACCAAGCCTATCGGCTTGAATAAAAAATCCGCCGACAAAGTCGACGGATTTTTGGTCCGAGTGACAGGACTTGAACCTGCGGCCTCTTGACCCCCAGTCAAGCGCGCTACCAGCTGCGCCACACCCGGATACAATGTTAAGTAATAAGTAATAAGTAATAAGTAATAGGTAAGAAGTAAGATGTACATATGCGTAACTCACGCAAATACTATTATACCAAGAAATTTCATTTTGTCAACAAGAAATTAAGGGGTTGAGAAAATTTTTTCAACCCCTTAACGATTGAAGAACAAAATCAGTCGGCAAAACCGGACTCAACCAAATTTACAAGACCTTCGAGAGCCTCTTTTTCATCAGAGCCGTCCACAATAATCTTGATAGTTGTTCCGCCGACAATACCTAAAGAAAGAACACCCAAAAGGCTCTTGGCGTTAACCTTTCTCTCTTCCTTTTCTACCCAAATAGAAGACTTATATTCGTTAGCCTTCTGAATGAAGAAGGTAGCGGGGCGAGCATGAAGACCAACTTGATTTTGAATTACTACATCTTTAACACACATTTTCAATTCTCCTTTTAAAAAATTATTTAATTGAAACGGCATATAGCCTGGAACCTGTTTACTAATGTAACATCATTATACCACATTTAATGCGATAGTCAATTCTTTGTGAATAAGTTCTAATGTTTATCCAACAATAGCCACAATACCGTGTCCTAATTTGTTTAATTTTACCACAAAATTTAAATTTCTATGCCGTTTTTCTTGAGAAACTTTAGGTCTTTTTCGGACAAATCTTCTTTTTTCAGCATATCCGGACGCTTCCTGAGGGTCAGCAAAATCGACTGAATTTTGCGCCAATCGTTAATTTTTGCGTGGTTGCCCGAAAGCAGAACTTCGGGGACCGACTGTTCCCGCCAAAGGGCAGGTTTCGTGTATTGAGGGTATTCCAAAAGCCCTGCAAAATGGCTTTCCTCCTCGAAACACAAATCGTTGGACAATACTCCCGGCAACATACGGCAGACTGCATCCGCAACAGTCAAAGCGGGCAGTTCGCCCCCCGTTAACACATAGTCCCCCAAGGACAACTCCTCATCAACAATTTCGTCAATAACACGCTGGTCAATCCCCTCATAATGACCGCAAAGAAGCACAATTCTGTCCTTTTTCGACAGTTCCACCGCCTTTTTCTGGGTAAAGGTTTCGCCTTTCGGGGACATATAAATCAAGTGGGGTTTTTGCTCATTATCATTATATAAACTTTTATAGCAGTTATATATAGGGTCGGCAGCCATAACCATTCCCATTCCGCCGCCGTAGGGTGTATCGTCAACCTTATTATGCTTATTCCCCGAAAAATCTCTTATATTAGTGCAAACAATTTCCACCTTGCCTGACCGCCTTGCCCTGCCGATAATACTCTCATTCAAAACCCGCTCGCACATTTCGGGGAAAAGGGTTAAAATATCAATCCTCATCATCAAAAATCCCCTTTAAAGGTTTTATGATGACCGAATTTTCCTCCGGCTTTACTTCCACAATAACATCGGCAATGGCAGGCACAAGATACTCTTTCCCGTTATTTTTTATATGCCAAACGTCATTTGCACCCGTTTCGGTCACATCGGAAAGTGTGCCCAAAATCTCGTTTGTATCCGCATCATAAACCGAGCAACCCAGAATATCGCTGATAAAGTATCTTCCCTCGGGAAGTTTAACATCTTTGCGGTCAATGTATATTACACTCCCTCTGAGTTTTTCGGCCGATTCAATGGAATCCACCCCGTCGATTGCCATTAAAACCACATTTCCGTGGGGTTTGGCAGATTTAATTTTAAGTTTATTCTTACCCTCTTCGTCTGTGTATAAATTTTTAAACTGTGTTAAAAACTCGCCGTCATCACACCAAGGTTGGACTCTAACCATACCTCTAACTCCGTGAGTGCCCACAATTTTTCCGGTTTCAAGAAATTTTTTAATCATAACCGCTCCTAAATTTTATTATACCAAAATAATAACACAGTTCACAGATTTTTTCAACAAAAAAGAACCGCCCAAAACAAATACTGTTTAGGGCGGCAGTATTATTTTATTTTAAACGTTTTAAATCAGTTAGTAATTGTAAGTTCAGTGTCCTTGTCAAACAGGTGAATTTTGCCGGGCTCAAGGGCAATTTGAATTGTATCGCCGGGCTTAGCAGTGTTGGTAGGAGCAACACGTGCATTGATGGTCTGACCCTCACAGTTCATATAAAGGTAGGTTTCAGCACCCATAAGTTCGGTAACCTCAACGTTGGCGGTAACTATACCGTCGGGGAATGCCTTAAGAAGGTCTTCCTCGTTATGAACATCCTCAGGACGTATACCCATAATAATTTCCTTACCGGCATAAGGCTCAAGGCAGTTATCCTTATTCTTCTCAGCGGGAAGTTTAATCTTAAACTTAACACCTGCACGGGTCTTAGTGTCCTCAGAACCGAACTCAACGAAATAGTCATTACCCTCTTTAACGAGAACGGATTCGATGAAGTTCATCTGGGGAGAACCGATAAATCCGGCAACGAAAAGGTTGCAAGGATAGAGGTAAAGATTTTGAGGAGTATCTACCTGCTGAACAAGACCGCTCTTCATAACAACGATACGTGTACCCATTGTCATAGCCTCGGTTTGGTCGTGGGTTACGTAGATAAAGGTTGTTCCGAGTCTCTGGTGGAGTTTGGAAATCTCGGTACGCATCTGTGCACGGAGTTTAGCATCCAGGTTGGAAAGAGGTTCGTCAAGAAGGAATACCTTAGGTTCACGAACGATAGCACGGCCCAATGCTACACGCTGACGCTGACCGCCGGACAAAGCCTTAGGCTTTCTCTCTAAAAGATGCTCAATATCGAGAGCACGGGCTGCCTCTTCAACACGGCGTTTAATTTCGTCCTTAGGGGTCTTGCGGAGTTTAAGACCGAAAGCCATATTGTCGAATACTGTCATATGAGGATAAAGAGCATAGTTCTGGAAAACCATTGCGATATCTCTATCCTTAGGAGCAACATCATTTACCAAACGGTCGCCGATGTAAATCTCACCGTCGGAAATTTCTTCAAGGCCGGCAACCATACGGAGTGTGGTAGACTTACCGCAACCGGAAGGACCAACCAAAATAATGAATTCCTTATCCTTAATTTCAAGGTTGAAATCGGAAACTGCGGTAACACCGCCGGAATATCTTTTGTAAACATTGCGTAGTGATAGACTTGCCATTTTAAAAATAACCCTCCTAAGGTATTGAATTACATTTATATTATAACAAAGGTAAAGAGGAAATTCTATGCAAATTTCAGCCAACAGTTTACTTTTATTTTTGTTCACTTTGCTTAGTAAGTTAAAAATTTCATCGTAAATCGCAGAAAAATAGGTAAAAAGCACTAAATTTGTTTGACATTTCCATATCGGTCAGTTATTTAAACAGTCGGAAAAAATCATTTGAATTTCTCCTTCGGTCATTTCCCTGCATTCACCCTCTTTAAGGTCGGGCGGAAGTGTGAAATCACCTATACTTAAACGTTTCAACTTATTAACACCCAAATCTATAACCCCAAACATTCTCTTGATTTGGTGATACTTACCCTCTCTTATTTCTACCCTTGCAATATTACCGTTTATTATTTCAAGACCTGCGGGTAGGCATTTCGTTCCGTCGTGCAGAATGAGCCCATCGGCAAATTTATCTATTGCATCAGGTGGAATTTCACCGTCAAGAGTAACCTCGTAAACCTTTTTTATATCACTTTTCGGTGAAATAACCTTATGTGCAAACTGCCCGTCATCGGTTAAAATAAGCAGGCCCGTTGTATCCTTGTCCAGTCTGCCGACGGGGCAAATATTCGGGCGTCTAAGTTCAGAGGGCACTAAGTCCACCACAGTTTGCCTGTTTTTATCGCTTGAAGCCGACAAAATACCTTTCGGTTTATTCATAACTATATAAACAAACTTTTTAAAAACAACTACCTGTCCGCCTAAAGTCATTAAATCCTTTTCGGGGCAAACCGAAAAGGAGGGGTCACGCACGACCTCACCGTTAACGGTTGCCTGTCCCCTCTTTATTCGGGCTTTGGTATCTGTTCTGGAAATATTAAACTGTGATGCTATTATTTTATCAAGTCTTTGCAAATTCATACATCCTTATTTTCTTTCAAAGGTTTCATTTCGCCGTCAATTTTTATATCGGCAATATCTCCGCCGATTATACAGTCCTCACAGACAATAAGTGTGAGAACCCGATTTTGATTTTTAAGAGGATAACTGTAAACCGTGACTTTCCGTCCTTTAAAGGAAGTCAAATCAAAACCTGCCATTTTCTGAATTTCATTGTATCTTTCGTAAACCTCGCCGAAATCTTCGGGTATAACAGTTTCCTTAACCGAAACCGAATTTTCATCCACATCGATATTAAGGCTTCTGATATATGTCATACGGTTTTGGTGAGTGGCACCGTTTATTGCAGAAACCTTTAAGGAGGTTGCCCACATAACACAAATAAAGAAAGTTACTGCCACCGCCAATGCCGCAAACAGCCCTTTTTTGGTGACTGTGAAAAACAATTTCATAATACCACAGTCCAATTCGGAATTTGATATTATAAATCTATTCCGCAATTTTTTAATTTATTCCTCTATAATGCAAACTGCATGGGCTGAAATTCCCAAAAGTTCACCTGTGAACCCTAAGCCCTCTTCGGTAGTGGCTTTAACATTCACTCTGTCCGTACCGACACCGCAGTCTTCGGCTATATTTTTAATCATATCACCGATAAAGGGTGCCAATTTCGGTTTTTGGGCGATAACCGTTGCATCTATATTAGAAATTTTATAGCCCTTTTCCTTTAAAAGTGCCACGCAACGGCGAAGCAATACCCTACTGTCCGCATCCTTGAAAGCCATATCGGTATCGGGAAAATGCTTACCTATATCCCCTAAAGCGGCGGCACCCAGCAAAGCGTCACTTATTGCGTGGAGCAAAACATCGGCATCGGAATGACCCAAAAGACCCTTATCGTTGGGAATCAGAACACCGCCTAAAATCAGTTTTCTGTCTTCGGCAAAGCGGTGAACATCATAACCGTGACCTATTCTCATACTCTGTCCTCCAATAGGCTTTCTGCAAAGGAAATATCCCTCTTAGTGGTGATTTTTATGTTATCTCTGCTTCCCATAACGGTTAAAACCTTAAACCCTGCGTTTTCCATTATGGAAGTGTCATCGGTGAAGGCGGATAGATCCACCGCTTTTTTAAGGGCTGACTTATAATCGGCAACCCTGACACCCTGAGGCGTTTGCACCGAAACCAAGCCGTCTCGTCTAAGCGTTTCTGTGACCTGCCCCTTGCCGTCAACACGTTTTACCGTATCAACAATGGGTACGGCACAGGTAACGGCAGAAAAACTGTCCAGTCCCTTTGCGACCCGCTCGATAGTGTCCCCGTCCACAAGGGGTCTTGCCCCGTCGTGAATAAGCACCTTTTCTGCTGTGACAGATATTCTCGAAAGACCTTTAACCACCGATTCTTGGCGGCAGTTTCCGCCGCACACAATGTCGGTCAACTTGGTTATACCGTATTTTTCGGTGAGAAGTTGCATAGAAAATACATCATCCGGACGAACAACCAAAATAATACTTGACACCAAACTGCTGTTTTCAAATGCCATAAGGGTTCTTACAATAACGGGAATACCTGAGATTTCCGCCAACTGCTTGTTAACACCCTCCATTCGGGTAAAACTGCCCGCCGCAACAATAATGGCAGGTATCCCGTCTTTAGGGACTTCTGATACCTCATATTTTAAAACTGTTTCGGTTTTCATATTCTGCCTCATTAAAAAGAGGGGTCAGCCGACCCCTCATACTTTATTATTCTTCGTCTTCCTTGTCGCAATCACAGTCACAATCGCAATCACAGTCAAGGTCGAAATCAAACTCAAGGTCGGTTCCGCAATTGGGACAAACCATACCTTCTTCAGCCAGCATATCGGCGTCTAAATAAATAATATCGTTGCAGGCGGGACACTCGATTTCATAAACCTCGTCGTCACAGCAATCGCAATCCTCATCGTCACAGTCGCAACAGTCACATTCATCATCTTCATAAATAATTTCTTCCAAGGAAGAAAGATCCTCGTCAACTGCGTCGATTTGCTCCATAAGTTCGTCGCAACCGTCCTCAATGTCGCAAATTTCCTCGGTAATATCGCCTAAAAGGTCGATAACAGCACTAAGAATTTTGCCTTCTTTTGTGGTTTCGTCTAAAGAAAGACCTTCAGCCAAGCCCTTAATATAAGCAATTTTTTCACAAATATCCATCTTTATTTCCTCCGAATAACAGATTATGCACGCTCCATATATTCGCCGGTACGTGTGTCAATTCTAACCATATCGCCCTCATTGATAAAGAGGGGAACACGAATTTCTGCACCGGTCTCAACGGTAGCGGGTTTAGTAGCGTTGGTTGCAGTGTTTCCTGCAAAACCGGGGTCGGTTTGGGTGATTTGAAGTTCTACGAATGTAGGAGGTTCAACACCGAAAACATTGCCCTTGTAGGAAAGGATTTTGCAAACCATATTTTCTTTTACAAACTTAAAGTTATCGCCCACTTCGCTGGCATTGATGGGAACCATATCGTAGGTTTCCTGATCCATAAAGTAGTAAAGTTCACCGTCGGCATAAGAGTATTCCATATCTTTTCTCTCAATATATGCAGTGGGGAACTTAGCGGTTGGGTTATAAGACTTTTCAATAACTGCACCGGTAATAACGTTCTTGGTTTTTGTTCTTACAAAAGCGGCACCTTTACCGGGTTTAACGTGTTGAAATTCAACAACCTGAAGAACGTTGCCGTCCTCCTCAAAGGTAACACCGTTTCTGAAATCGCCTGCACTTATCATATTTTTATTCCTCCGTATAGCAGAATTTTATTATACACAAATATTATATAGTTAAAAGCCCTTTTTGTCAAGAATTAGATACCCGACTTGACAGTGGTTTTGAAATTAACTATAATAATTTTACCGATATTTCAGCATATTGGAGGCTCTAATATGAAGTATTTGCAGAATTTACATACTCATTCAACCTTTTGCGACGGAAAAAATACCCCCCGTGAAACGGTTGAGTCCGCCATCAAACAGGGTCTTAAATCAATAGGTTTTTCGGGACATTCTTATATGTATTACGACACCGACTACTGTATGACAAAGACCGGTACTGAAGAATATATTGCCGAAATAAACAGCCTCAAAAAAGAATACGCCGACAGAATTGAGATTTTTTTAGGTGTTGAGGCGGATATGTATTCAGCACCCGATTTGCCTCACGGATTTGATTACAAAATCGGATCACTCCATTTTCTTCTGATAGACGGCGAATATGTGGAAATTGACCGACCTGCCGAGGATGTGGAAAAGGTTATTGACAAATATTTTGGAGGAAACGGACTTTTATATGCAAAAAAATATTATGAGGAACTGTCAAAACTTCCCGCCTACGGCGATTTTGACATTATCGGCCATTTCGATTTAATCACCAAACACTGCGACAATCATAATTTTTTTGATATGAATTCGGAAGAATATCTGTCCTACGCTTTTGGCTGTGCCAAGAAATTATCGGGGAAAATTCCCTTTTTTGAGGTTAATACCGGTGCTATAGCCAGAGGCTACCGACTAACGCCCTATCCGTCGATTTCGATTATTAAGGAAATGAAAAGGTTAGGTTTCGGTGCGGTTATTTCCTCCGACTGCCACAATGCAAAGGACCTTACCTGCTGTTTTAAGGAGGCAGAGGAATTGCTGAGATCCTGCGGATATAAAGAGCATTATGTGCTTACAAAAGAAGGGTTTAAGGCGGTGGAGTTTTAGCCTGTTCTTAACAATTCATAATAGATTATCAGAGATTCTTACGCTAACGCTCAGAATGACATTTGAATTGTCACCCTGAGCAAAGCGAAGAGTCTGGTGGCAGGTTAGATTTTTGAGATTCTTCGCTACCGCTCAGAATGACACGAAGTTTAGATTTTTAACGTCATGCTGAGAATAAAACGACGAATAATATCATAACGGGTCATCGGAAACCGCCGACCCAGAACTTCTTACCTCTTACTTTTTACCTATTACTTCCCAAAAATCCCGTAAGAATTTTTGGGACAAGGTAAGAGTGAAGAGGTAAGAAGTAAAAAGTAAAAATCCCGCCCACTTTCGTGAACGGGATTTTTGGTGATCCATCGGGGATACTCTGTGCCGCTTGATTTTTCGACCGTTCCGAACGGTTGCGAAAAATCTTCGCTGCTCGAGACTTCACAGTCCCGAAAGACTGTCGCGTCTTTCGGGCTGCTTCGACGAACCCCAACGGGGTTCTCATCCTTCTGAAAATTATAAAAAAACGAAATGACCGAAAGGCCATTTCGTTTTTTGGTGATCCATCGGGGATTCGAACCCCGGACACCTTGATTAAAAGTCAAGTGCTCTACCGTCTGAGCTAATGAATCGTTTGAACAGCCTAATTATTATATCACAGAAATCGTAAATGTCAACAAAAAATTTGAATTTTTTTATCATTTGCATGACACTCTCAAACAGAGGCGGAATTTCCGCCCCTGTTTAATATGCCCATTTAATAGGAAAAATACCCGATTTATACTCTTTTTGCAAGAACTTCGGTTTCGTATTTTTCAACCTCGCTGTACCATTTTTCGTCGCCGGGTACACCCTCGGTTTCGCAGTAATACTCCCAAATATCGCCGAAAGGCAGGGTCTTAATTTCCTCCTGCAGAACCAAAAGTTTGGTTAGTTGGTTGCTTTCCTGCAATTCCTTAAACATTTCGTTGGGGGTTAGAAGAGCACTAAGCAGTGCCTTTTGCCAACTTCTGAAGCCGACGGTCCAAGCGGCAATTCTGTTTATGCTGGCATCAAAATAGTCAAGTGCCATATAAACCTTATCGGTGGCACCGCAACGAACGATTTCCTTTGCCATTTCCTTGGTTTCGTCGTCAAAAATCACCACGTGGTCTGAGTCCCAACGAATAGGTCTGGTGATATGTAAAGCAATCTCGTCAAAGAAACAAAGCAAGGCGGGAATTTTATCAGAAACCACCTCAGTGGGGTGATAGTGGCCGTTATCCATTAGCGGCAAGCAACCGTCATGAGTGGCGGCAAAGGAGAGAGAAAACTCAGCCGAGCCTGCGGTGAATGCCTCAACGCCGATGCCGAAAACCTTAGACTCAACACAGGGCTTAACCTTAGATTTATCAAAGGGCTCTGCCAAAATCTTTTCAATAGAATCCTTATATCTCATTCGAGGACCCATCCTGTCGGCAGGGATGTCCTTATAACCGTCACCCGTCCAGATATTCATAACGCAGGGGATACCTGTTTCCTCGGCGAAATACTGAGAAATTCTGATGCAAGCCTTACCGTGTTCAATCCAAAAATCACGGGTTTCCTTATCGGGACTGCTGAGGGTCAAACCGTCCTTACACTTAGGATGAGAGAAGAATGTGGGGTTAAAGTCAATGCCCACACCTAATTTCTTTGCAAGTTCAACCCATTTCTTAAAGTGTTTGGGTTCCAGTTTGTCTCTGTCTGCAAAACCGTCCTCAAAAATGGCATAGCAAGCGTGAATATTGAGTTTTTTCTTGCCGGGGCAAAGGGAAATAACCTTTTCCATATCGGCCATAAGTTCCTTGTAATTTCTGGCTCTGCCGGGATAGTTTCCGGTGGTCTGAATACCGCCGGTTAAGGGACCCTCGCTGTCGAAACCGTTAACATCGTCGCCCTGCCAGCAATGAAGACTGACAGGCAGGTTTTTGATGGTTTCAAGAGCCTTGTCAACATCAACCCCGAAAGCCTCATAACGCTTTTTGGCACTTAAAAATCTTTCCATTAGAAATACCTCCTAATTCATTAACAACTTTATTATACATTATTAAATCCAAAAACACAACAATTATTTGCACCTATTTTGGGACGGTTATTCCCGCCAAAAAAGTATCTTTGTTTTTCCGGCGACAAGTGCGGCATAAAAACTCCTTATAAGCGAAAACCGCCCGAAAAGCGGTTTTCAAGGGCACGTGGGTGGTATTGGCGGGAGTGGAGTGCAGTCCGAGAATTTTTAATTCTCGGCGAACGGCATTCCCGCCAAAGAATTTATTATCTGTGCTTGTTTTCTCTCTCCTTACCGTCATAAGGAATATATTTAACCTTTCTCTTTTTTCCTTTTGAGTAGTTCATTTTAACACACAGCACAACAAAACCCACTGCTAATAACCCAAGCACGACATATACAATCTTCATATATACCGAAGTAAATATTCCCTTAACGATATCCACGGCTTTCAAAAGGGAGTTTGCCTTAACATCTTCACCTGCCACAAGGTTAACCTTACCGATAACCTTTTCGGCAAATATTACCTCGGCTTCCCCCAGCACCTGACCCTTTTTAACGGGAGCCTTAACGCTTTCGGATTTAAGTTTTGTTTTTATTACAATGGTTGACTCGTCTGCATCTTTGGGAAGCACCGAAACAAAGGGTTTTTCAAAATAAAGGGAAACAAAGTCCGTATCCATGGACAGTTCCAGGGGCATTTCGCAAACAGGCTCGTCCCCCGTTGCGACCTCTTTGAAACTAAAGTTATTAAACGCCCATCTAAAAAGGTCTGCACACTGACTTAATTCCTCCCGCTTTAAAGGATTATTCGGAGTGTCCATTAAAATGCAAAGATAATTGTATCCGTTATAACTAGCCGTTGCAACAATACATCTGCCTGCTTCGTCGGTATATCCTGTTTTAACACCTGTTGCATACTGATAATAATAATTGGTGGTGGTATCAAGCAGAAAGTTGGTGGTGGACAGAATTCTTTTATCCCGCATATTGGTTGCCGCCATATTGTATCTGTGTTTGGCGGAAATTTCCTTGAAAGTTTTGTTTGTAAGGGCATATTCGGTTAAAATTCTGATATCTTCAACCGTTGTATAGTGATTTTCGTCATGAAGTCCTATGGGATTTGTGAAATTCGTATTTTTCATTCCAAGTCTTTGAGCGGTTTCGTTCATTTTACTGACAAAAGCCTCATGGGAGCCGTAAAAATAATCCGCCGCCAAATAACCCACATCTCCGCAGGAACACATAATGATAAAATGAAGCAGGTCGGTGTGGGAGAACTCCTCCCCCGCCTTTGTGTTGGAAACGGCAACGCCTGTACCCAAAATGTCGGTCAAAGCCCTTTCGGTCATGGTAATTCTGCCGTCAGGTGAATATTTTTCACTCTCCAAGATAACTATAGCGGTCATAATATTTGTAATAGCCGCAGGATAAATCTTTTTATCGGCATTTTTACTGTAAAGCACCTCATTTGTATCAAGGGATACAAGCATACCCGCATTTGCGGTTATTTCAAACCCGTTTACCTCGTATGCCGACACATTAAAAACTGGTAAAACAAGTAAAAAAGTTAATAAAAATGCAAAAAATACAGAAAAAATTCTTTTTAGCATAGAAATCTCTCCGAATATATGATATAATAGTCTGAACATATTTATATATTATCATAAATTAACCGAAAATAAAAGCAATATTTTTTAAGAGTGGTGAAAAATTACGGTTTATATTACTGGAGATATGCACGGCGATTTAGAAAGGCTCTATGAAAAAAGTTTTCGCAAACTGAAAGCGGGCGATATGCTGATTGTCTGCGGGGATTTCGGATATATATTTGACGGTTCAAAATTAGAACGTCAGGTTATAGATTATCTTTCCACCCGCCGTTTTGTTACCGCCTTTGTGGACGGTACCCACGACAATATGAAGAAAATCAACTCCTCCCGTGTGACCTATTGGCACGGAGGTATGATTCACAGAATTAAGGGCAATCTAATTCACCTTTGTCGGGGTCAGATATTCGATATTGAGGGTAACTCCTACTTCACCTTCGGCGGAGGAGAAAGTACCGACAAGGATATGAGAATTGAAAAAGGTCTTTGGTGGCGTGAAGAAGAACCCACACCTCAGGAAATGGCTTTGGGCGCCAAAAACCTTGACGAAAGAGGATGTAAAGTGGATTATATTATCACCCATGAACCCCCCTCTTTGGTCAAAAGTTCTATGCTTCTTTTAAGGGGCGACAGCGACCGTGTCAACAAATTAAACGGATATTTTGAGGAAATCGGCAGGTCTTGTGAATATAAACATTGGTATTTCGGCTCCCTTCATGAGGATAGGCGGATAACCCCCCACCACACCTGCGTTTTCAAAAAAACTCTGGCCATAAACCGACACACTTGACAAATATGGTAAAATATATTTAATAAACTGAGTTTCGGAGGATACTTTATGTTTAACACCGCAGGATTATGTTTGGGCTGTATGAGTGACAATTCGGGAGAAAAAATCTGTCCCGTTTGCGGATATGATAATTCCACAAAAAACCCCTCCAGCAGTCTGCCCGTTAAATCAATTCTTCAAAACCGCTATCTTGTGGGCGCTGTTTTGGAAATGGACGGTGAGGGTATTACCTACATAGGCTGGGACAATGCCAAATCTTCAAAGGTTAAGATTAAGGAATACTTCCCCAAAGGAATTGCCGACAGAAACCCCGATAAAACAGTGTTAGTTCCAACCGATAATAAATACGATTTCAACGAGGGCCTTATTGAGTTTATGGAGATTAACCGTGCCATAACCCTTTCCACACTTCCCTCTTTAGTTAAGGTTTTCGACGTTTTCGAGGAAAATTCCACCGCCTATGCGGTATTGGAATTTGTTTCGGGAATAACCTTAGAAGAATTCCTTAATAAAAACGGTGGCAGTCTTAAATGGGAGCAGGTGCGTCCTCTTTTCCTGCCCCTTATTGATACCGTTCACGGTATGAATGAAATCGGTTTCATTCACGGCGGAATTTCCGCAGATACGGTTATTGTGGGACGGGACGGAAAACTCAGAATTTCCAAATATTCCGTTAGAAAACTTCGTTTAGTGGGCAACTCTATGACTCCGTCAATTTATGAGGGATACGCTGCCTGCGAGCAATACGGTATCGATGGGTTGAATATCGGCACATATACCGATGTATACGGTCTTTGTGCCACTATTTTCAGAGCACTTATCGGCTCTGTTCCTCCTGCAGCCGTTCAAAGAATTGAAAACGACGCTATGACAATTCCCGCAAAATTTGCCGAGGAATTGCCCCACCCCGTTTTAGCCGCCTTGGCAAACGGACTTCAGGTATTGCCGAAAAACCGCACACAAAATATTGAAGAATTCAAAAACGAATTGGTATACGGTGAAATTCAAACACCTGCTCCAAAGGAAAAGACTGTATCTAAAAAAAATGCAAAGGCTCCCTCCAAAAAGGTTTCTAAGGCTAATAGTGCTAAATATGCACTAATCTCTGCACTTTGCACGGTTTTGGCAATTTTACTTATCGGTGTAATTCTTATATTTACCGTGTTCAAAGATTCTGTTTTTAATAACAAGAACAATTCTTCGGTTTACAGCACCCCCTCTTTTAATGCACCTGTTGTTGATTCTATAGGCACTGTTGACAGCGGTGTGGAGGACAATGTGAAACTTTATCCCGTTCCCGAATTAAAGGGCAAATACTTCTCTGAAATCATTGATGATGAAAACTACGAAATGTTTGAATTTATCCTTAAGGATAAGGAATATTCCGACAGTTGCCCCAAAGGAACTGTTTGTGCCCAGTCGGTAGGTGCGGGAACCCAGTCCCCCAGAGATACGAAAATCGAGGTTACAATCAGTTTAGGTCCTAAGGAATTTGCCATTGCCAACCTCAAAGGAATGGACGAAGACAGTGCAAAATTAGAACTTTTAAAACAAGGTTTTTTATATGAAAACATAAAAGTTTTAGAAAAGTTTGACGAGGATAGCGAACCGGGTACCGTTATTGAACAGTCCCCGAAATACGGCGAAAAGGTTAACAGCGAAGCGGTTGTGGAGATTTACATTAACTCTTTCAAAGGAAATAACACAACATCAAATTAAGGCTTTTTTCAAAAAAGTATAGACAAAGTGTGTGGTTTAATGGTATAATACATTATGTATTTTATACTTAATGTTAGACTCTTTGTTTTTGGTGATGTTATGCGAGTTATAACCGGCACTTTAAAGGGCAAAAAACTCATTTCCCCTGAGGGGAGAGATGTCCGCCCCACACCCGATAGGGTTAAAGAGGGTATTTTCAGTGCTCTGCATTTTGATATTGAGGGCAGACGGATTTTGGATCTATTCGCCGGAAGCGGTCAATTAGGAATTGAGGCTTTAAGCAGAGGTGCTGAAAGTTGCGTCTTTGTGGATTCCTCCAAAGATTCCGTAAAAATAATAAATGCCAACATTTCCGCCTGCGGGTTGGAGGATAAATCCAAGGTTTTTCAGTCGGATTATGCATCATTTTGTGCCTCTTCAAGGGATACCTTTGATTATGTTTTCCTTGATCCGCCCTATGCAGCCGGTCTTTTAACTCCGGCTATTAAGGCGGTTTTACCTTTAATGAGCGATTACGGTGCCGTAATTTGCGAGCATCCGCCTGAAGTCAAATTGGAAGATGCCATCGGTGGGTTTTATATTCATAAATCCTACCGCTACGGCAAGGTTTTGGTGACAGTTTACAGAAAGGGGGAGCCTTAGTGACAGGAGATATAACGGCTCTCTGCCCCGGCAGTTTCGACCCTGTAACCTACGGTCATCTTGATATTATAACAAGAGCCGCAGGGATGGTAAAAAAACTGATTGTTGTGGTTGCCAGCAACCCGGCGAAAAAATATTCATTTTCTCCCAAAGAGCGGGTGGAAATGATTAAAAAATGCACTTCCCACCTTCAAAACGTTGAAATAGTGCATTTTGAAGGCTTGTTGGCGGACTATGCCGCAGATGTGGGCGCTACCGCCATTATTAAGGGTCTCAGGGCAATGTCGGATTTTGAGTATGAATTTCAGATGGCCCTTACCAATAAAGAACTTAACCCAAATGTTGAAACCCTGTTTTTAACCACCTCGGCTCAAAATATGTATCTCAGTTCCAGTATGGTTAAACAAATTGCCTCTATGGGCGGAGATATTTCCCGATTTGTGCCGGAAGTGATTTTGCAGGATATTATAAACAGAATTAAAAAATAGCAGACCGAATTTTATATTAACGGAGGACAAAATAATGACACTTGACGAATTATTGGAGCAGTTTGATGAAGTACTGGACTCAGGCTTCAAAATCCCCGGCAAAAAAACAGTTGTTGACGTTGAAAAATTGCGTGCCGTTGTGGACGATATCCGCCTTAACATCCCTGCCGAAATTAAGCAGGCTAAGGGTATCGTTGCCGACAGGGCCGATATTATTACCAACGCCAAGCGTGAGGCTGACGGTATTATCCGTAATGCCGAGGAAAAGGCCAAGGCTATGGTAGCGCAGGAAGAAATCGTTAAACTCGCTCAGACTAAGGCTGCCGAAATCATCTCCACCGCTCAGGCTAAGAGCCGTGAAATGAAAAAAGCCGCTCAGGATTTTGTTGACGATATTATGCGTAGAGCAGACGACGGACTCACCGCAAACTTAGGCGAAATCCGCAAGACCCGTGCTGCATTAAAACAGCAAATTCCTACAGCCCCCAAGGAGCAGTAATTTATAATTTAATAAACTTTCAAAGAAACGCACAGTTGCGGCTGTGCGTTTTATCCCTATTTTGGAAAGGAGTACATTTTCGTGTACGATAGCATTTCACCCAACCTCAATTTCGTCGAAGAGGAGAAAAAAATCGAAAAATTTTGGTCAGACGCCAAGATTTTTGAAAAAAGTATAGAAGAAAGAGCCAAGGGCGAGCCTTATATTTTTTATGACGGCCCACCCACCGCTAACGGAAAACCCCACATCGGTCACGTGCTGACCCGTGTTATTAAGGATATGATTCCCCGTTACAGAACAATGAAGGGCTATATGGTTCCCCGCAAGGCAGGATGGGACACCCACGGTCTTCCCGTTGAACTTGAAGTTGAGAAACTTTTAGGTCTTGACGGTAAGGAACAGATCGAGGAATACGGTTTGGAGCCTTTTATTGCCCATTGTAAAGAAAGTGTTTGGAAATATAAGGGTATGTGGGAGGATTTCTCCAAAACCGTTGGCTTTTGGGCCGATATGGAGCACCCTTACGTTACATATGATAATAACTTTATCGAGTCCGAATGGTGGGCTTTAAAGCAGATTTACGATAAGGGCCTTTTATATAAAGGCTTTAAAATCGTACCCTATTGTCCCCGTTGCGGAACCCCCCTTTCTTCCCACGAAGTAGCACAAGGATATAAAAATGTTAAAGAAAGAAGTGCGGTTGTTCGCTTTAAAGTTTTGGGCGAAGACGCATATTTCCTCGCTTGGACCACCACACCGTGGACACTTCCCTCCAACGTTGCTCTTTGTGTTAACCCCGATGACACATACTGTAAGGTTAAGGCTAATGACGGTTACACCTACTATATGGCAAAAGACCTCCTCGACAAGGTTTTAGGCAAACTCGCCACCGAGGATACACCTGCCTATGAAATTTTAGAGGAATTCAAAGGTATTGACCTTGAATATAAAGAATACGAGCCTCTCTTCGACTTCGTAAAACCCGTCTGTGAAAAACAGAATAAAAAGGCACATTTTGTTATGTGCGACAGTTATGTTACCATGACCGACGGTACAGGTATTGTTCACTGTGCCCCTGCCTTCGGTGAGGACGATGCCAGAGTGGGCAGACGTTACGATTTGCCCTTTGTTCAGTTTGTTAACAGCAAGGGTGAAATGACCGAGGAAACCCCCTATGCCGGTCTTTTTGTTAAGGATGCCGACCCCAAGGTTTTAACCGATTTAGATGCTAAGGGTCTTTTGTTTGACGCTCCCAAATTCGAGCACGATTATCCTTTCTGCTGGAGATGCGACACTCCCCTTATCTACTATGCCCGTGAATCTTGGTTTATCAAGATGACCGATGTTAAGGACGATCTTATTAAGAATAACAACACCATTAACTGGATTCCCGAAAGCATCGGTAAAGGCCGTTTCGGTGACTGGCTTAAGAATGTTCAGGATTGGGGAATTTCCCGTAACCGTTATTGGGGTACTCCTCTTAATATTTGGACCTGCGAGTGCGGTCATCAGCACGCTATCGGCTCTATTGCAGAACTTAAAGAATTGTCCGATAACTGCCCTGAGGATATTGAACTTCACCGTCCCTTTATTGATGCGGTGACCATTAAATGTCCCCATTGCGGCAAGGAAATGCACCGTGTTCCCGAGGTTATTGACTGCTGGTTTGACTCCGGCTCTATGCCCTTTGCCCAGCACCACTATCCCTTTGAAAACAAGGAATTATTTGAGACTCAGTTCCCTGCCGACTTTATTTCCGAGGCAGTTGACCAAACCAGAGGTTGGTTCTATTCCCTACTCGCTATTTCCACCCTTATTTTCGATAAGGCACCTTTCAAAAACGTTATTGTTTTAGGTCACGTTCAGGACGAAAACGGTCAAAAGATGAGTAAATCAAAGGGCAACGCAGTTGACCCCTTTGACGCACTTGAAAGTTTCGGTGCAGATGCTATTCGCTGGTATTTCTATACCAACTCAGCACCCTGGCTTCCCAACCGTTTCCACGCAAAGGCTGTAACCGAGGGTCAACGTAAATTTATGGGTACTCTTTGGAATACCTATGCTTTTTATGTGCTTTATGCCAATATTGATGAATTTGACCCCACAAAATATAATATAAATGATTATACCCTTTCTGTTATGGATAAGTGGCTACTCTCCCGCCTTAATTCTACCGTTAAGGCTGTGGACGAAAACTTAAGCAATTACAGAATTCCCGAAGCCGCCCGTGCTTTACAGGATTTTGTCGACGAAATGAGTAACTGGTATGTTCGCAGAGGACGTGAAAGATATTGGGTTGAGGGCTTAACCGACGATAAAATCGCCGCCTACTTAACCCTTTACACTGCACTGGTTACAACCGCCAAAACCGCCGCTCCCATGATACCCTTTATGGCAGAAAACATTTATCAAAACCTTGTTCGCAATGTTGATAAATCCGCCCCTGAAAGCATCCACCTTTGCGACTTCCCCGAGGTAGACGAAAGCCTTATTGACGCCCACCTTGAGGAGCAGATGGAAAAGGTATTAGAAATTGTCGTTCTCGGTCGTGCCGCACGTAACGGTTCCAACCGCAAAAACCGTCAACCGCTGGCAACTATGTATGTTAAGACCGAAGGTGCGGTTGACGAGGCTTACACCGATATCATCCGTGACGAACTTAACATCAAGGTTGTTTCTTTCACAGACGAGGTTGATAATTTCGTTTCCTACACCTTTAAGCCCCAACTCAAGACCTTGGGTCCGAAATACGGCAAGCAGTTGGGTGAGATTAGAAACGCTCTTTCAGAACTTGACAGCAGTGCCAAGGCAGAGTTAGATGCCAACGGATGCATTAAACTTAATATTTCCATCGGCGAAATCGAGTTAACCGCTGACGATTTGCTTATTGAAGCAAACCAAAAAGAAGGCTTCTTCACCGTTTCCGACCGAGGAGTTACCGTTGCACTTGACACTACTCTTACAGACGAGTTGGTTGAAGAAGGCTTTATCAGAG
This sequence comes from Acutalibacteraceae bacterium, assembly GCA_045580545.1. Lineage (GTDB taxonomy): Bacteria > Bacillota > Clostridia > Oscillospirales > Acutalibacteraceae > UBA737. The sequence goes on along the minus strand of JAZNOA010000064.1, from coordinate 815 downwards.
AACTTGTCAGCAAACTGCAAACCATGCGTAAAGAGGCAGGTTTCAATGTTACAGACCATATTTCCATAACAATAAGCGGAAGCGAGGTTGTGACCGATATTGCCCAAAACAAAACCGCTGATATAACAGGCGACACTTTGGCAGACAGTTTGACTGTCGGCGAAGTTAAGGGCTTTATTAAGGAATGGGATATTAACGGTGAAAAGGTTACCTTAGGTGTTGAAAAAATCTAAAATCCGATAGGAGGATTTAAAATGGACAATAACGAATTTCAGTTTGTGGATATAAGTTCCAGTTCAAAACCTAAAAGTTCTAAGGCAAAGGTTAGCAAAAAAACCGGCAAGATAACAAGGACTGCCGTTAAAAATACGAAAAAAGCGGCAAAATTTGCAAAAAAACTCTCTGACGACTACGGTGAATTTTCATTCAAAAACATTGCCGGTATGATTAAACTTATAGCATTTGTGGTTTCCATAGGTGTTGCCCTTTTGTTCTTGGTTGCGGCCGCTATTGTTTTTATCTTGGACAAAACCCTCTTCTTCCTTTCGGCGTTAATCCTTTTATTCGGTTTTGCCGTTGCTTTAATTTCCCTATATTTGATTTACGGTTTGGGGCTTTTAATTTCTCAAAACAAGGAGATTTTAAGACGTCTTGACAGTTTAGATAACGAAGATTACTAAACTACCTTATAATAAACAGCCCCCTCATTTCTTAACGAAATGAGGGGGTTGTTTCATATTGTCGATAAACTTTGAATTTGCCTCCCTCTGACGAGGGTCGCAAATTGGCACTTCCTCCTACCTCCCATATTTATA
>JAZNOA010000063.1:0-3261 GCA_045580545.1 Acutalibacteraceae bacterium | reverse complement strand
ACTTTCTGTTCACAACAGAAGATACAATAATTTTCCTATGCGTCCTCTTAATTGGAAATCTCCCGCTGATTATTTAAAGGCTTTTCTTATTAACGGTGAAGTTTTCTAATTTTGTAACACATCATTGACAAACCTACATTTCGCATATTTTTTAAAGAAACTTGCAAAAATATATAATTATGATAAAATTAGTTTGTAACAAGATTAAAAGTTCGGGTGAATTTATGAAAATAACACTAAAAAATTCTTCTGTTTTAAGCGGTTTTATAGGGCTTGTTTTAACAAGTATCATACTCCTTACCGCTTATTTTGCAGGGGAGATGTTTCCCTTCGGAGAGGGCACCGTTTCCTGGTGCGATATGAATCAGCAGGCAATCCCCCTATTATGCGATTTTAAGGATATTTTGTCGGGGAAAAGTTCCCTGTTTTTAAACACACAAAACGCAGGGGGAATGAATTTTTACGGTGTTTTTTTCTTTAATCTTTCCTCACCCTTTTCCTTTTTGGCGGCGTTTGTTGACAAATCACAAATACCCTATCTTATGAACATTTTGGTGGTCTTAAAACTCGGTCTTTGCGGATTTACGGCTGGTTTTGTTTTTTATCGGCTTTTTAAAGAAAACGGCGTTCTGATTTCGGCGTTTTTAGGTGCCTGTTATGCCCTTTGCGGTTACGGTATGCTTTTTTACCAAAACATAATGTGGCTGGATATGATGTATCTTTTCCCTATTGTGGCTTTGGGAATTTTCAAACTTATAAAGCAAAACCGTCCCGCCGTCTTGCTTATATCTTTAACACTTTGCGTTATTTTCAATTTTTACATCAGTTTTATGGTGTATCTTGCCCTTATTCTGTTTTTCGGGTTATACGCTTTGTTTTTCAGAAATACCGACCGAAAGATATATGTAAATTTAGGCCTTTGCGGTGTGATTTCCCTTATGGTTTCCGCCTTTGTTTGGGTGCCCTGCCTTTTGCAGTATTTTTCTTCGGGACGGTCGGGAAGTATCCTTTCGAATTTAAAAAATGCCTCCCTTTTCACCTCAACCGAAACTACATTTCCAATTCTTCTTTGCAGCGGAGTTATTCTGTGCGGGGTTGTGTTTCTGTTTCGCCGTGTTTCCCTTAAAGACAAACAAACGAGTTTTCTTTTCTGCCTGTTTCTCATAATGTCCGTTCCGCTTATAATCGAACCGATTAACCTTATGTGGCATACGGGAAGTTATATGGCTTTCCCCGCAAGATACGGCTTTATAACCGTTTTTGCAGGACTTTGTTTAACGGCAAAACTTCTAAGTGGGTGGAAATTTGCCGAAAAACCGAAACCAAATGCAGTTTTTATTTATTTTGCGGTGGGTTTAATTTGTATTCTTGCCCTGATTTTTACCCTTTCAAATCAGGACACCCTATCGACATACACCAGAACACTTTGGGGAAATAAGGCATCCCTCAGAGGTCAAATTTTCATATCTCTGCTTTTTGTTCTTTCATATTTTCTTATCCTTCTTTTCAGCGAGCGTAAACTTCTTTGCAAAAAAACCGCCGCCGTTTTCCTTTGTCTGTGCCTTGCTTTTGAGGGCTTTTGTTGGAGTTCGGTTTTCGTTTTAAGTGCCAAAGACCGTTTTAGTATGCACAATTTTCAAAATATGCTTGAGTTGAGAAGCGAAATCCAAAAAGACGGTTTTTACAGGGTCAACACTTCCTATAAATTCACCGATGCCAATATGACGGGTGCCGCAGGCTTTAACAGTCTTGCCCACTATACATCTCTGAACAGTGAAAACTATATGGAAGCCGCAAAACAGATGGGATACAGCGGTTATTGGATGGAAACCGGTAACTGGGGAGGAAGTATTTTAAGTGATGCTCTCTTAAGTGTGGGCTACACGGTTTATAACCAAAACGGAGAGTTTGTTATAAAGGAAAATCCCTATTATTTAGGGCTTGGAATTAAAACCGAGGGCGAAATTCCCGAAAAACTGTCCCATAATGACCGCCTTGCTACCTTAGGCGATGCCTTCGGTAAAATGACCGACAGCGAAAATCCCGTGGTCACATATTACGCTTATAACACCGAAAACTGCAACCTCCTAACACAGGATGACGGATATGTTATTGACTCGGTTTCAGATGAAGCATATATCACCTATTCGGTGGACGTCATAGGACGGCAAACCCTTTATTTTGACTGTTATGACGGCTTTTCCAACAACCTCGTTGAGGATATAAATCAGAGTTTTGAGGTTTATGTTAATTCCTCTGTTAAGAGTTATTCCTATCCCACCCAAAAGGAGAACGGACTTTTGAAACTGGGCGGTTTTGAGAACGAGTCGGTTGACATAACAATTAAGGTTTTGAAAGAGGTTTCCTGCTCTTCTTTCGGGGTTTTCGGCGTGAAAGAGGATTTGGTCGAAAACGTTGTTAAAAAAACCGAAACTCTAAACTTAACCCAAAAAGGCGGAGTATTAAGCGGAAACGCCGGCAAAGGAAATTACTTTTTAAGCGTTCCTTACTCTGAAGATTTGAATATTACCCTTAACGGCGAAAAAATGGAATTTTCCAAGGCTTTAAGCGGATTTGTTTCATTGGAAATTCCTCGTGACGGTGTGCTTAAAATAAGTCTCACACCCAAAGGTTTCGGTATTGGGATTTGTGTTTCGGTTTTAGGAACTGTCGCTTTGCTTCTTATGATTTTCCTTAGAAAAAAGGAAATTTCAAAGGGAGAAAAATCAGATAATATAGTTTACGCTATCTTCTTAGGCGTTTTTGCATTGACCGCTGTTTTGGTTTACGTAATCCCTGTTATTGTAAACCTTTCGGATTTTAAAATATAGACTAAGACCCTGCGTGAAAACGCAGGGTCTTAGAGAGTGTCGAAAAAGCCTGTTTTCGGCTCCCCTTTCGAGGAAACTATATTGGTTACCTCTAATTACAATCGAAATCCCCCTTTAAAGGCGAATCTTTCCGCCCTTTCTTTTCGCCTACATAAAGATTGGGCGTGCCTGTCGCGGCATGAGCGACAAGATGAAAATAATATACTATTTAATTGGTGTGCAAATTTACCTCCACTACTTGTCGGGGTGCGGGTTGCCGGTGGCAACCTCTAAACGAAGTTTAGAAGCACCGACCGAGGCGGGAGCCGAGACGGGGGACCGCTTTAGCGGTGGAGGGGTCTTCAACTTCATAGTTTACAACCCCTCCGTCTTTTTGCTACGCAAAAATCCACCCGCTGACGGCGGCGGTCCCCTCTGTCACTTCGTGACA
>JAZNOA010000062.1:0-2257 GCA_045580545.1 Acutalibacteraceae bacterium | reverse complement strand
CGAAAAGAAAGGGCGGAAAGATTCGCCTTTAAAGGGGGATTTCGATTCCCCCTTTGAATTGTCGGGAGTAAAGCCTCTACTCAAAGTCTTTCAAGCGTGGCTTCGCCAATTGAAAGACAAGTGTGATAAAAACTAAAAAATGCAATCCGACAATTCCGTCTCGGCTCCCGCCTCGGTCGGTGCTTCTAAGCATTCGCTTAGAGGTTGCCACCGGCAACCCGCACCCCCCTAAACGACAAGGGTTACACCCTTGACCCACTGTAATTGCGGAACCGAGATAGTTTCCTCGAAATGGGAGCAGAAAACAGTCTTTTTCGACAGACTGACCCAACCTTTTTTAGTAAAAAGGTTGGGTTTTATATTATGTTTTACTCATTGCCGTATTCCGAAAACTCGATGTTTATCTCTCTGACACCGCCGTCGATGTCAATAAGGTTTTCACCTGTGCCGTAAACAAAGCCGTCAGCCATACTTACGCCCTCTATTTTTGCCTCTCCGATACCTTTATCAAGTTTTATTTTATAGTCCTCGCGGCTGCCTAATAAAGTGAGATTAGTCTCCCCTACACCGTAGTCAAGTTCGCTTTCTCCCTCAATACGGCTTTTAAGGTTCAGTTCGCCCACACCCATATCAAGTTCCAAGTTTGAAAGCAATCCGCCGTCTATATTAAGTTCTCCCGCCCCGCCGTCAATACGGGCGTCGGAGTTTGCAATAAGATTTTTAACGTCTGCTTTTCCGGCACCTAAAGAAAGTTTCAAATCATTGCAGGATAAAGCATCAACACTGACCTTGCCGGCGCCTGTCTCAATTGCGGCTTCCTTAAAAACGAAACCCTCGGGAATGGACAAAACAACCGTTACACCCTTAGATGAAAATGAAAAAGGCTTTTTTGTTTCGCTGACAGTGAGTTTTCCGTTATCTGATTTTACGGAAATATATTTATGATTACTCTCAACCTCGAATTTATCTGCAGTTTTAATTTTCAATTCTGCACCGCTTAAATCAACCGAGAGGGATGATATTTCCCTTTCAATTGAATAAGCCTTCATTTCGCCCGCAGGTTCTTCCCTGTCTGAAAAAATATACGCAATACTGCCAAGTGCAGTTATTATTCCGCCGATTATACAAACGCTGAGAAAAACCGCCAAGGCAAGACCCAAATTTTTTATCAACTTTTGAGTTGTTGTCATTTAATATCAATACCTCCGAATATACAGGTTGCGTTTATGTAAAGGGTAACTCCGCCCTGAATTGGGGGACGTTTATTTTTCCCCGAAACTCCGCCGAAGATGGAATTCGAGTTGATTTTAACATTTACATAATCGGGAACATATATATCAATTCCGCCGAATATAGCAGAGGCTGTAATGGCACAGTCCTTTTCAATAATGGCAGTTCTTAGGTCGCACTCAACACCGCCGAAAACCGCAGTCAGTTCGGCACCGCTGAACACTTCGCCGTCAAAATTCATATCCTGACCCGAAAAGGTGGCACAACCGATTTTGATATTATCGCCGTTTTGACGGGATTCGCTAATCATTTTAACTGCCTTTTCACCGAATAATCCGCCCAAAATCAGTTTCAAACCGATTATAACAATAACAGCGGGAATGGCTAATTTCCAAAGCATACCGAAACTCAGCACGTTTTGACAACAAAGCAACAGAAACAGACCGATTAAAAGACCTATTATATTGCCGGTCTTTTCTCTATCGGTGAAAATTCCGATAAAACAAGGCACTATAATAAACAGAGTCCACCAGCCGTCAAAGAAAACCTTAATGTCGGTGATGCCAAAGGCATTTAATGAAAAAATCACACCAATGGCAATAAGCACCGCACCCCATGAAATTTTACTAATCTTTTTCATGAAACATCAAACTCCTTTTTCAGTATGCATTTACATTATACAGCATTATTTTTCTTTACAATAGTGCATTTTTAAATGTAATTGTGTCAGTTTTATAGTTTTAGGATTATAAACTGCCTTTTTATCTCCGTAAATTTTACTCGGATGCTCAATTTTAAGCATATATTTTTTCTCCTCAATTTATAATCAACTAAAATTTAAACATTTATTTGACCCTGCGTTTTTTGATCCTAACCGTTAAAATATTTATAATGACTATAGAATGTCGAAACGCTTTTCTGCGTTTCGACAAACCGATTTTATCGGTTTTTGCTAATTCAAATGAACGTTCATTTGAATTAGCCCGATATTCATTGCAATGGGTATAGTCAAATTTTCTTTGAAAAT
>JAZNOA010000061.1:0-59034 GCA_045580545.1 Acutalibacteraceae bacterium | reverse complement strand
AGGGATAAAGCGGGTGGCAGGGTTTATTTATAATATTATCTATTTATATACGGAATGTAGACATTGTTTTACTTTTGACCATTAGGATTACCTGCAAGAGTTAAATTAACTTATATGTATTCTTAAGGTTGTCAGTGGTATAAACAATCTGGTTTTTATAAATTCAGTTTCGTGTTTTAAATAAGAAAATTTATGTAAGTATTCCTCGTTGAATAATTTTTTCTTCAATAAGGTGTTGGCTGTCAAAAAAATTTCCATTGGATAAGATTTTTGAAAAAAAGACTTGATTTTATTACTTCTTTATTGTATAATACATTAGCACACTGATTTGCCGGTGTGATGGAATTGGCAGACGTAGTGGACTCAAAATCCACCGGTAGCGATACCGTGCCGGTTCGAGTCCGGCCACCGGCACCAAGCCTGGAGCCTCGACACGCAAACGCGTAGTTGAGGTTCTTATTTTTTGCAGTTTTTTCTCTCGTGTTTTAAGTTCGTCATTAGCACCCTCACCAAAAATCCAAAATGCGTAAGCATTAGGCAAAAATATTAATAAATCCCCTATTTTGTTAAAAAATTAACAATTATTCGTTTTAAAAAGTCCATAGTTTCTGCTATGGACTTTAAAGTTTACAACTTATACAGTTTCAACCGTAATTGTTTCTATAATAACATCATCTAACGGCTTATCTGCGGTACCGACTTCAACATTGGCGATGTTGTCAACAACATCAATTCCCTCGACTACCTGACCGAAAACCGTGTGACGGAAATCAAGCCAAGGTGTTCCGCCCTTTTCTTCATAAGCCTTAACAATATCCTCCGGGAAAGATTCAGGCATTTCTTTCATTTGACTGAGCATATTTTCAGGAACGTTATCAGCCTGGACGATAAAGAACTGACTTCCGTTGGTATTAGGTCCGGCATTAGCCATAGATAATGCACCCTTTATATTATGAAGTTTAACATCAAATTCGTCCTCAAAACTGTGTCCCCAAATGGATTCTCCGCCCATACCGGTGCCTGTGGGGTCGCCGCCTTGAATCATAAAGTCCTTAATAACCCGGTGAAAAATCAAACCGTCATAATAACCGTTTTTAGCGTGGGTTGTAAAATTTTCTACTGTTTTAGGGGCTTCTGCGGGAAAAAGTTTAATCTTAATTTCACCCATATTTGTCTTTATTGTTGCAAGGGTGTCCCCTGCCTCAAGGGGTTTTAACTGATAATCTGCCATAAATAAATCTCCTTTTTAATTACTGATAATATAATACAATATTTTGAAGTATTTTACAACAAAAACTTATCCGCCCCTTTTACAGAGCGGATATTTTGTTATTTGTTTCTGATAGCATCAATAGGCTTTTTAGAGGCGATTTTCTTAACAGGCAGGAACGAGGCAATAAATGCCACAAAAATGCTTACTGCAAGCAGTAAAACAATCTGCCTTAAAGAGAAACTGAACACCGTAATTAAAATGCCTAAGTTTTTCTTTAACAAAACATTGATTATAACCGTTGCAACGCCTACACCTATTGCCGATAAAACGAAGTTTATCATAGCAATAATGAAACTTTCGGCAAAGAAAATTCTAAATACATCGTTACTGCGGGAGCCTATTGCCCTTAAAATTCCGATTTCCTGCTTTTTGTGGGAAATGCTTATGCCGATAAAGTTTGCAAGCATCAAGGCGGCAAACAGGGCAAACCCGAGTCCTATATAAAGAAATACCTTTGAAAGTTCTTTCAGGGTTTCGTTTATTGCGTCGAGTTCCCAGGTAACCGAGTTTTGTATCTGGTTACGCTCAAGGGAATCTGTTTTATAGCAATATTTCACTAAGTTTTTAATATCACTTTTTTCTTTCGGCATTGAGCCTACGGCGAAATTGTAATTATTGTCGCCGGTTTCAACCAACTTTTCATACAAAGCGTTGTTGCAAACCATTGTGTTCGGCAGAGGATTTTTTGCGGTGGTTTCCAGAATACCCACAACTTTGTAATCGGTATCATGCTTATAATCATCGCCGTATACTTCGAGTGAAACATCGAATGGAATTTTATCTAATTCCTTTAGGGCTTCCTTGTTGTCCTCAGGGAGAGCCCCTTCATAGTCATCAATACATTCACGGGTTACAACAATTTCTTTTTCACCCAAAGCGGTTTTGGGTTCGCCGAGCCATGTGATTTTACGGTTTTGGGCGTTTTCAAGTGTAGATAAATAATACGGGTCAACCGACAGACCCTTAGTTTCACTGTAAAAATAAATACTGCCCTCGGTGATTTCCGAAATGTTAGGTCTGTTGGCGATTAAATTATCTAAATGCTCATTGCTTACCATAACTAACGATGAATAAGAATAAGTAACTGCGGAATTGAATTCGCTGTAAAGCACATATTCAACAAGTTGGTCTGCGTTGCTTTTGAAATCTTTCTTTTCGGTAAGGGATAAATAACGTTCGGTATTAAAGTCGGTGTCAACAACAGCGGTAACCGTATACTTTGTGTTGTTTAGGGTGACAGTCTTGCCGATTAGGTCATTATAGTTGTTAATATCGGTGTATTGCAGAGTTTCTTTACCGTTAGCATCTTTAACGAGAGTGCCGTTGGTATATTGGGCTTTTTTGAAAACTTCAAATATGTATTCACTAACGGCAATTTCGTTATTGCCCTGAGGCAAATTACCTGCTAAAACTTTAAATCCCATATCATCAATTATATTTTGGTCAATTGGGGCAAAACCGTTGAAATATGATCTAAAAATTTGATAATCAGTTTCGGTTAATTTGATTTCGGGGTTAATTTGTCCGTCAAAAGAGAGATTTGCATTTATTGGGGTGAACACGGGATGCATTGCAACATCGGTCCCTATTTCAAACTCTATTAAATCTTTGTCAGACAAAAGATATCCGCTATCCTTCCAAAAAGAATGATCTTCACTGTATGTAACCTTTTTGGATTTGTTAACCGATATATAGGAAAATCCCGAATCTGCAAGGGAATTTGTGCAGGCATCAATGTGGTTGTATGCCGCAAAAGTGTCAGAAAGCCCGAATAGACCAAATGAAATGCAGGAAAGCAGAATGGTTAATACTAAACGGAATTTTTTGAATTTCAATGCTCCCCCGCCGATTTTAAAGGCATTTCTTAGGGGTAGTTTTGATTTAATCAGTTTAAATGCAGAACCGTCCTGCCGAGGGATCATGTTGTTATCGGTATTAACAAATTTTCGTGACAGTTTATGAATAATGTCAATATTTATTTTACCTTTTTTAAGTGCTTCAATATAATCCAAAATTGCTGTGCGGTCAGTATCGCTTAAAACATATTCTTCGGGTATTTCAATGGAGTTTTCACCGAAAACAATACCTTTTTGCTCATTTTCTTTGGTTTCGGCTTCCACATCTCTGATGATTTTACCGTCGGCAAGTTCGATTATGCGGTCGGCATAACATTCGGCAAATTCTCTATCGTGGGATACAATAATAACAAGTCTGTCTTCCGACAGTTTTTTAAGTGTGTCAAGCACCTGTCTGCCGGTGGCGGAGTCCAAAGCACCTGTTGGCTCATCGGCCATAATTATCTCAGGGTTTTTAACAAGTGCACGGGCAATGGCAACCCTTTGTTTTTGTCCGCCCGAAAGTTCACTGGGACGGCGTTTTCCGAATCCCCCTAAATCAACCTCTTTTAATATTCGGTTTATCTCTTCGTTTTCGGCTTTGCGATTTTGAAGTTCAATAGCAAGGGCGATGTTAGCACCAACCGTAAATTCATCAAGCACATTGTATTCCTGAAAAATAAATCCTACATAGGTGTTGCGGTATGAGTCGAAATGCTTTTGCTTAAACTCTTTTGAAGAAACACCCTTGATTATAATTTCTCCGCTGTTATAACTGTCAAGACCTCCCAAGAGGTTTAAAAGCGTGGATTTACCGCTTCCCGATTTACCCAGCAAAAATACCATACCCTTTTCGGGAAAGGTAATGCTTACATTGTCAAGAGCCGTTACAGGCACTCCCTTTTTCGGTTTATAAATCTTAACGAGATTTTTGGCTTCTAACATCTAAATTCTCCTTTTTGGTTTTGCGTTTCGCAGTTATTTTGTTGTAAACATAAACACCTGCACTGCTGATAACGGCGGTAAGAGTGAAAACAACCAGTGCAACAGCATATTTTTTGCCACCCAAAGCATCACCCCCTAAGGTTGAAGTAATAATTGAGGGAAGACGTGCTACCCCCGACAAAAATAAAACATATGTAAAACTTATATCGGTAAGACCTAAAAAATATGTAACCAAGTCTTTCGGTGTTCCGGGAAGAAAGAATATAACAAAAGACAGAATTTCACGGCTTTTTTTCGATTTAAGAAACTTCAGTTTCATAAGTTTTTCCCGTGAAAAAAACACTTCACAGAGCCTTATTCCCCATCTTTTAACGAGAAAGAAAACGGTGATACTGCCAAGCACAGTGCCGACAACGGTTAAAATTGTTCCCTCCACCGCACCGAAAGCGTATCCTGCACCGATTTCCAAGGGTTCCCCGGGAATCAGAGCCAAGACCACCTGAAAGAAAACCATAAGGATAAACAGAACTCGGCTCCAAATACCGCCTTTTTCAACCCAAAGCCTAAACTTTTCGGGCTCGGAAACAAAGGCTATCATAGGCTTGCCGATAACGTATGAAAGCACACCGAAAAACAGCAGTAAAAATACTACCGCAAAAACGCCGATTAACTTTTTATCCCTATCACGCAGTTGACGCTTTTTGTTCGTATTCATTTAGTTGTTTTCAACATCCTCTTTGAATTTTTTCCATTCCTTTGGGTTTTCAACATAATATTTGGGACATATCTTTTCTGTTATGTCATAATGCCTTATAACATCATCTTCGTTAAGGTCGAATTTTTCGCACAGCCAAGCGGTAAGTTCTACCACAGAATTATATGTTTCATCATTGAATTTTCCGCTTTCGTCAGGATGGCAGACCTCAATGGAAATCGTATCGCCGTTTCGCTCGTTGCTGGCTGCGGATTTTTCCCAAAGCGGCACACATTGAATGACCTCGCCTTTAAGTCCCACAACAAAGTGGGAACTAACCTCTGTGTCATTCTTTTCATAGTAATCTCGGTTGTTTTGGGCGGTGGTACCCGGATTGCCTACATAATGAATAACAATATTTTTAATATCATTAAGATGTGCCCCAGTTCGGGCGGTGGAGTGAACGGAAATTATCTGCTTATCAATCCAATCGGGAAGTTGAAGGTCCTGTGCCAACTTTACGTTTTCCGAAATATGTTTACCGTAGGACGTGGGAATATATCCGTATTCTAAATCAGAGGGAAATATAATTTGACATATTTTTACCGCACATAATACCGTAACTGCGGTTATAAGAATTACAATCGGTATGGCTAACCTATTGCGAATTTGCTTTCTTTTAACATATCTTTCATTTTTCATATCGTTTTTTTAACTTCCCTTTTTTGGAAATATAACTGTTGCTTTAAATAAATCACCGTCAACTGTTACTTCAAGACCGGCTCCTTGGAGCGTCAAAAGGCTTTCGGCAATGGATAAACCTAATCCGTGACCCTCCGTGTTACGGGATTTATCTCCCCTCGTAAACCTCTCCATAAGTTCATCACCGCCCATATCCAGTTCATATTTAGATATGTTACGGAATGTGATTTCGGTTCGTTTTGCATTATCCGTAACCGTGATATAAACCCTGGTACCGGGCATAGAATACTTGCAAACATTACTAAGCAGATTATCAAATACCCGCCATAAATGTCTGCCGTCTGCCAAAACGGTAATGTTTTCCTCCTGAGTTTTGATAACGGGGGTCAAGTCGGCATTTTTTAAACGCTCGGTAAACTCGCCTACTGCTTGATTTAAGAGAATTTCAACATTGCAAGGGCAAAGTTCCACCGAAAGATTACCGCTTGATGCCTTTGAAGCCTCAACCAAATCTTCAACTAATTTCTTAAGCCTGTTTGATTGCCTATCCAAAACATCAATGTATTCATTAACTTTTACGTTATCGGTTCCTTCCTTTTTAATAAGGTCAACATAGTTAATAATTGAAGTTAAGGGAGTTTTAATATCGTGGGACACATTGGTTATCAGTTCAACACGGAAATGCTCACTTTTCATCCGTTCATCAACTGCATTTTGAAGAGCGGTGTTGATATTATTAACATTATCGGAAAACTCTCTGAAATCGCCGAACATATACTTTGTGTCAATTTTATGTTCTAAATTTCCACGGCTTATCTCTTCCCCGCCTTCCTTTATTTTTTGCAGAACTACGGCAATGTAAATCACGAAAGCAAATAAAGCAAGGCTTAGAATTATAACGGGTATAATTACCCCTTCCCATGCGTAGTTTACAATCAACGCATAAGAATAAAGAATAAAGAAAAATTCAAAAACAACGGCAAGGGCAGTTATTACTGCGGTTTTCTTAACAAGAGACAGATTAGAAAAGGTAAATTTCAAATATTCTATCGGTTTTTCAAAGGTTCTTTTAATTCCTCTTAAAATTCGGTAAATGAGAGTATTTTTAAACAAAGTTCCCGTTTTAATTCTGGTTGCAAAACTCAAAAGAAAACCGAGAATACAAAAATAGTCAATAGTTCCCAAGGTTAATATAACCGCAGCAGACGGTACAATACTATAGGACATTTCGCTGAAAACAACCGCATTTCCGAGTGCCAACAGAATAAGCACTGCGATATATAAATCAAGAGGTACACGGTCAAGGTAATTAAGTTTAATCCCCTCTGCCGTGTGACCTGCCGCACAAAACAAAAAGCAAATCAAAGTTATGGCGAAAATGCAGGAAAGAGTAGCAATCAATATTGCAAAATATTTGAGATTGAAACCGATTTCAACAATTTTTGCCACCAGAGAAAAGGTATCGTTATGGGTCATATTTTCGGGTATGAAAACCTTTATATCTCCTTTATAAATCTCTTCGCCAGTGTAGTAAACATTTCCGTCCTCATCGGTCTCGGTGTGTTCTACATATTCGTAATATTCGGTTAGTCCCGAGGCGATATATTGCTCACCTTTATAGTTGCTGATAAAAACCTTCCCGTCAAGATCTACAACCTGATAGAAAACATTCTTGTCTGAATAATAGTCCGCTAAATTCATATTATGTTCCAGCCTATAAGAAATATATGAGGCTTCCCTATTAGCCATATCGGTTAAAATTTCCGATTTAACGGTCTTTTCATCACTGAAATAAAATTGATATTTTACCATCAAAAGGGTTATAACGGAAGAAAAAATAAACAGCAAAACCATAACGTATGAAAGGATAAATGCCGTAATTTTAGCAGGAGTGCTCTTTGTTAATTTTTCCAAACCTATCCCTCCATTTTATATCCGTGTGCCCAAACAACCTTTAAATATCTCGGCTCGGCAGGATTGATTTCCACCTTTTCTCTGATGTGTCTTATATGCACTGCAACGGTACCCTCTGCACCGTATGCCTCATCGTTCCAAACTTCACGGTAAATTTCTTTTGGGCTTAAAACCTTGCCTTTGTTTTTCATTAAAAGTTTTAAAATTTGAAATTCGGTAGGTGTCAAGGTTATGGCGTCACCATCAACCAATACCTGTTTTGTATCGTCATCAAGTTCAATGTTTCCGATTTTATAACCGTTTTTTAGGGGTTTTCCGCTGCCCAGTTCCATATACCTTCTCAACTGAGAACGTACACGGGCTATAACCTCAACAGGATTAAAGGGTTTGGTTATGTAATCGTCGGCACCAACGTTCAGTCCTAAAATTTTATCGGTATCTTCAGACTTGGCGGTTAGCAAAATAACAGGTATGTTGCTGAATTCACGAAGTTTAACCATAGCGGAAATACCGTCGCAAACGGGCATCATAATATCCATTAAAATCAGGTGAATTTCCTCTTTTTTAACAACTTCCAAAGCCTCTTCCCCGTTATACGCCACAAAGGTTCGGTAATTTTCTGCTTCTAAATATATTTTAAGAGCCGACACAATATCCTTTTCATCATCACAAATCAAAATATTATACATCCTCTGTCCCCTGCCTTATGAATTCATTTTATCATAACAACCTTTAAGAATAAACCGTTAAAATCTTTAAGAATTTATTAAGATTGATTTTTTAAAAATATAGTGATATTATTATATTATCATATATCGTACGGAGTTGTAAATATGAAACTTGAGATATTGCAAAGTTGCCCCCCTGTTATAAGGGATTTTTTAACATATAATGAAACCATTAGGGGAAAATCAAGCCGTTCTGTTGAAGGGTATTTTCTTGATTTACAGACTTTTTTCAGGTACATTCTGCTGGTTCGAGGTTTGGTGCCGAAAGACACGGAATTTGAAAAAATTACCATTGAAAAGGTTGAAATAAGCCTTATTAAAACAATAACAGTTTCCGATTTATATGCTTTTTTGGTTTTCTGCAAGGAAGAAAGGCAAAACGGTGCCGCTTCAAGGGCGAGAAAGACCTCCACACTTCGTATTTTCTTTAAATATTTATCGGTGCAGACCCATCAGTTAGACAATAATCCTGCCGAGATGTTAGAGACCCCCAAGGTTAAGCAGTCACTTCCGAAACACCTGACCTTAGAAGATTCTTTGGAACTTTTAAATTCTGTTGAGGGACCTTATAAAGAGCGGGATTATTGCATTTTAACCCTGTTTTTAAACTGCGGACTGCGGTTGGCAGAACTTTGCGCTTTAAATCTCTCAAGCATATCGGGTGACGGCACTTTAACGGTTGTGGGTAAAGGAAATAAAGAAAGAATGGTTTATCTCAATTCCGCCTGCCTTGAAGCCATTTCAAAGTATCTTCCCGTAAGACACAATGAAGGCGTTCCCGCAAGCGATAAAAACGCCCTGTTTATAAGCCGAAATAAGCGAAGAATAAGCCCAAAAACCGTTCAGCATATAGTTAAAACCTACCTTGAAAAGTCGGGGCTCGGTGATATGGGATATTCCACCCATAAACTCCGCCACACCGCCGCCACGCTTATGTATCAGCACGGTAATGTGGATATCAGGGTTTTAAAGGACATTTTAGGCCACGCAAATCTCGGCACAACCCAAATTTATACCCACGTTTCCGACAAACAAATCAAAAAAGCCGTGGATTCCAATCCACTTGCAAATGTCAAAGGAAAGAAATAAAACAAGGGTGTGCGGCAAATTTACCGCACACCCTTGCTTTATTATTTGAAGTTATTTAAATTCGTCAAAATCTTTATTGTAAATCATAGTTCTTTTAACAGAGTAAAATATCGGTGCTATGTTCTTTTGTTCAAAGAAAGTGTCCATAATAAGGGCGGGATTGAGATTATCCTCACTTCCGGCTGCAAGAACTAAACTTATACCCACATCATCAGCAGAAAATTCTCTGATTTTAGGAATTAAATCAATCTCTTTTAATTTCCCTTTTTTGCCCTTTTTAGTACATAAAATCGATTCCTGATTTAAAAAATCAAGCAAACTGTCTTTAAAGGAAAAATCTTCAAAATTTAATTCATATTTTGCAAAACCAATGGTTTTCATTGGCATTTGCGGTTCGGCGGCAGAAACAAATTCTATATCCGCAACGGCAACATTTTTTAAAGCCTCAAGGCAGTTTTTAAGACTGAAATCATCGTCGGTAAGGCGAATATCAACCATTTCATAATAACCCTCATAGCCTAAGGAGAGAGGCAGGGCAAAATTCATATAAATATGCTGATTAAACCCCTCGGTGTACCACACAGGTATTTTCGACCTGGCGATAATGCGTGACATAAACCTATTCATATCAAGGTGGGAAACAAACTTCATAGAGCCCAGTTTCCTATAAAAAATTCTAACGTTTCTCAAAGCAAACACCCTCCCCGTAACACCTTGCACCGCAATTAGAACATTTTTCTCTGCAGTTTGGTGTTGTTTTGTTCTCGTGTGCGGTTTGATTTTCCCTTATAAGGAAATCTTTGGTAACTCCCACATCAATATGTTCCCACGGTGCAACTTCCCCGTATTCACGGGTGCGGTTGGCATAAAACTCAGGGGTTAAACCGCAAATTTCAAATGCTTTATACCATTTTTGGGGGTCGAAACATTCAGTCCAACTGTCAAATGTGCAACCCATTTTGTATGCCGCCTCGATGACCGCACCCATTCGTCTATCCCCTCTGGCGAAAGCACCTTCGAGAAAACTTGTTGAACTGTCGTGATAACTCAAAGTGATTTTCTTTGTTTTAATGGCATTTTTGAGAAGTTCCTGACGTCTGCGGATTTCCTCCAATCCGATTTGCGGCTCAAATTGGAAAGGTGTGAAGGGTTTGGGCACAAAGGTTGAAACGCTTATGGAAACATTAACACTTTTGCCCTTTGGCTTGTTGGACAGTGAATAATAGGTATCGACTATTTTTTGCCCGAGATTTGCAATGCCGATTAAATCCTCGTCGGTTTCGGTGGGCAGACCTAACATAAAATATAGTTTAACCGAGGTATACCCGCCCTCAAAAGCGGTTTTGCAGGTGGTTAAAATTTCCTCTTCGGTTAGATTTTTATTTATAACGTCACGCAGTCTTTGTGTGCCGGCTTCCGGTGCAAAGGTTAAACCGCTTTTTCTAACGTGTTTAATCTTTTCTAAGAGTTCTTCAGAAAAATTGTCAATTCTTAAAGAGGGCAAAGCAAGACTCACGTGGTTTTCGTCGGTCCATTCCAAGAGTTTATTTAGGAGTGGCTCAATCTCTCTGTAATCACTGGTGCTCAGGGACGAAAGGGATATTTCGTCATACCCCGTGTTTTCGCAAAGACACTTTGCCTGACGGTTTATTGTGTCAACACTTTTTTCTCTGACAGGTCTGTAAATGAACCCTGCTTGGCAAAAACGGCAACCACGAATACATCCGCGGAAAATTTCCTGAACCGCCCTGTCGTGCACAATTTCAATAAAGGGCACAACAAACTTTTCGGGATAATAAGACTTGTTCATATCCTTAATAATTCTCTTTTTAACCGTTTTCGGAATACCGTTTTCGGGTGTCAGGGATTTTAAGGTTCCGTCGGTGTTATATTCATCCTTATAAAGCGACGGTACGTATACACCCTCGATTTTTGCGGCTTCACGCAAAAAATCTTCCTTGTTTCCGCCTTTTTTCTTGAATTCCTTATATAGGTCGATAACCTCCAAATCAACCTCTTCACCCTCTCCGATAAAGAAAAGGTCAATAAAATCTGCCAAAGGCTCAGGGTTGCAGGTGCAGGGTCCCCCTGCCACAACCAAGGGAGATAAATCCTTTCTGTCCCTTGATTTCAAGGGAAGTCCTGCCAAATCAAGCATATTCAAAACATTGGTATATGCCATTTCGTACTGCAAAGTAAAACCGATAAAATCAAAATCTTTAATAGGATCACGGCTTTCAAGTGCAAACAAAGGTATATTATTTTCACGCATTACATTTTCAAAGTCTGTCCAAGGGGCAAAAACACGCTCGCACCAGATATCGTCTCTTTCATTAAACTGAGAGTATAAAATCTTCATACCAAGGTGAGACATACCGATTTCGTAGGTATCGGGGAAACAAAAAGCGAAGCGGATATCCACGTTTTCTTTATTTTTAATGACGCTGTTAATCTCTCCGCCCGAATATCTGCCCGGTTTCTGCACCGAAAGCAACAATTTTTCAAACTGTTTATTATCCATTGAAAATCCTCTTTTTTTAGAAATTCTTTTAAGATTATACCCTATTTTCCCCACCGTTTCAACTAAATTTTTACTATTACAGACATAAAAAGATAAATTGCCACAATGTAAACCGAAATATTGAGTTTTCCCCTTAATGTTAAGGTTATGGCGAGGAACAAAGCGGCAGAGGCTAAAATTAAGGTTATAATTCTAAGGGTGAGCATTGCTCTGTTAACGTCGTGTTTTTTAGCGATTACGGAAAAAAGTACCGTTCCCCCGTCAAGCCCTGTAACGGGGAGCATATTAAATAAACAAACAATTAAATTGATTATTGCATAACAAAAAACACCGTAATTTTTAAAGGTCAGATAGTTTATGTAGAAAACAAAGAATAAAAGCAGATTAACAGCGGGACCGCTGAGGGCTATTAAAATATCGTTTTTGTAGGAATAGGAAAAATTCCTTGTTATCTGCACCGATGCAGGAATAAGCCTTATGGATTTAGGTGTGCTGTCAAGCATCCACATAACGCACAAATGCCCAAGTTCGTGGGAGGTGACGGCTATTAAAGTTGGAAGTGCCAATCCTGTTTTGTCAAAGGCGAGCATAATTGAAATTACCGCCGCAAAAAGAAAAGAAACATAAATTTCGGTTCCAAAAAGTTTTAATTTCATTTCAACACCTCCGAAACGGAGGTTGTTGGAGTGATTTCTTCTAAATACCATACCTTAAACTTTTCGTAATCCGATTTAAAGCAATATTTCAAAACTAAAACACAGGCAGTCACCAACAAGACACAAATCAACTGTGTAATAACAATGTTAATATACATATTCGGTCTTTTTTCCTCCATAATTTTACCGCCTTGTAAATTTATAAAGATTATGATACAATATAATATATTATTTTTTAGGATGATTTTATGCCATTTTTACCCATAACCGTGAAAGAAATGCAGTCGGCAGGGTTTAGCACCCCTGACTTTATAATTGTGACGGGTGACGCTTATGTGGACCACCCCAGTTTCGGCACGGCTATAATTTCCCGTGTGCTGGAGGCTGAGGGTTTTAAGGTTTGTATTATTCCTCAACCAACTAAGGACAGTGACTTCACCCGCTTCGGAAAACCCCGACTTGCCTTTTTGGTAAATTCGGGTAATATCGACTCTATGGTGGCTCACTATACCGCCGCCAAAAAACGCAGAAGTGATGATGCTTATACCCCCGGCGGAAAGGCAGGCAAACGCCCCGACAGAGCAGTTATAGTGTATACCAAAAAACTAAGGCAACTGTTCGGTGATGTACCCATTGCCATTGGCGGTGTTGAAGCGTCTCTCCGCCGTTTTGCCCACTATGATTACTGGGACGATAAAGTAAGACCCTCTATTCTGCTTGATTCAACCGCGGACCTGCTTATGTACGGAATGGGAGAACGCCACATTGCGGAAATTGCCCACCGTCTTGATAAAGGTGAAAAAATTACCGATTTAACCGATATCAAAGGCACCTGTTACGCAGTTAACAGCAATGAATATAAGCCCATTAAGGGTGCTGTGGAGTGTCCTTCTTTTGAAATTGTGTCTGAAAACAACGAAAAATCCAAACGGCAGTATGCTATTTCCACCCGTATTCAGCAGGAGGAACACGATGCCGTAAGGGGTAAAACCGTAATTCAAAAAAGCGGAAACAAAATTGTTGTTCAAAATCCCCCATCTCCTCCCCTTAGCACCGAGGAAATGGACAGGGTCTATTCTTTTGCCTATATGAGGGATTATCATCCGTCCTACGAACAGCAGGGCGGTGTTCCCGGTATTGCAGAGGTTAAATTTTCCATAATTCATAACAGAGGTTGTTTCGGGGCTTGCAACTTTTGTGCAATAGCCTATCACCAAGGCAGAAGTATTTCGGTGAGAAGTCACGAATCAGTGATTGCCGAGGCAAAGAAAATTACCGAAATGCCCGATTTCAAGGGTTATATTCACGATGTGGGCGGACCCACCGCCAATTTCCGTTCCCCATCTTGCGAAAAGCAGGAAAAGGCAGGTCTTTGTCCCGACAGAAAATGTTTGGCCCCCACTATGTGTCCCGCCGTTAAGGTGGACCACAGCGATTATCTAAAACTTTTGCGGGAACTCAGACAACTTCCAAAGGTTAAAAAGGTATTTATCCCTTGGGGAATACGCTTTGATTACCTAATCGCTGACCAAAACGAGGAATTTTTCAAGGAACTTGTAACCCATCACACAAGCGGCCAGTTAAAGGTAGCCCCTGAGCACTGTTCCGACAATGTTTTAAAATATATGGGCAAGCCGAAAATCAGTGTGTATAACAGATTTGAAAAGCGGTTTTATGAACTTACCAAAAGTATCGGCAAAAAGCAGTATTTAGTGCCGTATCTTATGTCCTCTCACCCGGGAAGCACCCTAAATGATGCTATTGAGTTGTCCCTTTTCCTTAAACGCAACCGACTCCACCCCGAGCAGGTGCAGGACTTTTACCCAACACCGGGAACTGTTTCAACCTGTATGTTCTATACAGGTCTTGACCCTTACACCTTAGAACCGGTTTATGTTCCGAGAACACCCGAAGAAAAGGCGGAACAAAGGGCATTACTCCAATACTTCAAGCCGGAAAACAGACAAATAGTGTTGTCGGCACTTAAAAAATGCAAACGTTTTGACCTTATAGGCACAGGTGAAAACTGCCTTGTGGCGGACACAACAGCCGCCAAACCAAAAAACGGTCAAAGGATGCAAAAAAAGAAAAAAACCATCAGAAATATTCATAAAAAGAAAAAATAGCAACAAAAAAGCACCCGTCGGGGTGCTTTTTTAAGTTTACTAAAACATCTTCAACTTTACTTTACCCAAACCGAAAGGTACCATAAAGTAATCAGGTGTCCACCAGTTATCTTCCCTCTCCCGATGTTCGTACCACTCAGGATCATAAGGATTACCGCCCCAAGGACCTACGGGACTGTTATAAATACTGCCTCCGGACCTGTTTTCTGCCCAAACATGACCTACCTCGCCTTGCATTCTGTGGTGAGGACCGAACAGGTTACGCATACAGTTGGCAATTCTGACAGTAATCAAATTTTTGCCTACCTTAAGACCCGACTTAATATCAATCTCATAGGGTGCCCAATATACAAAACCTTGAGATTTGCCGTTCACAATAACCTCTAAAGTACAGCCGTTAAATTCCTCGTAAGTGAACATAATTCTATCACTCTTAAGGTCCTCTTCGGTTATATCAATTGTTTTGCTGAATGACATTTTACCTGTATAGAAAGGATATCCCACCATGGTAATATCCTTACCGGCAGTAGTCATTTCCTTATCAAGTACGAAATGACGGCTGAAACGGTGGGTGCCGTTATTAACAGGCTCTTCGGGAGAGAACACGCCGAAATCACCGAGAATGTAAATGGGTTCAAAGTCAACACGAACCTGATTGCTATCAAGTCCGCCCATTTTAAGTTGAGGATAGAAAATCTTTTTAATAATTATTTCATTTTCCCCAATTCTGCAGTTTTGAGGCAGTTCAACCACATCAATTGCGTGGGAAATATAATTGCCTAAAGACTTCTTTTCAACGGGAGTACCATTAAACCAAATTTCACACATATCAAGGTCTTCCAGACCTAATTTTAGACCTGTTTCAATATTGGAATTGAAAGTGTATCTCAAGTATACATCACCCTCATATTCCTCATCGTTGAGAATGGTACGTGCGATTGTGGCGGGATAGGTTTTCTCGGTATACTCCGCATTTTCACCTCTTTTATACTGACAATCATCAAGGGCGCGAACATTATATGTTTCTTTGGAAATATCCCACACATCGCTTATTTCCTTAATGAGGTAAGATTTTTCATAGGGCAGAACAGAACCGTTTTCGGTATCCTCTAAGGTGAACATAACGCTGCCGCCCTCAGGTATTTTAATTAAAATTTCGGTTGTATCGTCCTTAATAACCGTGGGCAAATCCTCAGTTGTACCGGAAAGAGCAATATATCTTGTTGCCTTTTTCTTTCCCTTAACTTCCAAGGTAATTTCCTTATCGTCACGGCATTGGTCGTTCATAATGAAATAGTAATCTCTGTCTTTATCTGCTCTGTGGTTGATTATAATGGGCGTTGCGTCGCTGGTGCAATGGAGTTTGTAACTTGAGTTTGTTTTTTTCAACAGTTTTATAAGGTCGGCACGGAACTCAACGAACTCGCAACCTGCGTCCAAAAGGATTTTGCTTAAATCTTCGGTAACAATACCGTCAACACGGGTTGGCATATTCCCTAAAATGTAAACCTTTCCGCCCTTTTTAGCATATTCGCATACAAGGTCAAGGGTAGATTTACGGATAACATCAAGATACGGAAGAATAACCGTTTTATAGGTCATTTCACCGATCTCAAAGCCCGTATCGGTTGCTTTGCCCCAGTCACCTATTGTTGCCTCGTCACCGAACTCAAACTGACATTGAGAACCGCAAAGAGCACGGGTAATTCCGTAATAATTACGCTCATAATCACGAAGTTTTTCGTTATCTCTAAACTTGAGGTCGATACTGGGGTCGTACATCATATAGGCAGTATCGAGGGGGTGAATCATTACAACGTCTTTAACGGGTCTTCCTTGGCTGATGAACCAACTTGTTCGTCTGTAATGGTCATACATATCTGCGTATCTGTCCCAATAAGGCTGATAATAGTTTACCTGATGCGGGAAAGAACGTTTTGCGGCACCGTGAAGATTATAGAAAAATGCATGAATACACTTGTGATTAACACCCAAAGAAGCAAAATGGTCAAATAAATGACGCTGGTCACGGAAAGTGAAGTTATGGGTTGTTACTCCGAACATTTCACAGAGAATATGCTCCTTGCCTGCTTGGTGGGAAGCGGAAGTCAACTGCAAGGGCGTGGTATACATACCCACAGTTGCCATGGGAACTGCAAATTTTCCGTTTGGAGCGTGACATTCACCGTCGATTTCGTCATATCCGATATAATCTCTCGAATATGCAGGCTTTATTTCTCCGTATCTCCATTCCATATCAGCCTCTAAGGTGTCCATACCCGGAATATCAAGGTATTTATAGAAAGGCATTGTTGCAATACTGCCGAATATTTGAGAAATAAGCGTGTCCTCGTTGAATAAATGTCCGCTGAAAAGAATATTGTTCTTTTTGCACCATTGGCTTAAAATCTGGAAATAGCCCTGCTCCATAAGTCTTTGGAGAAGTACCCTATACTGATAACGAACCTTTTTATAATCCCCTATTTCATAAAAGAGGGAAAGTAAATTATCTTCAATTCGGTATCCCCAACGCTCAAAGAACTTTTCACCGATTCCGTTAGGATAAGGTATGGCATGCATTGGAACTAAGGGTTCGTCAACCCACATTGTGTGAATGGTGTTACCGAAATACTCGCGGAATTCTTCCCAATTTTCCTCATAACAAATCTGAACGTATTTTTGGCAAATTTCGGGGTCAAACATATTAAGGCATCCGCCGTATCTGATACCTGTTTCCTCATCGGGTAAACACCCCGCTTTATGAACAACTATATAGTGATTGTCATATTCGGTAAGAATAGTTGAGTATTCAGCCTGACGGTAATCTTCACTTTCGAATATTTCCTTTGAAACACATTCGATAATGTCCAATGTTTCTTCCACGGTGCTTTCCTTAAATCCGCCCGGCATACGCAGTGGTTGAAGTGTTACACGAAGACCTACCTTTGTTGCCTCCTCAAGCATAACACGAATTTGATGTTTCCACTCAGGACCCGGATAATCCGTGCGAAGTCCCACATAAGTACGGGCAATAAAACCGCCCATACCTTTATCCTTAAACTCTCTGATTTGCCAACGGATTTCATCGTCGGTAAGTTCGTCGTTGAGCATCCAAAAGTCTGTGCCTTTATAAATTCGGTCGGGGTTTTTGAACTGTTCAAGCATAAATATTGCCTCCTAAATAGAGAAAATTCTATCTTATTACAACACTTTCAATATCTAAAATATCGGCGATTTTCTTGATTGTGTCTGCGTGATGACCGATACCCAAAGCATAGTGGTGGGTAGCACCGGACATTACCCAACGTTTAATAAAATCATGGGTGTCGGGCTGGAACACACCGCGGGTATTTGTGTTTCCTGTGGGAGGAATCGGACCTTTTTGAGACTCACCTTCACCTATTATAAACTTAAATCCGCCGGTACTGTTATGTGCAATTCCAAGCATAGTAATGGGACCCTCTTTAAGTTTAAACTCAATAGAAGCACCGTGACCCGGCTTGCCGTGATATTTTGTCAGGCTGCGGACAATGGGTTTACCGTCAGCAATGGCGATGTGATGGGGTCCGTCATGACCTATAAGAATACAGTTGCTGTCGAAATCAAAGGGATGAAGTTCTGCAAAACTGCCTCCAATACCTAATCTATCCATAATAAGCATTGCAATACAGGTTTTAATATCAAACTCACCGCACATTGGGAAGCCTTTTTCAAGAAGCAAAGAATTGCCCAAAATCAAGGAAGAGGTCAACTCTCTAATGGGTGAACCGTCAACACTGTCACAGTAGTAAGCAAGACCTGTGAGTTCATTTTTTTCAACAAACTTATCGAGAGCGGCGGCAGTTTTTGCTGCCATAAATAAGTCCTCATCGGTGAGTTTCATAGTAATGGGGTCGGATTTGGGGTCGGGCATATCAAATCTTTCTTTCATTATTTCGGATTTTGCCTTAATTTCCTCATCGGTAACCTCATTAAAGAGCCCCAAAAGTTCTTCGGGTTCCAATAACGGAATATGTAAATTAAATGTGGCAGATACGGCAGTGGGGTCGGCGTGCATATCATACATAGAGTTGAGAGCGTGACCCATAAGACCTAATCTGGCACCCCTGACACCACGTAAAGCAGTTGCAATTTTGCACCATTCGGCAATCTCTTTGTCCGCCTTTTCGTCATTATAAAGGCAGCCGCTTATAACATCATAAATATTTTTGCCAAGTCGTTCTGCAACGCCGTAGAATTCGGGTACTGAACAAATATTATCGTTCTCTAACTGCATTCTGGTATTAGCCTTAGTATAATCCAAAGCGCGAAGAGGTTGCAACGCTACCATAATCATAGGTCGGTCAACACCCATTACAATAGGTGCAAATACACTGGAAGTTGCATAAGTTAACATATTGCAGAAAATAACGTCAACATCGGCGGCCTGAATTTTAGGCACCGACTCATAGGCCAAACGGTTATCGTCAATCATACCGAAATCAACAACCTCCACACCGTTAGCCTTAATCTTTTCAATTAAATCACCGTGGTACTTTAAGAGTTGCTCCCTTAGTCCCTCGAACTGCGGCCAATAAACTGAGTGAGCCACACCGAAAATACCGATTCGTCCCACTTTGCGAATGCTTTTTTCCATAATATAATACCTCCAAATATAATTTTACCTTGATTATAGAACGCCTGTATGTTATAATCAAGAACAAAGCAAAGACAAAATAGCACAAAACAAAGATAAGAGGTGTTGTCATGTTATTTGAAGATATAAATCCGTTTATCAGGTATGCACGTTATTTAAAGATTGAACGGCATCAAAAATACAACACAACCGTTCCGTTGGATGCACGGCTGTTTTTTGTTCTTGAGGGAGAAGGAAAAATCCAATTAGACGACACTGTTATAGAATTGCCCATAGGAAGTGCTCTATTTATAAATTCGGGTATTCCTTATAGAATTATGCCATCTGATGTTTTGTATCTGGCATACAATTTTGATTTTACAGGGAACAACAGTAAAATTGAAATTCCCATTCCCCCGGTAAAATGGGAGAATGGGAAAAAGTATGATATAATTGAACACGCCCAATTTGATGACACATTCATATTTAATAAAGAATTTGCAGTTTATAATGTATTTTATTTGCACAGTTACTTAGAGCAAATTGAAAGAGAATGTTTGATGAAACTTCCCTATTACAGAAAGAAAACATCTCATCTCTTCACCGCCGTTCTCTGCGACTTACTGAGAAAATTCGAAAACGGACCGCATCAGCATGACCGTTTTGACTCGGACAGTGTGGCGAAATATATTCGACTTCATTACAATCAACCGCTCAACAATAAGATTTTAGCGGAGCATTTCGGACTCCACCCAAACTATATCAGTTCCGAATTTAAGCGTTGCACGGGTATGCCGTTGCATAAGTATTTACTTCAAATCCGCATATACAAGGCCATCGCTTTCTTGGAAGAAGGAAAATTATCGGTCTCTCAAGTGGCAGAAATGGTTGGATTTGAGGACAACAACTATTTTGCCCGCTATTTCAAAAAGATAACGGGAATGCCGCCAAAATCATTTATCAATAATAAAAAATAGCCTACATCAAAAGCATAGTGGCGATTGAAAAATAAATCAGCAAAGAAAATGCATCAAGAATGGTGGTAACCAAAGGGCTTGCCATAACGGCAGGATCGGCACCCAACTTTTTGGCAACAATAGGCAAAACCGAACCGACGAATTTTGCAACAATAACAACCAACACCACAGTTAGGGATACTGCCAGCATTTCGGTTAGGTAAACGCCATCGTCAAAGTTATTGAGCCAAAGGTGGTCCACCAAATAGAGTTTTATAAAATTCACAATACCCAGCACAATACCGCAAACAACCGAAACCCGAAGTTCCTTCCAAATAACCCGCCAAATATCCTTAAACTCAATTTCGCCTGTGGAAAGACAGCGGATAACGGTTACCGAAGACTGACTTCCGGAGTTACCGCCTGTTCCCATAAGCATGGGTATAAAGGCGATGAGAGCCATCCACTTAGTAAGTCTGCCCTCAAATGAAGAAATAATCGCCCCCGTGAAGGTGGCAGAAATCATAAGGAACATGAGCCAAGGAATTCGTGATTTAAATGTGGCAAAAACACCCGTCCTAAAATAGGATTTGTCAGACGGTAAAATAGCCGCCATCTTTTCAATATCCTCGGTTGCTTCTTCCTGAATAACGTCAATAGCATCGTCAACCGTTATTATGCCCACAAGTCGGTTTTCCTTATCGACAACAGGCAGAGCCATAAGGTCATATTTTTCAAACTGACCCGCAACCTCTTCTTTATCGTCAAGGGTGTTTGCGAATATAATGTTTTCATCCATTATATCGCTTAAAATACAGGTTTTAGGGTTTAAAAGCAAATCCTTTACCGTAACAATACCGAGCAAGTGCCTGCCCCTGTCCATAACATAGCAGGTATAAATCGTCTCGGTATCAAGCCCTATTTCTCGAATATGGTCAAAGGCTTCGTCCACCGTCATATTTTTCTTAAGATCCACATACTCTGTGGTCATTATGCTTCCTGCACTGTCATCGGGATATGCCAAAAGTTGATTTATCATCTTGCGGGTTTTTGAATCGGTCTGCTTTAAAATTCTTTTGGCGACGATAGCGGGCATTTCGTCGATAATGTCAACCATATCGTCCATAAAGAGTTCGTCTAACACATCTTTAAGTTCGGTGTTGCTGAAAGACTCAATCAAATGTTGCTGAAGGTCACGGTCCATTTCAACAAAGACCTCAGCCGCCAATTCTTTAGGCAAAATTCTGAAAACAACAGGCAAATCCTTAAGTTCTGCCTCTTCCAAAATAAGAGCAATATCCGCAGGATTCAGTTCCTCTAAACACTCTCGCAAGCGAGTGTACTTCTTTTCTTCAATTAACGACAAAATTTGCTTTTCCACTCGCTTCACATCCTTTAAAAAATATACGATTATTATATCAAATAAAATCTTTTGTGTCAACTTATTTAGTGTGTATAACAGTTTATATTTGTGAAAAATATTGTTAGGAGCATATTGGTATATTTTTAAAAATCTAACAAGAATTATTTTAGCCCTGTTTCTGAATTGTAAACAGGGCTTTTGTTTATTTTCCTTTAAAATACATAAATAATTGGCATTTAATCATACCGTTATAAAGTTTTCGGCGTTTATCCGCCTTCTTACCGAAAAAGTCCTCAAACATATCGTGGGGGCTGATTACATAGTATTTTTGACCGTCACCCTGAATAAAACGCTGACCCATAACGGTATATAACTCCTCAGCGGATTTGACATCTAAAAGGCGTTCACCGTAGGGCGGGTTGGTAACGGTAAGGCAACGCTCCCTTGGCGGAGTAAAGTCTCTGACATCGCCTAAACTTGCCTTAACATACCTTTCAACCCCTGCTTTCTTTGCGTTTGCAAGGGTTAGTTCTACCGCTTCGGGGTCTATATCAAAACCTTGTGCCTCAAATTCCACATGTGGCCTTATTAAATCCTGTGCACGGGTGCGTTCCTCCCGCCAAATTTTATCGTCCAAAAAGCCGAAACGCTCAGCGGCAAAAAATCTTCTAAGTCCGGGTGCTATGTTTTTTGCCATAAGGGCGGCTTCGATTAGAATAGTACCGCTGCCGCAAAATGGGTCAAACAGTTTTGTGTCGGGATAAATACGAGCCAAATCGCACATAGCGGCGGCAAGGGTTTCCTTTAAAGGTGCATCGTTGGAATTTCGTCTGTATCCCCTCTTATGAAGTCCCTCACCGGAAGTATCAATCATCATTGTGACATTATCTTTCATAATGGAAAAACGAATTTTATATTCGGGACCCGTTTCGGGGAAAATGCTGATTTTATATTTGCTTTTAAGTCTCTCAACAATTGCCTTTTTAATAATAGACTGGCAATCGGGAATGCTGAAAAGTTTGGAATTTATGCTCCAACCGTTAACCGGAAAAGCGTCGTCTCTGCCTATAAAATTTTCCCACGGAAGTGCTTTAACACCGTCAAACAGTTCTGTGAAACTAAGGGCGGTAAACTCACCTACATTGATTAAAATTCGCTCGGCAAAGCGGGAGCAGATATTGGCACGGGCAAGCATATTGCCGTTGCCGCTAAGTTTTACTCTGCCGTTTTCGGTGATAATATCCTCAAAACCCATTCGGCGAAATTCGTCCGCCGCGACACTCTCCACACCAAAAAGGCAGGGAGCAACTAAATTTATTTTATCCATTATTTAACCTCGCTTGTTGCGTGTCTTGTAACATGGCAACCGATATTAACCGCAACGGGAAGTCCGGCAATGTGGGTGGGAGCGGTTTCGATGTTTACCGCAAGGGCGGTAGTGTCCCCACCGAAGCCTTGAGGTCCGATATTAAGCGTGTTGATTTCCTCTAACAGTTCCTTTTCCATATTGGCGTAGAACTCATCCCTATTGCGAACATCCGTGCTTCGGCACAACGCTTTCTTTGAAAGGAGGGCACACTGTTCAAAATCTCCACCGATTCCAACACCGATAACCATAGGGGGACAAGGGTTATTGGAAGCATTTTTAACAATCTCCAAAACCGCCTTTTTGACACCCTCATAGCCGTGGGCAGGAGTTAGCATTCTGACACCGCTCATATTTTCACTGCCAAATCCTTTGGGAGCCACCGTAATCTCAACGGCATCTCCCGAAACTATTTCGGTGTGAATAACGGCAGGGGTATTATCGTTTGTGTTGCCACGCCTTATGGGGTCGGCAACCACGGATTTTCTGAGGAGTCCCTCTTCATATCCTTGTCTTACACCCTCGTTAACCGCCTCGGTAAGATCACCGCCAACTAAATGGACATCCTGACCGACTTTCAGAAAAACAACCGCCATTCCCGTATCCTGACAAAGTGGTAAATCCAATCGCGATGAAACCTCAATGTTTTTCTCCAAATCTTCTAAAATGCGAATTGCCCTTTCGTTGGTTTCCCTATCTTTAAATGTAGTTATTTTATAAATAATATCGCAGGGCAGATTTTTATTGGCTTTAATGCACAGTTCTTTTACTGCATCGGTAATTTTAGAAACATTTATCTCTTTCATAATCTTCTCCAATTTAAAGGCGGAACTGCCAGTGTTCGCCGTTCCGCCAAAATTTTATTATTTCATAGCTCCTCGTTTAGAACGCCTTGCTTCGGGATTTTTCTTCTTTAAATCAGAAAACTTTTCATCGCTGGTCTGTTTAAAACGGCTCATCATTTCCTCAAAACTTGCCGACTCGGTTTTTTTAGGGGTCCAAACATAAGAACTGTCCACTATATTTGCGGCGGGTTTACGCTCTCTTCTTTCTCTGGGTTCCCTTTTTTCGGGCTCCAATGCCTTTTTCATACTAAGGGAAATCTTACCGTCCTCCCCTATGTTCAAAACCTTTGCCTTAACAACATCACCAATCTTAACGAATTCGTTGATATCGCTAACGTAGGTGCGGGCAACCTCAGAAATATGTACTAAACCCGATTTACCTTCCCCAATATCAACAAAAACACCGAATGCGGTAATTCCCGTGATTTTGCCTTCTACAATTTGTCCAACAGCGAGTTCCATAAAATAAAGAAATCCTCCTCAAAATTTAAAAAATCAGTCACCTGATATATCAACAAAAACCTGCTCGTCCGAATAAATATATCCAAGACGTTCCCTTGCCGCTTTTTCAATTAAGGGTGTATTCGAATCTGCATTTAAAACTTCTCTCAGTTCTTCAACCTCGTTTTTTTCAGCCTCCAACTGAGCCTTTAAATCTTCAAGTTCCTTAATGCTTTCATTAAGTTTGCCCCAAAGACTTCCTAAAGTCACGGCAAAATAACCGCAAACAAAAAGGACAAAAACACGAAGCAAAATACTTTTTTGTTTTTTTTGTTTTTTAGGCTTGCGTTTCATTGATACAACTCCTAATCCACTCTGTTGGTTTTAGTATACAACAAATCCATAAGGTTTTTCAAGAGTTTTTTTACTGATTTCAATGTTTTTTTGCAAATTTTTATCATTTTTTCCGTCAGTAGGTCATAACTCCGATAAAACCACCCAGAAACCATACCGAAAAGCATTTTAATACCGCTGAAAACGGACTTTAAAAATTTACACAAAAGACGTGAAAACGTAAATCTCGATAGAATAAAGCCCGCCGAAATACCAATAATTACATACCCCCGCATTTCTCCGTTTGTTACACTAAGTAAGAAAAGAAAGGTTACAAATGCCGCAACCAAAGAATACACTATGTCCTGCAAAAAGATTGCAATAGCGGAAAAATTGACGGTTAACCTTAAAGATTTTATGATATCATAAAAAACGCAAAGCAGAACGCCTAACACCAACGAGCGAAAAAATGACAGAATTTGTAAAGAATTATTTATTTCCCACATAGGCTATTTAAACAGACGGGAGAAAAATCCGCCTGAGGTCTCGTTTGAGGAATATACAAATGCATAGATTTCTCCGCTTCCGCTGATATCACCTTTGCCCGTATCAAACTGCCCGAGTTTTAGATTTTCGCCCTTGACTGAAAGTTTACCTAAAGCCGTGTCAAGTAAAATAGTGTTTTCATCGAAAGATAAAACCTCTTTAACGCCTGTTAATGTGAATTTGTTTCGGTTTTCAACAATTATATTATGGTTTTTAAGAACCTTTTCTTCCAAAGGAAGTCCCCCTAATATATTAAAGTTTGCATTATAAAATATATTAGTTAAAGTCCCTTAATATGCAAAAAACCGCAGAAGTGCGGTTGATTACAATAATTCATAAAGGCTCATTGCATCGTCCTTTTTGACAGTTTCACTGACGGCGGTAACCCTTGCTTTGAAATCCCTTGTTCCAAAGGATATTTCGATTATATCTCCCACCTTAACATCATAGGAAGCACGGGCTGTTTTTCCGTTCACGGTAACCCTACCGGCATCGCAAGCCTCGTTGGCAACGGTACGTCTTTTAATAATTCGGGAAACCTTTAAAAATTTATCCAATCTCATATAATCACCAAAAACTAAGCCGTCCTTTTAGGACGGCTTATAAATTATTAGTTAATAGCGTCTTTTAACGCTTTACCAGCCTTGAATACAGGATTCTTAGAAGCAGCGATTTGAATCTTCTCGCCTGTTCTGGGGTTTTTGCCGGTTCTTGCAGCACGTTCACGTACCTCAAAAGTACCGAAACCTACAAGTTGAATTTTTCCGCCTGCTTTTAATTCACCGGAAACGGTGTCAACAAAAGCGGCAAGAGCCTTTTCTGCGTCTTTCTTAGAGATTGTTGCCTTCTCGGCAATAGAAGCTACTAATTCAGTTTTGTTCATTTTAAGAACCTCCATTAAAATTATTAAACGACATCATCGTTTGGAAACCATCCTATGTACAATCATCTCGTACTATATACTTTTAACATATTTCAAGCGAAAAATCAATGCTTTTTTATTTATTTTTGAAAATTAGGTGATTTGTAACCATTTTTTAAAGCAATTTTCGTGCTATTTGACTATATCTTTAAGTTCCTTAACGCTTATGGTCTTAAGAATAGCCAAAACCGTAAGATAAATGACACCTCCCAAGGCAATTGAAATTACCTGAGAAAATCTGAAATCAAAGGTTTTTTCACATACAAAAGCAACTACTGAGCACATTGAAGACGCCATTAACGGTTTGACAAAACAGGTCTTTATATCGGGTAAAAATCCATAGGTCTTTACAATACACAATATATTAAGAATAAATATCAAAACAAAGCAAACCGCCGTGCCTATTGCGGCACCAAATACATTTATTTTGACAATGCCGCTCAGCAAAACATTGCAAATAATTTTTGCAAGTATACCGAATCCTATGTTATAAAGAGCGGTTTTTTGCCTATCTCCCGCCTGCAAAAGGGATGTTGTGGGAACCGCTAAACCGGCAAAGAGTGCGGCTATACCGTAAATCATTAACAGTTTTCCGCCGAGAACAGAGGACATATTTCCGTAAAGAAGTTCCATTATACCCTCCCCCATTGAAATAAATCCGGCGGAAATCGGCATAACCAAAATTGAGGAAATCTTCAAAACCGTATCGACATTGTTTTTGAGTTCTGTTCTGTTGTTTTTAACAAAATTTTCCGTAACAAGGGGTACTGCTCCCATACCCAAAGCCACCGTCAGGGTTGGAACCAAGTTAAACAATGTATGGGTTTTGCTTTTTATACCGTAAAGTAAAGTAGGTATTTTATTTAGGGGTACATTTTCATAATAAGTACCCCACAGTAAAACTCGGCTGTTTTGAGGGTCTGCTTTTAGAATAGCAGAAAGTTGGGGTTTTAAGGTTACAGAGTCCACAAATGAAGTAAAACCCACGCTTAATGAAGCAACTGCAATTGGAATTAACAAAAGGGTTAATTCCTTTAAAACCGCATTGTCCTTAACCTTTTCCCTAAAATTTATATGCGGTTGAATATTATTTGACCTATCAAAACAAAATCTAAGATATATGCAGGAAAACAATGTTCCAACCGTAATACCAAGCATTGTAGCGGCTGCCGCTAATGAGGCGTTTCCTGTAATATGAATTACAATTATGCCGCCCGAAAGACCTAAAATTAGTTTTCCAAGGGCTTCAATAATATTTGAAACCGCGGTGGCGGTCATATTTTTATGTCCCTCGAAATAGCCTCTGTATACCGAAGACACCGCACAACAGACAACAGACGGTGCCGTTGCCAAAAGGCTGTATCCGATATTTCCGTCCTTAGAACCCAATATAATCATAGGAAGAGAAATCAAAGCGATAAATAGGGCAATTATTACACTGCCTGAAAGCAGGGTTTTAAAGGATACGGCAAAAATGCTCCTAACCTTTTCGGTGTCGTCCTGTGCAGTATAATCGGCAATCATTTTTGCGATTGCAACGGGGAACCCCGAAAGAGCAAGGGTGTAAATCGGTATATACAAATCGTAGCAGGAAGAAAAATAACCAAAACCCAAATCCCCTAACGCATAATCTGCAGAAAGGGGTATTTTAAATAAAGCGCCTATTATTTTAACAATTACCGCCGAAAGCAGTAACATAGCACCGGCTTTGGTTATGTTTTGTTCCTTAAATTTCATATTTGTCAATTATCGTAGTTAAAAAATTGTATATAATATCCGAAAGTTCAATTTTGTTTTGAAAAATCATTTCTCTGTAACTGTCAATAGCATCGTCGCCTGCATCATCGGAAATTCTTCTGAGGGACATAAAAGGCACTCCCCCGAAAGCACAAACATAGGCAATAGCCGCCGTTTCCATATCGCAGGACATAGCGCCGAAATTTTCTTTCAGTCGGTTTTTAACCTCATCATCGCATATAAAACTGTCCCCCGTTACGGCGGTGCCGAGTTTTATACCGCTGACGGTTTCACGCATAAGATTATTTAAACCTTCATCAGAACTATATATATATTCCTGATTTGGCTTTTCGCAAAGTTTATAACCGATACCGCTTAAATCAAAATCGTGTTCTACAAACCTGTCGGCAAGGGTCAATTCTCCTCTTCTTATTCCGCTGATACCGCCAGAAAGACCGTAGTTTAAGATAATCTGACACCCTACCGTTAAAAGGTGAGAAGCCACAGCGGTGGCATTAACCTTTCCGATACCTGAGAGCACAGAAACAACCTCTGCCCTGCCGTTTTTGGTGGTCACGTTGAATTTATGACCCTTTCTGCCTAAAAAGGAATACTTTTCATATTCGCCCTTTTCAACCCTTTCGGCAAAGGGTTCATATTCCTCCACATCGGCAACAATAATTCCTATTTTTATTTCCTTCATTATCTTTCCAGTTCCTCTTTAATTGCTTCAATTTTTTTCTGTTTCTCGGCAATTAAATCCCTAATATTAGCGGTTTTGGAATCTAAATCATCACTTTCCTTAATAGATTCAAAGTAGATTTTGCCGAGAGCCTCAAAATCCTTTGCCATTTTAGTTTCAATGGTGGCAATTTCCAATTTGAGTTTTCCTGTGTTTACAGCCTCACCTGTTTTCTTGCAAGCCACGTCAAAAATATCCTTGGCTTTGCCTACTGCTTCATCAAAAAAGTCCATTATAATTCCTCCTTGAATTTTTCATAAAAATTATATATACCGTCCTTTCGGGAAAGAATCTCCCCAAAACGGCTAATATACTCATAAGGGTATTTAAAGTTGAAAATGCGTTCAATGTATGGACCCTTAGGTTCCTTGAGTTTTGTAACCGCCGACGCACCGCAGGCTAAAATAGTGTGGGTTTCGTCCATAATGTAAACATTATAAAGACATTCATAACCCTTTTTGGCATAGCCCACATTTTCAAGATTTCCAACAGTTTTACTCTGCCTATACATATAATAGGGCACTATGCCCTTATTTGAAAGGGTAATGTTTGCGAAATCCACCATTTTATCTGCAATTTTGCCCACTTCGATTTCGGGCAACTGACCTGTGATATTGAGTGTTGCAGAACGCTTCATCGACAGTGAATGTACTGTCACGCTTTCAGGGTCTAATTCAATAATTTTGTTAACAGTATCCTTGAAACTTTCCAATGTATCGGTGGGAAGTCCCGCAATCAAATCCATATTGATATTATTAAAGCCCATACTTCTTGCAAGACGGAAAGCCTCAACAGTCTGCTCAGCGGTATGGCGTCTGCCTATGGTTTCTAAAACACCGTTATTCATAGTTTGAGGGTTAATACTAATTCGGGTGGCTCCCCCGTTTTTAATGGCGGCTAATTTTTCCACCGTTACAGTATCGGGTCTGCCCGCTTCAACGGTATATTCACGAAGACAAGATAAATCAAAGTTTTCTTTGACAGTATTCATAACCCGAGTCAACTGCTCGGCTGAAAGTGTCGTGGGTGTGCCTCCGCCTATATAAACCGTTTCAAGCCTTAAATTTAGTTTCCTTGCAATCTTTCCCGTTGCGGTAATTTCTTCGCACAGGCGTTCCACATATTGAGGTATCAGTTTTTTTGCCTGTTCTACCGAATGGGAAACAAAGGAACAGTAGGAACACCTTGAGGGGCAAAAAGGAACAGAGATATAAAGACTGAAAGAATCGGGTCTTGAAAGTGAAGTAATTTCCCCTTCGCCTTTAAGGGTTTCCCTGCAAAGTTTTATCTTTTTATCGCTTACCATAAGGGAATTTTTAAACCATTCTTCCGCCTTTTCCTCACCGCGGGAAGAAATAAGCCTTGAATACAGTTTGGCGGGTCTGACACCAGTTAAAATACCCCACTGCGGTGTATATCCAGAAAGCGAAGTAAGACAATTGTAAAGACAAAGGGCAAGTTTTAGTTCTTTATCTTTTTCACTTCCATCCTCAAGTTCCAATTGGCACTGGGCGGTTTTCCCGAAAAGATTAACCCTTGCCTTAGCGGTATTTCCCGAAATCACGGTCAGTGCATAACACTCACCCGAAACCTGCGTTGCGAAAAACTCAATTTTTTCAAATGGCATAAAAATTCGCAACAACTTTTCAAGTTCGTAACGAAAATTATGGCCTATTAAACATAAATTCATTTTAAATCCTCACAAAGGGATTATAATATTTTTCGTGTCCTACGGTGCTTTGCTCCCCGTGACCCGGCAGCACCGCAGTATCATCGGGCAAAGTGTAAAGCCGTTTTATAGATTTCTCAAGGTCACTAAAACTTCCGCCCTGAAAATCAGTTCTGCCAACACTATCTTTAAACAAAGTGTCACCCGAAAATAGGTTGCCATCGCACAAAAGGGAGATTCCCCCAACAGTATGCCCGGGACAGGCGATAACCGTAAACTCTAAATCTCCAACGGAAATTTTATCCCCGTCGTTATAGAGATAATCCGCACTAAACGCAGGCAGAGTTCTCTTGAAATTTACGGCACAATTCAGTTCATTATCCGACAAAGCCGGCTCGTCCAAGGCACCGATACCTATTTTAACCCCTGTTTCCTGCCGCAAATAATCGGCACCGCCAATGTGGTCAAAATGACCGTGGGTGAGGAGTATAAGCCTTTCCTTATTCCCGTTTTCCTTTAAAAAATCAAGTATTGCATCTCTTTTATATCCGGGGTCGATAACAACGGCTCCCTTTTCTCCCTCAACCAGATAGCAGTTGGTCATCCAAATATTTTTGCAGGTAATTTTCATTTCTTCTTACTCCATATATCCGTGTCATAAAGAATTGTAACGGGTCCGTCATTCACAAGGGAAACCTGCATATCGGCACCGAAAATTCCCTCGTTCACCCTTTTAACGCCTAAATTTCTAAGGTGTTGGCAGAAAAGTTTATAAAGTCTTTCAGCCTCGCAGGGTTCCATAGCGTTTATAAAGGAAGGTCGGTTACCTTTCTTAACATCGGCTAAAAGGGTAAACTGAGAAATTGCAAGAATTTCCCCGTCAATATCCAGTATAGACAAATTCATTTTATCATCATCGTCGCAAAAAATTCGTAAAGCGGCGGTTTTGCGGGCAAGAAGTTCCGCTTGCATCTCGGTGTCTCCCTTTTCGGCACCGAATAAAATCATATATCCTTTACCGCAACTGCCCACAGTTTCTCCGCCTACGCTGACAGAAGCGGTAGAAACCCTTTGAATAACAGCCTTCATTACTGGTTAATCCTTTCAACATTATAAGCACCGTGAATTTTTTCAATTCTTGAGATG
Source organism: Acutalibacteraceae bacterium (assembly GCA_045580545.1). Taxonomy (GTDB): domain Bacteria; phylum Bacillota; class Clostridia; order Oscillospirales; family Acutalibacteraceae; genus UBA737. The sequence continues at coordinate 27,870 of JAZNOA010000061.1, read as the reverse complement.
ATACTCTTTAAATGCTCAACACTTTCGGCACTGACGGTTACCGTAACTGTGCAGTTACCGTCCTTAGTTTCCTTGGCACTGATGCCGTGAATCGGAACACGCATATTGTTAATTGCATTCATAACATCAATTACAATGCCGTCACGGTCAATAAACATAGCCTGAATGGTGGAGGTAAAGTTTTCGCTTTTATCTGTATCCCAATATGCCTTAATCCAACGGTCCGGCTCAGCCGCCTCGGATATAATTCGGGGAACATTGTTGCAATCCCGCTTGTGAATGGAAACACCGTGTCCCCTTGTTATGAAGCCGATTATGTCTTCACCGGGAAGCGGCGCACAACACTTAGAAAGTTTAACAAGGCAGTTATCAATCCCCTCAACAACCACACCTTCACTTGATTTGGTGCGTCTGATAGGTTTAATTGAAGGTACATTCTTGTTAGCAGAAATTTTCTTATTTTGGTCTTCTTTAATACGGGTTACAATTTTTGAAAGTTGCAAACCGCCGTAACCGATTGCGGCATAAAATTCGTCAGGAGAGGAAAATTTAAGTTTTTTGGACAATTCCTCAATATACTTTTCATATTCCCCGTCACCGAAGAATACCTGAATGCGGCGAAGTTCACGTTCCAGTTCGAGTTTTCCCGTGGCAATGTTTTCTTCCCGCTTTTCCTTTTTAAACCAACCGCGAATTTTTGCCTTGGCACTCGAAGTGACGGCAATATTAAGCCAATCGCGGCTGGGTCCATGACCCGCTTGGTTGGTGGTTATAATCTCTATAACCTCACCTGTTTTTATTTTATGGTTGATTTGAACTATTTTACCGTCAACCTTAGCACCCACCATACGGGTACCCACAGCGGAGTGAATAGCAAATGCAAAGTCCACAACAGTAGCCCCCATAGGCAGGTTTATAACATCGCCTTTTGGAGTAACGGCGAAGACATCCTCTTCGGACAAATCAATCTTAATACTTCTGACAAGTTCACCGGGATCGTTGGCGGCGTCCTGACTCTCAAGTATCTGTCTAATCCAAGCCAAACGGTCTTCCATCGACTTATCGTTATCGGTAACACCCTCTTTATACTTCCAATGTGCCGCAATACCAAATTCGGCAGTATGGTGCATTTCGGCAGTTCTGATTTGAATTTCGAAGGGTATTCCCGCACGGCTGATAACAGTGGTATGGAGTGACTGATACATATTGGGTTTAGGCGTTGAAATATAGTCCTTAAACCTATTGGGAATAGGACGGAACATATCGTGCATTATACCCAAAATGTTATAGCAGTTAGCCACCGTATCTGTAATGATACGAATAGCATAAATATCATAGATTTCGTCAAAATCCTTGCCTTGATTATACATCTTTCTGTATATGCCGTGGATAGATTTAACACGGCTTTGGAAGGTCATTTGAGTGTCAGGCATTTCCTCTTTAAGCCTTGTGGCAATATTTGTTTTAATCGACTCTAATATCTCCTCACGCTGAGGTTTTCTAAGGGCCAAAAGATTTTCAATTTCATTGTAACCCACGGGATCCAAATGTTTAATTGAAAGGTCCTCGAGTTCCTCTTTAACGGGACGTATACCGAGACGGTGGGCAATAGGGGCATAAACCTCCAAAGTTTCAACCGAAATATCCCTTTGCTTTTGTTCAGGCATAGCGTCAAGGGTTCGCATATTATGGAGTCGGTCGGCAAGTTTGATAATAATAACTCTAATATCCTTGCCCATAGCAATAAGCATTTTTCTAAGGGATTCTGCCTGTTGCTGTTCCTTTGAAGAAAAATTAAGCCGTCCGATTTTGGTAACACCGTCAACCAGCAGTTCCACCTCGCTGCCGAATTCACGCTTTATATCCTCGGCAGAATACTCCGTATCTTCAACCACGTCGTGCAAGAGTGCGGCGGCGATAGATTCACTGTCAAGCCCTAAAGAAACAATTATTTTTGCAACATTAAAGGGGTGAATATAATAGTCTTCGCTTGAGCGGCGTTTTTGACCCTCGTGTGCCGCAACACACCATTCATACGCCTTCTTTATAAGGTCCATATTGTACTTTGAACCGAAGTTTTCAATACATTTTACTAATTCTTCATAGTTTTTGGTTTGTTCTGCGTTCATACTATATGTCCCCCTTTCTGTAAATCTAAAAAAGTTCGAGATTTCTCCAAATCGGTTTTTTCACCTGTTTTAATCCCGATAATATTTTCATTTTCTTTAATAACCAGTCCTAATTCCTCTAAAATCCTTATAGATGCCATAGTTTTCCCTATTCCCAAAGAATTAACAAAATGGTATTTCACCTTATCAAGCAAAACATTATTTTGGCAAACATATTTATATATTAAACCTATTTCCTGTCTATTTGGAGCAATAGGAGTATAGTCTCTGTCTTTTTTTGCTAAGTAATCGTCCCAAAGAAAAAGTTCCCTGAAAAGTTTATCATCGTCAGTGCCGTTCATACGTATCGCTTTAATAATAACCGAAACACCGACTTCTCCTTTAAATTCATTTTCCTGAACCGCAACCGCCAAATCGAGAACATCTTTTTCATCAAAACAAAACCTATCCTTAGAAACGCCGAATAGCAAAGCACTAAAGGTATTGTTTCCCTTGGAAAACAGTATTCTCAGGTGTTCCCCTCCCCCAATTGGGGTAATTCTCGTAAGGGTAACACCCCATATACCGAAAACGGGAGCGGGATTTTTAGTGCCGAACGGCTCCAAAGATTTAATCGCAGACGCTAAATCCACCGTTAAAGCGGCAGGATTTAAACGGCAATCAATTTGTATTGTGGGGGCAAAATACTCCAAACCATTGGCATATTCATTTATTTTTTCACGGAAAAGTTCAATGTTTTCCTCTCTTAGGCTGATACCTGCCGCCTGCTCATGACCGCCGAATTTGGTAAGCAGTTCTTTGCATTGGTTTATTGCGTCAAAAAGGGAAAAGCCCTCAACACCTCTGCCCGAGCCGTGGGCTAACCCATCGCTGTCAACAGTAATCATAATTGCGGGTTTAGAGTATCTCTCGGCAATTCTTGAAGCGACAATACCAATTACACCTGCGTGCCAATCATAACCGTTGCACACAATAACCCTTTGATTTTCGTATCCCTTGTCTTCAATTTGTTTTAACGCTTCCACCAAAATTTTTTTCTCAGTCTGTTGGCGAAGACTGTTATCACTGTCAATTTCATTGGCAAGGACTAAAGCCGACATCATATTTTGGCTTATAAGTAACTCCACCGCCCGCTTAGCGTCACCCATTCTGCCCGAAGCATTTATTCTGGGTGTTAGCGTGAAGGCGATTTTGGTGGCATCCAGACTCTTTTTTTCCAAGCCGGCAACACTCATAAGGGCAGACAGCCCCGTCAAAGGTGCGGTTTTAAGTTTTTCCACGCCGTATTTCACAATACTGCGGTTTTCAGCCGTAAGGGGCATAATATCCCCCAAAACCGCAAGGCTTAGGATATCAGCAAAATATGGGAACAATTCCTCAGGTTCCTTATTTTCCATAACACAAATGAGACGGAAAGCAACCTCGGCACCGCAAATTTCCTTAAATGAAGAGGGGCAGTCCTTTCTGTGAGGGTCAACAACCGCATCCGCATTTGGTAAAACATCGCCGGGCAGATGGTGGTCGGTAACAACCACGTCCATACCGAGACTTTTTGCAAGTTGGGTTTCCTTTATGGCGGAAATTCCGTTATCAACGGTTATAATGAGTTTAACTCCCTCGTTATATAGTTTTTTAACCGCATCTTCATTCATACCGTATCCCTCGTTAAAGCGGTCGGGTATGTAATAAATGCAGTCGGCATTTCGTGAGGTTAAATAACCGTAAAGCAAGGCAGTGGCTGTAACACCGTCACAGTCATAGTCGCCGTAAACCGCAATTTTTACACCGTCCTCAATGGCGGCATTGACAATTTCGGCGGCAATTAGTATATCGGCAGTGTGTCTTGGGTCTGAAAATACAGGCTCTAAAGACAAAAATTGTTCCAAATCCGTCGGGTTGTCATAACCTCTGGAAGAAGCAATTAAAGCAACTATCGGGTCAACATCACATTCTTCCGCCAATTCTTTGGCAAGTTCTTTGTCGTAGTCTGCAACAATCCACTTTTTAAAGCCCATATTTTCACCGCCTTTCACTAAAGTATTTCTGTTAATTCCTTTAAATTTTCTATTGTGTATTTTGAATGGTATTTTGCTGTTTCACCCTTATGTTTAAACCAGCAGGTGTCAATACTAAAATTTATTCCGCCTAAGATATCGGAACTTTGACTGTCCCCCACAATTAAAATCTTAGATTTATCCTTTTCGGGTATTCCTCTAATACAAGCCTCAAAATATTCCTTTTCTGGCTTTTGTGCATTCAAATCTTCCGAAATAAAAACAGCGTCAAAATATTTTGAGAGTCCTGAATTTTTTATTCGGTTCTTTTGGGTAAAAGCAAAGCCGTTTGTGGTGGCATAAAGTTTATATCCTTTATTTTTAAGATATGTAAGTACCTCGTCCGCACCCTCAACCTTAAAATATGTGTTGGAAAGACACTTGCAATAAAATTCGGAAATCGACTTTATGTTGCCCTCACGTTTTAAAACTGAAAGCAGGGTTTTAAACCTGCCTTCAAAAATAGCATTTTTAGGGATTTCCCCCTTTTCAAACCTTTTCCAATATGAATTGTTAATTTCGGAATATAGCCTTGCCGTCTCACTGTCAGAGGGGAGTCCGAATTCCTCAAGTGTCTTTGTTATAGCCCATTCCTCCGATTTAGAAAAATCAAGAAGAGTGTTATCTAAATCCAAAAACAGAGTTGTATATTCCATTAAAGTTTACCTGCTAAATCCTTTATATATTTTGTTAATTCTTCTTTTGTTTCGGGATGATTTAATCCGACCTCAATGTTTGCCCTTAATATACCGAACTTATTTCCCATATCGTATCTGATACCGGAAAATTCAACACCTGTCATACCCTTGGTTTTGGCAATCTCAGCCATAGCGTCGGTTAACTGCAATTCCCCGCCGGCACCCAAAGGAGTGCGTTCCAAAATTTCAAAAATTTCACTGTCCAGCACACATCTGCCTAAAATAGAGTAGTTTGTAAACTTCTTTTCAATAGGGGGTTTCTCAATCATATCGGTAACCGAGAAGATTTTATCCTCTAACTTTTCAGCCTTAAGGGAACAGTATTTAACAATCAGTTCATCGGGAACTTCTTTGATTCCCACAACACTTTTACCGTATTTTTCAAAGGCCTCGCAAAGTTCTCCGATTGCGGGAATTTCACCGATTATTACATCGTCACCGTAAAGCACGGCAAAAGGCTCGTCTCCCACAAATTCTTTGGCCCTAAGCACTGCGTCCCCAAGTCCCTTGGTAACCTTTTGTCTGATATAGTAAATATTAGCAAGATTTGCAGGCCTTCTAACCTCTTCCAAAACGGGAATATTACCGCGTTTTTCAAGCATTGCCTCAAGTTCTAAGGAATGATCAAAGTGGTCCTCGATTACCCCCTTACCACGGTTTGTGATAATTAAAATGTCGGTAATTCCGGCATTTACCGCCTCTTCAACAATATATTGAATAGCGGGTTTATCAACAATGGGGAGCATTTCTTTCGGCATTGCCTTTGATGCGGGTAAAACTCTGGTGCCCAGACCTGCGGCGGGGATAATAGCCTTTTTGATTTTCATAAAAACTCTCCTTAAAATATTAAATTAAATTTAAAAACGTCATCACAAAATCCGCCATATTTTCAATAGCAAACATAATTATTATTCCAACTGCCAACATTCCGCCCGATGTGCCCCCAACATAGGAAAGACCCATCTTATAGAAAGCGGTATCAGGCGACGAAATGCGGTACTGCGTTATTTTTTCGGTGCAAAACTTTTTATAAAAATACATTCCGAAAATTCCTGCCAAAATGCCCGAGGCAACACGGGCAGCGTCATCAATAAGAACACCGAAATTATACAGCATTTTCTGGGTTTCGGATATATTTTCCCCCGAAGCCACAATCTCGTCAATGGCTTTGTTTATGTCCCCCGCAAGAAAGGATTCAACAGCACTCTGGGGAACTGTTTGCCCGCCGGCGTAAGCCAACACACCGGTAAGTAAGGTAACAACCGCACCGATTGCCACAAAAATCATTGCCGCTTTATACATCTTTCGGTAGAAAAACCAAAGTGCAGAACCCAAGGGGCCAAAAATAAATCCTAAAATTGCGGTGGGCCACACCCAAGAGGTCTTACTGTTCGTAATCTGCATTTTTTCAAATTTAGGTAAAATTTTATGGGAATTTTTTCCCACGAAAATTGCCATTTCCTCTGCCGAAACACCCTCAAAATTATTTAAGTGTATTTCATTTGAAAAGGATGTTTGACCCCCGTTGGAATTTGTATACTGGTAATTACTGTTTTCACTTCCGTTTAGAGGATGCCCGCAGTTCTTACAGTATTTATACTGAGGCTCATTTTCGGTTTGACAAACCTCGCAAATGTTATTTTTCATAACTTCACACCTCACTTAATAAGCATAGCAATAAGTAATGACCCATACTGAATAATCATCATACCGATGATAAACATAAGTAAACTCATACCGCCTCTTTTTCGGTATTCCGTCACCTTATCAAGACCCTCACCCTTAATCTTCAATATGGTAGATATAGTATGTTTTTTATAAATATAGTCACCGAATATTGCCGAAACAATTCTAATCCCCCATTCAAAAGCCACGCCGATGGCAAAAAGCACAAATGCCGCCATTCCGATTTCGGGAATTTGATCGGTTATGGCATTTATATTGTTCGCCGTAATAGCACTGCTTTCCAAATTCAAAGCACTTACAAAGGGAATACTGAGACAGGTGGCGGCAATACTTAAAACTGCCGTTATAATCCCCGGCTTATACATCTTTCGGGAGAGCATCCAGCCCGTGGGGAAAAGAAAAGCCAGCCAGTTCCAAGAAACCTTGTTGTGTTTGTTTAAAACTGCAAATTTAGGAATATATCGGTGGGTATTGGAGGCAACAAACTGCTTCGCCTCGTTGGCGGTAACACCCTCACCCAAATCGTATTCGGCAGGCACTCCGCCTAAAAAATCAAACTGAGAATATCCTGCTATTTTTCGCATATTGGGTGAATGACAGCGGGGACAAACATCCAACTGTGGGTCAAATTCCCCTCCGCACATCTCACAAACCGTTAAATTACCCGTATTTTCGAATTGTTCCTCTTTAGGTTCTTCTGTTATTTCAGACTTTTGACGGCTGTATTCATTCTCAGTGCCGTGAAGTTCTTCTAAAGCACAATGTCCCAAAGCATTATAACATTCTCTGTGATGAGGTGCTCCGCAAACGGGACAGTAAACCACATCATCTTCTTCAAATAGGTATGATTTACATCTTACGCAACTTATACCGTCTTTATTTAAACTCATACCGTTGCTCCTTTAACCTGGGAAATTATATCAAAAACCCGCACAAAATATTCATTTCCGTAATTATGAAACTCCTCATTTTTAACCATAACCTTGAGTTCTTCTGCCGTGACCCATTTAGCCTCGGCAACTTCGCTTTCCTGAAGTTTAAGTTTAGAGGTATCCACATCACTCTTAATAAACCAAATGTCAAGAAGTGAATTTCTTCTTTTGAGTCTTAATGCCTTTTTAAGGGTGGTTTTATCAGACATAATACCCAGTTCCTCAAAAAGTTCACGCTGAGCGGCGGTGAAAGAATCTTCACCCGATATTGCGGCTCCGCCCGTTGCCGCCCATTCGCCGGGCATTAGTTTTTTAGTGTCGGAACGGCGTTGTATTAAAATTTTCCCGTCGGGAGAAACAACCCAAATATGAACCACCAAATGATATTCACCGGGTTTTAAGTGCACGTTCCCTCGAAAAACGGTTTTTCCCGAAAGATTCCCGTTTTCGTCAATTATATCCCATTTTTCAAAAATCATATAAAACGATTAACCTTTCAACTTACAATAATACACAGTAATTATAACACCAACATTTATATTTTTCAACATTTTATAATAAATTATATTTAATACTTGTAAAAAAGTAAATTATGTGTTAAAATCTATTAGAAAAGTATTTGCGTACACAAGTGTGCGAATGGGCGGGTCCTGTGCAACGGGACGCTGTGAACCATGTCAGGCGGGGAACCGAGCAGCATTAAGCAGTATTTTCGTGTGCCGCAGTAAATCGGCTCATTCGTACACTTGTGTACGCAATTTTAATTTTTTGCGAGGTGAAAAAGTAGTGTCTTATCAGGCTTTATACAGAAAATACCGTCCCCTCACCTTTTCGGATGTGGTAGGTCAGGAGCAGGTGACAAAAACTTTGCAAAAGGAACTGACCGACGGTAAAACTGTTCACGCCTATTTATTTACGGGCACCAGAGGAACCGGAAAAACCAGTTGTGCTAAAATTTTGGCAAGGGCTGTTAACTGCCAACACCCCGTAAACGGCGACCCCTGCCTCGAATGTGAACAGTGTAAGGCTTCGCTTTTAGACGAAAATACAGATATTGTTGAGATTGATGCCGCTTCTAATAATGGTGTTGACAGTATCAGAGAACTTCGGGAACTCATAAACTTCGCCCCCGCAAATTCAAAATACCGTGTGTATATAATAGATGAGGTTCATATGTTATCCTCAGGTGCTTTCAATGCACTTCTCAAAACCCTTGAAGAACCCCCCGCCCACGTTATTTTCATTCTTGCAACAACCGAAGTGCATAAATTGCCAGCTACTATTCTTTCCCGTTGTCAACGCTTCGATTTCAGACGGATTGACAGCGAAAAAATTGCCGAAAGAATTCAGTATGTGGCAGAGAAAGAGGGCTTAACCGTTACCGACGATGCCTCAACCCTTATTGCCTCTGTGGCGGACGGCGGAATGAGAGACGCCCTTTCAATACTTGACCTTTGTGCTTCTAACAATAAGAATATTGATGAAAACACCGTTGAAACCGTTTGTGCAATGGCGGGCAACGATTATCTAATTGATCTGACCGACTGCTTAAAACAGGGCGACACCGAAAAAGCCCTGATTCTCATTGAAGAACTTAATAATTCCTCTGTGGATATGCTTCGGCTGTTATCAGAACTCACCTCCCATTTTAGGGATTTAATGATTGTGAAAACGGTTAAGGGTGCCAAAAAACCGATTGTATGCTCAAGCAAACGAATGGCGGCTCTTGAAAATCAGGCTGAGGACTTTGATATTAAGGAGATCATCTGCTGTCTTAACATTTTGCAGGAAACCGCATCTAAAATGCAGTCAGGCAACCGCCGTTCTCAAATGGAATTGGCGGTGATTAAAATCTGCAACCCAACACTTTCTACCGATTTAGACTCCCTTGAAAGGCGTGTTGCCGCCCTTGAAAAGGGCAATAACGTTAGAATAGCTTCTGCGGCACAACCCGAAAATAAAAGTGCCTCTAAAAAAGCAGAACTAATTGACGACGAAATTCCCCTGCCCGACAGTGAGTATGAAACTCCCGCTCCAATGGAAGAGAACGTAACTGTTCCTCAAGAAAATGTCAAATCAACTCCCATTGAAAAGGGTGTCTCAGAGGTTGAGAATTGGAACGAAATAATTCGGCTTATTAAGCAGAAAAGTCCCATTATGGGCGGTGTCTTAAACGATTCAAAGGCATATATTAAGGGTGATTATCTGTTAATCGACGCTCCGAACGAACAGTTTAGAAGCCTTGTTAACGGAGCAAACCCGATTTATAAAAACAGTATCCGCTCGGCGGCACAGGAAGTTTTAGGCGTTACCTATAAATTAGGTCCCTATAAAAAGCCGACTGTTTCTACAGACGGCGACCCCCTTTTAGCGGTGGCTGAAAAACTTAAAAAATTTGAAATAAATTGATAGGAGAATAATCATGAAGGTTAGAATTCCAAACTCCGGCGGTGCCGGAAATATGAACCAAATGCTGAAACAGGCTCAAAAAATGCAGGAGGATATGACCGCCCTCCAAGCGGATTTGGAGCATAGGGAGTATTCTGCCTCCTCCGGCGGCGGTATGGTTGAAGTGACGGTTGACGGCAAACATCTTGTTAAATCAATTAAAATCAATCCCGATATTATCGACCCTGAGGACAGTGAGATGCTTGAGGACCTGATAACCGTTGCAATAAATGAGGCTATTTCCAATGCAATCAATACCGCCGAAGAAGAAATGGGTGCCATAACCGGCGGACTTAATATGCCCGGTCTCTTTTAAGAATGAGCAATAATATTGTACCTTTAACCGAACTCATAAGCCAGTTTGAGCGTCTTCCCGGTATCGGTAAAAAAACCGCCCAACGCTTGGCTTACAGTATTTTAAATCAGCCTCCCGAAAGGGCACAGCGTTTTGCCGATGCCCTTGTTAACGCAAGGCAGAAAATTCATTTTTGCAAATGCTGTCAAGGTTTTACAGACAAGGAAATTTGTGATATTTGCGACAACAATATGCGGGATAGGTCTGTTATCTGCGTTGTGGCAGAGCCTAAAGATATATTTACCTTTGAAAAAACAAGGGAATTTTCCGGTCTTTACCACGTGCTTCACGGACTAATCTCCCCTCTTGACAATGTGGGTCCCGACCAACTGAAAATCAAGGAATTGATGGCAAGACTGTCGGACGGTACCGTTAAAGAAATTATTATGGCAACCAACCCCACTGTTGAGGGGGAAGCCACCGCTAGTTATATTTCCCGCCTTGTTAAACCCATGGGAATCAAAGTCACCCGCTTGGCATACGGTATACCCGTTGGCGGTGATCTTGAATATGCCGATGAATTTACTTTAGCCCGAGCGTTAGAAGGCAGAAACGAGATTTAGTATGACAAAAGAAAAAATTGACCGAATTAATTTTTTAGCCCGCAAGAAAAAAGGAGAGGGCTTGACCGAAAGCGAATTGCAGGAGCAGGCACTACTCAGGCGGGAATATATTGAAAGTTATAAACAAAGCCTTATTTCACAACTTGAGAACACTTATATTTTAGAGCCGGACGGCACCAAGAAAAAGGTTACAAGAAAAGACGAAACCCTTGCTAACTAAGGACAAGTATTAAAGGACTGGTAAAATGTTTTCAAGAATCAGAAGTATCGGTATTTTCGGTATGGATACATATATGATTGAGGTTGAAGCCGACGTTTCTACAGGGCTTCCCTCTTTTGATATTGTGGGACTTCCCGATGCGGCGGTTAAAGAATCCCGTGACCGAGTGCGTTCTGCCATTAAAAACTGTGGATTTAAGTTTCCGTTAGGCAGGATAACCGTAAATTTGGCTCCTGCCAACCGCAAAAAAGAAGGCTCGGTCTATGACCTGCCTGTGCTTTTGGCAATTTTAAAGGCATACGGTCAGTTAAAAGCAGAGTTTAGTGACAGCGTTGTTATCGGCGAGGTTGCTCTTGACGGTAAAATCCGCTCTGCCAACGGGGTTTTGGCTATCACCATAACCGCCAAAGAAAACGGCATAAAGAACATATTTGTCCCTAAAGAGAACGCCGAGGAAGCGGCGGTTATCGATGGTATTAGCGTTTACGGTGTGGACACTCTGCCGCAACTGATAGACCATTTAACGGGTAAGGTTATAATTCCCAAAACCGAACCGACAGAATATGATATCACCGACCTTTCGGCTTTACCTGACTTTAGCGAGGTTAAGGGGCAGATTGCGGCAAAGAAAGCCTTGGAGGTTCCCGCCGCCGGCGGACATAATGTGCTTTTAATCGGTCCTCCCGGATCTGGTAAAAGTATGCTTGCAAAAAGGCTTCCCTCAATTCTGCCGAGAATGACCTTTGAGGAATCCATTGAAACCACAAAAATTCACTCTATTGCGGGAGTTCTCAATAAAAAACATCCCCTTGTGACCGAACGGCCCTTCCGTTCGCCCCACCATACGGTATCCGCCCCTGCCATTGCGGGAGGAGGAACCATACCAAAACCCGGGGAAATATCCTTAGCCCATAACGGTGTTCTGTTTTTAGACGAACTCCCCGAATTTAAACGGGATGTTATTGAGGCAATGAGACAGCCTATTGAGGACGGTAAGGTTACTGTTTCCCGTGTTTCGGGCAGTCTGACTTACCCTTGTTCCGTTATGCTGGTTGGTGCTATGAACCCCTGTCCTTGCGGATTTTTCGGTCACCCAACTAAAGAATGTATATGCTCCCAAAACGCAGTTAGAAAGTATCTGAACCGCATTTCGGGACCTATGCTTGACCGAATGGATTTGCATGTTGAGGTGCCTCCCGTGGACTATAGTGCCTTGAGTTCATCCGAAAGGCAAGAAACATCGGCAGAAATAAGAGAACGGGTAAACAAAGCACGCTTAATTCAGCAAAAGCGTTACGAGGGAACGGGAATTTCCTGCAACGCAAGACTGACACCCAAACTTGCAAAAATCTACTGCAAAATGACCGAGGACGCTGAAAAATATCTTCAAATGTCCTTTGATAATTTGGGTCTTTCCGCCCGTGCTTATGACCGAATTTTAAAGGTTGCAAGAACGGTTGCCGATTTGGAGGGTGCCGAAATTATCGATAAAAAACATATTTTCACCGCAATTTCGTTCAGAAGTTTAGACAGAAAATATTGGGGTGTATAACAAAAGCCTTAATGCCAACGCATTAAGGCTTTTTGATTATTCCTAAGTCATTTAAGAGATTGTCAACATTGTAATTCTCGGTTTTTTGGGTCGGTTTTAATTTGTGCCGTTTAAAACCGTCTACCCAGTAAACAGGATAATAAAAATAAGTTAAAATACCTTTTGTTTTATATCTGTTTTTTATTTTTGCGGCAGGAGGAAAAAGTACGCCTATCAGGTGTTTCGGACTGTTTTTCATTCGGCTGTTATATACCTTAACAAAGTTTTCCTTATTACCGTATACCCCGCCTTTAAGAATATATTGCTCAAGCATTTGAGTCCTTTCGGTTTTTTCCTGTGCCTTAAACCAGCAGTCGCTTAAATCTCTAAGACAAACAGCAAATTTATAGATTTCGGCTTCTTTCAAAAGTACTTCGGCAACTTCGGTTTTAAGACCCATATTGTTTTCTAAAACATACAAATCCATTAGGGTTTTAATTCCGCAACCGCCCGTTAGAAAATGATGAAATGCATGGGCATAAAAATAAAATACTAAAAATTCATCGGTAAATTTATATTCGCTTTTTTCCTTTAGAACCGCATAATTCCACGGGTTTTGGAGAATTTTATCGATTCCCGTTTCCTGCTCTAAAAGGCTGAAATGAAGTTCAACATTCACATTACTTTTTGTGATAAAAGAAACATCGTGGAAATTTTCAATTTCTTTTTTATACCCTAAGTTGATTAGTCTCTTCTCTGCCCTACTTAAATCTTCGGGTTTAATCAGTATATCAATATCGCAACTCGACCTTGAAAGGGGGTTATTATAGTATTCTCTAATAACGCTTCCCTTTAGGGGAATAAAGGGTATTTTTTCCTCATTAAAAATTTCTTTTACCTGAGAGAGGGTGAATTTTTGTTGCTCCATTCTGTAAAACTGCAAAACTTCCGCTTGCTCTGTTTTCTCGGTTTTTTGGAAACTATTATTAAGATAATGAGCCGCAACATAGGTTAAATCGTGTTTTTTAGCAAGTCTCAAAACACCTTCGGCGGATTCGGGGGTTATTTCCAAATCCGCTTTTTCATCTGTCAATTCACCCTTTAAAATAGCCAAAAGCAAGTTGAAATCGGTCATTAAATATCCTTTCTCCAAACCGTTTTGTTGACAATATTTGTATAACTCTGAATCAGTTTTATAACCTTAGTAGACACATTTTCGTCCAAATAATCGGGAACGGGAGTACCGAAATCGCCCTCGGTGTTGGCGGCTATTGCGGTATCTGTTGCCTGCAAAAGGGATCTTTCGTCGATACCTGCAATCACAAAACAAGCCTTGTCAAGTGCCTCGGGACGTTCGGTTGAAGTGCGGATACAAACTGCAGGAAAGGATTTTCCGATACTCGTGAAAAATGAACTTTCCTCGGGTAAAGTTCCGCTGTCCGAAATCACCGCAAAGGCGTTCATTTGCAGGCAGTTATAATCGTGAAAACCTAAAGGCTCGTGCCTTACAACACGGTTGTCAAGTTTAAAACCCGACTCTTCCAATCGCTTCTTTGAACGGGGGTGGCAGGAATAAAGTATGGGCATATCGTATTTTTCCGCCAATTTATTTATGGCGTTAAAAAGGGATAAAAAATTCTTTTCGGTGTCAATATTTTCCTCTCTGTGAGCCGAAAGGAGAATGTATTCGCCCTTTTTGAGTCTCAATTTTGAATGAATATCGCTGTTTTCTATTTTTTCAAGATTTGCTCTTAAAACCTCAGCCATGGGGGAGCCTGTAACATAGGTGCGTTCTTTTGGAAGTCCGCACTCGTGAAGATATGTTCTCGCCTGCTCACTGTAAGCCATATTAACATCGGAAATGATATCCACAATTCGGCGGTTGGTTTCCTCGGGGAGGCACTCGTCCTTACAGCGGTTTCCCGCCTCCATATGGAAAATGGGGATATGAAGCCGTTTAGCACTAATAGCCGAAAGGCAGGAATTAGTGTCTCCCAAAACAAGCAATGCATCGGGCTTTATTTCATTCATCAGTTTGAAGGAACAGTTGATTATGTTTCCAACCGTCTCTCCCAAATCTTCCCCGACGGCGTTCATATAAACCTCAGGGTCGGAAATCTCCAAATCCTTAAAGAAAACCCCGTTTAGGTTATAGTCATAATTTTGACCTGTGTGTGTCAAAATACAGTCAAAATACTTCCTGCACTTATTTATAACCGCAGAAAGACGGATAATTTCAGGGCGGGTACCCACAATTATCAAAAGTTTGATTTTGCCGTTTTCTTTAAATTTCACATCGCTGTAATCAGTTTTAATTCCCATAATTTAAACCTCTTCAAAATATGTATCGGGGTGATTTTTATCAAACTGTTCGTTTGCCCACATAACAGTTACGAGATTTTCGCTATTGCTTAGATTGATTATGTTATGGGTATATCCGGGAAGCATTTGAACAGCCTCGATTTTATCACCCGATACCTCAAATTCTAAAATTTCAGCACTGCCGATTTTTCTCTGCTGTATCAATCCGTGACCCGATACCACAATGAAAAATTCCCATTTAGAGTGGTGCCAATGCTGGCCTTTGGTGATATTTGGTTTTGAAATGTTAACGCTGAACTGACCGCAGTTTTCGGTTTTTAAAAGTTCGGTAAAACTGCCTCTTTCATCAATGTTCATTTTAAGTGGAAAACTCACCTTTTCCTTTGGTAAATAGGAAAGATAGGTGGAATAGAGTTTTTTCTCAAAAGAATTATCGGGTATTTGAGGCATTAAAAGGGTTTTCGGTTGACTGCTGAAACCGTAAATCAAATCTGCTATTTCACCCAAGGTTACTTTATGTTCTGTTTCCACCCTGCAAAATATACCATCCCGATGCTCCGAGCCTGAAAGAGCGGAAATCAGTTCGTCAACTAAATCGTCTATGTAAACCAGAGTCAGCACAACCGACGGGTCGTTGACGGTTATGGGCTTATCGTTTGCAATGTTATGGCAAAATGTTGCGATAACGCTGTTGTAATTCGGTCGGCACCATTTACCAAAAAGGTTGGGCAAACGGTAAATCAAAACCTTAGTTCCGGTTTCTTTGCCGTATTGAAACAGTAAATCCTCCCCCGCTTTTTTAGACCTGCCGTAGGGATTGTCCAATTCCGCTTGGATAGATGAAGAAAGCATTATAGGGCAGGTATTATTATTTTCTTTAAGGAGGCTTAGTAGTTTTTTACCGAAACCGAAATTACCCTCCATAAATTCTTCCGAATTCTGAGGACGGTTAATTCCCGCAAGGTTGAAAACAAAATCCGCCTCTTTGCAATATTTATTTAATAAACTGTCATCAGTATCAATATCAAATTCAAATATTTCCTCAATATTTAAATCAGCACGAGTTCTATCCTTCCCCTCCTTAATATTATAAAGGGCGGAAACTAAATTTTTGCCAACAAAACCCTTAGCACCGGTAACTAAAATCTTCATTTTAATCCCTCTTAATTCCCAATTCTTCTTTAATATAATCCAAAGCCAAAAGTTTTTCCTTAACCTCTTTAACATTTAAAAGTTTAGTGTTGTTTGAATTAAATTCGGTCAAGGGATTTCTTTTAACGTCGCCGTCGGTAAAATACTTATCGTAATTAAGACTTCTTGCATCCGCAGGAACACGGTAAAAATTGCCAAGGTCAACCGCATTGGCACATTCCTCGTTTGTAAGCAGAGTTTCATACATTTTTTCGCCGTGGCGAATACCTATAACCTTTATTTCGGCATCGGGATTAAAAAGTTCTGCCACAGCCTTTGCCAAGGTTTCAATGGTACAGGCAGGTGCTTTTTGTACCAAAATGTCGCCGCTTGTTCCGTTTTCAAATGCAAAAAGAACAAGGTCAACCGCCTCATCAAGACTCATTATAAAGCGGGTCATTTTAGGTTCGGTTACAGTAATGGGATTTCCCTTTTTAATCTGGTCGATCCAAAGCGGAATAACACTTCCTCTGCTGCACATAACGTTTCCGTAACGGGTGCAGCAAATTTTTGTATTCCCCGAATTCCGGCTTTTTGCCACCGCAGTTCTTTCGGCAAGTGCTTTTGAAATTCCCATAACATTAACGGGATATGCCGCCTTGTCGGTTGAAAGGCAAATAACCGATTTAACACCCTCTTCGGTGGCGGCTGTTAAAACGTTATCTGTACCTAAAACATTGGTTTTAACCGCTTCCATAGGAAAAAACTCACAGGAGGGAACCTGCTTTAAAGCGGCGGCGTGGAAGACATAATCAACGCCTTTAATAGCGTTTTTAATGCTCCCCAAATCTCTTACGTCCCCTATGAAAAACTTAATTTTTTCAGCCATATCAGGCATTTTTGCCTGAAATTCGTGACGCATATCGTCCTGCTTTTTTTCGTCACGGGAGAATATGCGAATTTCACCGATATCTGTCTTTAAAAATCTGTTTAAAACCGCATTTCCGAAACTGCCAGTTCCCCCTGTTATAAGCAGGGTTTTATTTTTAAAAGAATTCATAAATTACAGCCTCCAATACTTCATGCCCGATTTTTCAAGTTCATCCACCGTATAAAGCCCCTTAACATCAATAAGTACCTTTTCACCGTCGTCACAGTTTCTGAAAAGTGTCTTTATCCTTTCTAAGGGCATATCCTTAAATTCATTGTGGGCTACTGCAATTATCACGCAGTCGGCGTTATTAACCTCCTCTAAAGAAATAAGTGCAACGCCGTATTCCTTTAAAGCGTCATTTTCGTCAGCCCACGGGTCTGCCACAATGGGGTCAATTCCGTATTCATTAAGGCGTTTAATTATATCCGCAACCTTACTGTTACGGGTATCGGGACAGTTTTCCTTAAAGGTTAGCCCTAAGACAACAACCTTGGATTTTTTAGGAGCCTGACCCACGGAAATCATCTGTTTAACCGCCGCATCTGCCACAAATTCACCCATACCGTCATTAACAATTCTGCCGTTTAAAATAATTTGGCTGTGATATCCCAGTTTTTCGGCCTGATATGTAAAATAATACGGGTCAACACCGATACAGTGACCGCCCACAAGACCGGGTCTGAAACCTAAAGCGTTCCACTTGGTATTCATTCCGTCAACAACCTCGTTGGTGTCAATTCCCATACGGTCAAATACCATAGCAAGTTCGTTCATAAAGGCAATGTTAATATCCCTTTGACTGTTTTCAACAACCTTAATAGCCTCGGCGGTTTTGATATTTGAAACAGGGTATGTTCCGACCTCAATAACCAAGTCATAAACATTCTTGATTTCCTCTAAACTTTCCTTGTCCATACCGGAAACTATTTTACTGATATTTTCAAGTCTGTGTACCTTATCACCGGGATTTATCCTTTCTGGGGAGTATCCAACCTTAAAATGAACACCGCATTTAAGTCCCGATTCTTTCTCCAAAATGGGTATACAAACATCTTCCGTAACACCCGGGTACACAGTGGATTCATAAACCACAATAGAACCTTTCACAAGGTTTCTGCCCACAATCTCGCTGGCACCGATAACCGGTGATAAATCGGGAGTGTGATCGGTATTTACGGGTGTTGGAACGGCGACAATATGAAACTTTGCTTTTTGCAACTGCTTTTCATCAGCAGTGAACTCAACGGTTGAATTTTTAATTGCCTCGTCACCCACCTCTTTTGTGGGGTCAACACCCTTTTTATAAAGTTCTATCTTTTCCTTGTTAAGGTCAAAACCGATAACCTTTAATCCCTTTTCTGCAAAAGCAACGGCAATGGGCATTCCCACATATCCGAGACCGATTACCGACAGACATTCTTCTTGAGTTTTGATTTTTTCATAAAGTGACATAACAACTACTCCATCAATAGATTATTTACTGTATCTAAATAACTTCTTTTTAAAATATTCGCAACTGTCATTGCTTATATTATATCGGGGAAGAGTATATCTTTTTACTGTTTTCATAATGTGCAATAGCGGAACTGCCGTTACCCCAAAAGCATATTTATACACCCTCACAAGTGACAGGGTTTCTTCGTCATACTGACCGTGGGAATAAGCGAAAAATTCAACCTCTTTGCCGATGACAATTTCCAATTTTTCTTTTGAAATGATAAGTTCCTTTTTCTTTTCTTCTGCAGTCATTTGAGGAAAAACCTTATGTGACATCCCGTGAGATCCGATTGTAACCAGCGGATCGGCGGCTAAAATTTTCAGTTCTTCCGTAGTTATGTAACCGTCTGTATCCAAGAAGTCGGTTACAACAAATACCGTGAAGGGTATTTGTTTTTTCTTTAAAAAAGGATATGCGATATGAAAAACATCCGATAGACCGTCATCAAAGGTTAACGCAACCCGTTTTTTAAAAGAAAATCTAAGAGCATCTTTTACAGATGTGTAATTATTAAAATAATTTATTACATCATAAAAATTCTCACTGCTTAAAATACAACCGCTTTTTGTAAATTTTGGGGTATCGGTTACATGGTGAAACATTAAAACAGCCGTTGAAGGCAACGCATAGACAATTGATTTAGCAATTCTTTTGATTTCTTTCTTCAACATTTAGCCCTCCAAACACATCTTTCAAAAGCATCGCCTGCAAAATAAGTTTTGCATTTTGCCGCATATCTCTGAAAATTAACGGCAGTACAATACTGGTGCAAATTTCTGTTATAAGGGATGCCAATGCAGCCCCTGTGGCTCCCATAATCGGAATAAGGCAGAAATTTAGAATAACATTGATAGCGGCGGCACAAATATACATATATTTAAGATATTTTTGCTTATTTTCGCAAACTATCCAAGCATTTCTAGCAACCCCTAAAAACGAGAACGCCGTATACCAGGTTACAACCCTCAAGGGACCTACGGCACCCGCAAATTTTGCACCGTAAAGTATATTTATTATGATATTTCCAAAAAGGGTAAAACAAACCGAAACCGCCATCGAAACATAAAACACAATGGCATATAACTGACGGTTTTTTCTCTCAAATCCGATCTTATCGGTTTTATGAAGATTCATAATCGTGGGGTATACCGAGTCGATTATTGCCGAGAGCACAAAGGTCCACATACCGCATACCGCCGTTGCGGTGGCATAGTATCCCACCGACTCGCTGTCGAGCATCTGCTTTAGCATAAATTTATCCGTATAACCGTAAACCGCAACCATGAGTCCCGAAAGAATAAAATGATAACTTGATTTTAACAGTTCCTTTGCCTTAGCAATGGAAACGGAAAATTTAGGTCCTCCGTCCTTTTTATAGAAAAGAAAGATGATAATTGCATAGGCAATATAATCAACCGACATTGAAAACGCAAACCAAAGCACGCTTTTACCTGTTATCAGCAACAAGATTTTGTAAAGTGCAACCGATATATAGGATATGAGTGCTGTTACAGCAGTCCGTTTAGCCAAATATTTTGACTGAAACCAATAATTCAAAGTAGAAAATATATTGAAAATAACCGAAATACTGCTGAGTAATACAACCAATATGGTTTCGGTTTCGCCGGCATCCGCAACGGAAACTATCAAAAATATTATAATGCAACTAAGTGTACTTGAAAGAAACTTCAAAAGCATAGATGTGCCTAAGGTTTCTCCCTCTTCCTCCGGGTGGTCAACAAAATTTTTTACTATAACCGAATTTATACCCAAATTGCAAAGAGAGGTAAAAAAGGCTATATAAGCGTTGGCATAGTTAATCAGTCCATAGTTAGCGGGACCTAAATACCTGGCGGTAATCAGCCCCACAACTAAGGAGATAAGCATTTGGATTACTTTTCCGCCGATAATCCAGAATGCATTTTTGGCTTCTTTATTGGTTTTAAATCTATTTATTAAAGACCTAACCAATACACTCCAACGACCTTTCTGCAATATTACTGTATAAATAAATATCCGTTTTTTCCGACTGTGCGGTTTCTTTCATTTTATAATACTTTGGAGTAAACTTCAACTCCTCGATTTTTTCTATCAGGGCGTCAACCGTCACTTCTCCGACAAAATCACTGTTTCCGCCGTTGTTAACGTGATCCATACCGTCCCACTTTTTGAAAACGCAGGGCACCTTTGTGGCACATGCCTGCTCCCACAAAACCGAATGAGTTCCGGGAAAAATCACCAAATCCCCCGCAAAAAAGTAATCGTAAACCTTAGAACCATCTATCCAGCCGATATAAACTATCTTGTCTGACAAACTGTTGTCAAATTCCCCTTTAATATCTTGGAGAACATCACCGAAAACCAAAAGTTTAACGCTATCACACTTATTTACAGCCTGCATCAGCAGATGTATGTTTTTAGGCTTATCAATTTTTCCGCCTGAGACAATAAGGAATTCATCATCTTTAATTCCGTACTTTTCTCTGATTTCTTTTCTGATACTTTCCCTATTTGCAAAATCAATTTTTCCGTCATCCGCACCCATAATAAGAATGTCGGTCATTTCGGAAGGAACCTTGAAATAATCTTCGGCATACTGTTTTCTCCAAGGAGTAACGCAATAAACCTTGCTGATGTACTTTTTAGTTAAAGCAAACATCATTCTGTAAAGAAATCTTAAAACCTTAGACTTTATATCCCTTTTAACAGGTGCATTATAATAGTCTAAATGATTGTCCTGCACTATCACACATTTGGGATTGACCTTTTTCTTATATTTAACAACATCAAAAATTGAAGAACTAATCAAGCCGTGAAAAAAAACAAAATCAGGTTTAATATCGGTTAAAATATCATAAACCTCCATTTTTGAAAGGGTTTTAAGGGTTTTTCCGTAATAAACGCTTCTGCGGTAAACCTTAAAGCCGTCGGCGGACATAAAATCTTCGCAAGGCACTAAGGCAGGTTTGCCCTCGTTCATAGAATAATTACTGACAATAAGGCTGACTTCGTGCCCCAATATTGTATGATATTTGGGAAGCAAATTTTCGTGATAACCCCAGCCTTCCGAATAGGGGGCATTGGGGGCGATATG
This sequence comes from Acutalibacteraceae bacterium, assembly GCA_045580545.1. Taxonomy (GTDB): domain Bacteria; phylum Bacillota; class Clostridia; order Oscillospirales; family Acutalibacteraceae; genus UBA737. The sequence goes on along the minus strand of JAZNOA010000061.1, from coordinate 6,275 downwards.
TACTATCTTCATTCCGACACCTGTAATTCATTTAATATTATTATAAATTTCCATTAAGGTTTTGCCGTTAAGGAAGCGGTTATGAGTATATTCGGCGTGCTCCTTGGCGTTTTTTGAAATTTCCTTTGCCAAGTCACTGCTTTCAAAGATTTTTGAAACATAGTATTCTATCATATAAGGTTCGTCCGCAGGATATATAAAACCATCTTTTCCGTGGGTAAGCATATTCTTTACTCCGCCCACATCGCTTGAGACCGTAGGCACTCCCAAGAGCATTGCCTCTCCCACAGAGTTAGGACTGTTTTCGATACTCGAAGGACTTACAAAAACATTTGATTTTAAAAATCTTTCTGCCATTTTTTCTTCGCTTAGAAATCCTAAAAACTCCACGTTATTTTCCAATTTATACTTTTTAATCAGTTTTCCTAAATACTTGGAATATAAACTTTGTTTGAGTTTATCCATTCCCTTTAAGGTCAAGGGATTTTTTCCTGTTGTGTAAAGTTTAGCATCGGGGTACTTTTTCACAATTTCCTTAAACCCTTCAAGCATTAAATGAAAACCCTTAATCGGATAGGAGGCTTGGCTGACAAAAACCGAATGTTTTTCGCAATTTTCCAAATTCCATTCCTTATCATAAAAACTTTCCCTTAAAGACTCGTTACAAAAAAAGAAATTTACATTTGGGTTAATTTGCTTAACACATGCCTCATCCCAATCTGTTCTGCCTATAACATTTTTAACCTCTTTAAGGGTTTCAACTTCCAATATGCCCTGCTCTTTAAATTTTTCGGCTAAAAGTTTCACATTGTTTCGCTTTAAAACTTCCTTAAAAGTAAAGCCATATATTACCTTTCGAGGAAGATATGCAAAATAATGCTTAGCATACACCGAAACTAATCCCTGTATGCTCACAACCGTATTTCGGAGCATACCCAGTTCCTTTGACGCTTTCATCATTAAATTTGAATGGGTAGACTCAGTGCCGAAAATATGAATAACATCAGGCTTTTCTTTCTCAATAATATCTGCAAAGTAATTAAGTAATTCTTTTTTATTACCTTTTGATTTGAAACCGTAATATTTAATATTACCCGAACTTCCCTTGACTGTTTTGCCGAAAGGAAAAACAGACACAAGGCAGGTGACGTTATTTAAAATCTCATTCAAATACCCAGTCAGCCAACCGCCGAAAGGAGATACCCTAACATTCAAATCTTTGCAAACATCAGGCAAAGCAACATTGGTAATCCATAATACTTTCATATCTGTAATTCCTTTTCTGTGGGTTCCAACCGGCGTGAAATCATACCGTTGTAAAATAAGAATAATGCGAGTAGCCACGGCATTCCCGCCATAATAGGTTCTAAGAAAAATTGAATGTAAATAACTATGTAAACACAAAAAACCAACATCTTCATATCTGTTGAAATATTTTTATTTTTAAAAACCTTAAATGTATTTTTCAAAGATATAATCAATATAACTAAAATTATGATTGCCGCAATTATTCCTGCGTCGCTATATAAGTCTAAAAGCAAATCATGGGCATATCTGCCGACTTCATTATATATTTTACCGCCTCCAAAGGGATAAATCAGTATGTACTTCAGATATTCTAATTTGAAATCCGTTCGACCGCTGGAGGAGTTGATTGTTGTTTCTTCGGTAAACCGTTCAAAAAGGTTAGACTCGAAAACATAGTCGCCAATCCCAAACCAATTAAAACGAATTGCTAACATTATAAAAAAGACTGCAAAACATATTGGCAAAATAGTTTTTAAACGTCGGGTTTTATTGAGAACACTATAATACCCAAATCCAGCAACCAACACAATAAGCATAAGCGCTACCGATGTTCTCCCTGCCAAAACAAGGTTGTAAACCAGTATTGAGATAAGCCCCGCAATGGCAAGTATTTTATAAATCGGTTTTCTTTTTGAATAAAGCACCGCACCGAAAATTCCGATTGCAATACAACAAAGTGCCGCTTGGCAGGTTGCCGAAACAACGTTTGCCGACCAAATATCTTTTGTGTTTCTGCCCTCAGCCTCGGTGTTTATAAACATATTGAGTACATAATGGAAAAAGGAGCCAAGGCCCACAAAAATCATAATATTTTGGAATTTATTTTCGCTGTCTTCCTTAGAACAGATATTATACCCGATTATATAAGTTAAAGGATACATAAAATTTCTGATAGCCGCAAAAATTCCGTTTTTAAAAATTCCGCTGCCGTCAGAAAACAAAATCAAAGTGAAGGAAAAAAGTATTAAAATAATTGCCTTCGGATCTATTTCGGTATCCACTTTTTTAAAAGTGAGCAAAACTAAAAACGCAGCAAAAATCATATAAACCATCTTATTATAGATGTTTAATGTTGCCAAAAACAAGAGACAGGAAACCGCAATTTGCATTGGCAAATCATTGTTTTTTTGAGATTTAATCATATTTCGTATCCTAACACTTCGATAATTTTTTTTGTTTGAACAAAAGCGTTTTTGTTATCTCTTACAAATTCCATAGCATTTCGTCCCTTAATAAACAACTTTTCAACGTCCTCGTTAAGTGCCGATTTAAGGGTTTCTTCCAAACTGTTTTCTACTATAATCAAATGTTCATAGTATTCTTCGGGTATCCCCTTTAATGCCATAGAAACAACAGGGGTACCCGATAACATATATTCCAAAATTTTGGATGGAAAACTGTATTTCGTGTATTCGTCACTTGAATTTCTGGGATTTACAAGCAGATAAGCACCACGTTGCAGTTCCCTTGCGGTTTCATTGGAAACCGTTCCCAAATAATCAATTCGGTTATCGTTTTTTTGAGCATTTTCTATGTATTCCCTGCTTCCGCTTCCCGCCAAAGTCAACTTTAAATTTTCATCCTTTAATGCTGAAAAACTGTTGATCAATGTATCAATTCCGAGTTTTGTGCTTAAAGCACCGGTATAAACAATATTCTTAATATCCGTGACTTTTTTTGCGGTATTGGCACCGTTAATATCGGCAATTCCCTCAACCACAACACACCTGTTTTTATGGACGCCCAATTTTTCAGGCATATATTTTGAAATCACAACAAAATAATCAATACCTTTAATTTTTTTATAAAGACTTTTTGTATCGATTTTTTTAAGAAAGCCAAAAAGCGGTCTTTTCTTTCCGCCAACATTCATAAATTCGGGCAGGTCGGGCACAATGAGGCAGGTTTTAACCGAAGGGTTTAATCTTTTAATGTATAGAAGATTGTCCACAATAGGGGTGCTCATACTGTAACCGAAAGCCAATTCGGTATTCGCCGAGGCAATATTCTTATTTATGCACCTTTTTATTGCATTTTTTCTGAATATATGTTTTATTATGGGGAGATTTAAAAAACCCACAGAATAATCCTTATGACCGGCAATATCCGTATGGTTAAATTCCTGATTTTTTATAACCGCTTTTTTGTAGCCTAATGGGAAATCCCCCAAAAACAAAGCACTAATCAGTTTCAGCGGTGCTTTAAGATTTTGCTCTAATCCCTTTATCAAATTCCACTGAAGTTTGTTTGAAGCGGTTTGCGGCAAGGATTTTGAATTTGAAAAAACCGTTTTTTCCTGACCCTCAAAAAACATTCCGCCCAAAAACACAAATTTGGAGTCAGACTTTAAATATTCAGTTTTCATAAAGTCTCACTTCCTTATTTTGACCTGCCAATGAGGTTATTGTTACTCACATATATTTTTAATGTTTTTTACAATTTCCTCAATATTTTCGTATTCAACGGATATTCCGCCGTATTTTTTCGCAACTTCCTCGCAGGCGGTGTCTTTATAAACTATCGCCTTTGTTCCGCAGGAAAGTGCCTCTAAAGTGGTCAAACCGAATGTTTCCTGACGGCTCGGATTAACAAAAACATCGGCGGCGGTATATATTGCCGCCAATTCTTTTGTGTCGTTTGTTTTTTTAATTGCCACTATTCCTTTCGGCAGTTTTGCAATTTGCTTTTCGGAAAGTCCAACTAAAACAACTGCATAACTATCGTCAAGCATTTTCGACAGTTTATAAAAATCATAAAGTCCCTTAGACTTTCCCCAAGCGGTAGCAACGCCCAAAATAATTTTTTTGTTCTCTAAACCGTACTTAAATTTAAAATCGCTTTCGGTTGGTTTGAATATATTTGTATTGATTTTATTATATTTTATCTCAATCGGGTAGTCTCTTAAAAAACTATCTTTAACCAAACCGGCTAACCAATTAGACGGAACAATCAGTGTCATATTTTTGACACCTGAAAAAGCATTTTTCTTGCGTTCAAAATTTCTTTTGCTGTTATCAAACACGTAACTTGTGGGGTAACATCTTTTTTGGGGACATTTACGGCATCCGCTTTTCCATTTATCGCACCCCGCCACAACAAAATGACTGCAATGCCCCGTAAAACTCCAACAATCGTGAAGTGTCCATTTAACCCGCATACAGGGTCTTTGCTTTATCCAATCAAAGAGCATTTCAATGTTTATGTAGTAACCGTGAAGATTATGAAGCCAGAGAATATCGGGATTATATTCCTCTGCCCACTTTAAAAACTCGGCGGTGGCTCTTTTTGAACCGAAACCGTGGTTATCGAAAATCCGTGTTGAAACTCCGTGCATCATTCGGTCGGCGGTATTACCGATTTTGACCGATATTTTTTTATATTTTTCGGGTACCTCTTCACAGCCGTAAGCAATTTTAACTTCATATCCTAAGGACAAATATTCCTCTGCAATGTCGGTGCAAATTCTACCGGTACTTTTAATTCCGCAAACGCTATTAATCAGCAAAACTTTCAATGTTTCCCACCCACTTTTTAACATCATAATTTTCCGACAGAAATTCAAATGAGTTTTGTGATTTTGGATTCAAATCACTGTTTAAAGCCTCGATTACACAGTTTTTGAAATTTTCGGCAGAACTGCTTTCGCACATCCAACCAAAACCTCCGTTTACAACCGTATCACCGATATCCGTATTACTGTCAGTACAGGAAATAACTGCAAGACCCGCCTGCATATAGGATAAAATACGGGACGGAAAGTTTGGTATGGTAAATCGGCGGTCTAAGAAAATCAAACCAACATCTGCACAAGACAACATTTTCTCATATTCCTGCTTTGGCATACGGCCCAAAAATTTGACATTGGCGGGTTTTTCTGTATTTATGTAATTTTCTAAAACCGACTGCTGAGTTCCGCTACCCGCTATCGCAAAATAAGCATTTTTTAGATCTGCACACTTTTTTAAACATTCCACAAAAAACGGTACATCCTGCGGTATTCCTAAATTTCCGCCGTATACAAAAATCTTTTTATCTTTAGGAAAACCGTATTCCTCGCGTATTTTTTGTTTTTCTACATTTTCGATTCTCATATCCACTATGTCAATGCAGTTGGGAAAAATCTCAACCTTTGTGGGAGAAACCTGCGGATTATTTTTCAAAATATAATCCGCATTAGCCTTAGACATACAGCCGATTTTATCGGATATTTGATAAAGTTTCTTTTCTTTTAAGCGAAAATATTTGTAAATCAAACCTTTAATTCCGCACTTTGAAAGCATCTGTAAATCTACCGCATTTTGAGGAAAAATATCCTTTAATGCTAAATAGGTTTTGGCATTATCACGCCTTTTAACGTAGTTTACCGCATTGCAAAAGGTTATGGGCGGAGTTGAATACAAGACCAAATCGAATTTAACATTCTTAAAATATTTTTTTATACCCTTAATAAACAGAGGCTCCACTAAAAGTGTCGAAATACCCTTGGCAATTAAATTCGGAACACTTCTGATTTTAGGAGTTTTAATTCTCAGAATATTTACTCCGTTAACAGTTTTAAATTCTGTGGTGTTATCTTTATCAGAACAAGGAGTTGCAAAATATACTTTATGACCCCTATCCCGTAAACTACGCAATAAATCAGAGTATAAAGAATGTTCTTCAATATCGCTCAATATTCCGATTGTTAAAAACAGAATGTTTATTCTTCTCACCAAATTTCATTTTGCTGATTTTTTACTTCCTGTGAAATTTTACACAATTATATAATATTATATCATACTGTTTTTCCAAATGCAATTTTTTTGTAATAAATAAATAAAAATAAATTGTAGGTTTACAATAGATGTGTTACAGTAACGAATAAAAAAAGAGTGACGAATGGAAAATCCTGTGTTACAGTTAAGTTGCCGAATCAAAACAGACAGGAGGATTAACCATTCGTCATGAAAACTGTAACACAAACAATG